>CABUUD010000192.1 GCA_902494585.1 uncultured Collinsella sp. | reverse complement strand
GCTCCTGCCGGCGCGGGCCCTGCGCGCTACTGGCACTTTCCGGGCGCGGCGGGAACGGTTGGCTTTATCAGCGCCATGTCCAATCATTTTTGTGCGAATTGCAACCGTCTACGCCTGACGGCAGACGGCAACGTGCGTCCGTGCCTGTTCAGCGATGCCGAGTATTCGGTGCGTGAGGCGCTGCGCCGTGGTGATGATATGCAGGTACTTTCGATTTGGCGCGATGCCGTGGCCCACAAACCGCAGGAACACGCGATAATTGAGGGCACGCAACGATTTATGTCCCAAATCGGAGGATGATCATATGGCCAAGAGCAGGTACGCCGATGCCACCAAGGCCGCTCGCAGGGCCGCGATGTCTGCCCACAAAGTCACGGCTGCGGCGAATGCTGGCAACGCCGACGCATCCGTGCAGCCGTCTGCCAGTGCTGCCGCCGAGCCCGCCCGCGACGCCCGTCGCGACGAGCTGACGCACGTGGACGCCAAGGGCGAGGTACGCATGGTCGACGTGTCCGACAAGGCCGAGACCCATCGCATTGCCATCGCCGAGGGCACCATCCTCATGCATCCTGAGACGCAGGCCATGGTGCTGCAGGACCGCGCCAAAAAGGGCGATGTGCTTGCCTGTGCGCGCGTGGCGGGCATCATGGCCATCAAACGTACGAGTGACATCATCCCCATGTGCCATCCATTGCTCATTACCAAGAGCAAGTGCGACATTGCGCCCATCGCTCCGGCGGGGACGCCGGCCGAGGACGTGCCCGAGGGCTGGGCGCCGGCGCGCGCAGACGGGCAGGTTGGCTTTCACGTACTGGTCACGGCCGGCGTGACGGGCAAGACGGGTATCGAGATGGAGGCGTTGACCGGCGCGAGTGCCGCGTGCCTAACGATCTATGACATGTGCAAAGCGGTCGATCGCGGCATGGAGATCGTCGACGTGCGTCTGCTGCGCAAGGAGGGCGGCCGCTCGGGCGTGTGGGATCGTGCCGAGCGTCAGGTTGCTGCTGTTGAGGCCGTGGCCGCTGACGGTGCCGCGCCCGCTGCCATCACGCCCGCAGCTCCGGCACCGGCCGTCCCCGCGATCGCGTTTATCGGCTACCAAAACTCGGGCAAGACCACACTTGTCGAGAAAGTTATCGCCGAGCTCACCCGCCGCGGCCTGCGCGTGGGTTCGCTCAAGCATCACGGGCACCACGGCTTTGATATCGACGTGCCCGCTAAGGACACCTGGCGCCATCACCAGGCCGGCTCCAAGCACGTGGGCCTCATCTGCGCCACGCGCTGGGCGGAGTACGCCGACACGCGCGAGGAGGACGAGATGCCCGCGCGCGAACTGCTGTCGCGCTACAACGATGTCGACGTGGTAATCATCGAGGGCTATAAGACCGAGGGCTTCGACAACATCGTCGTCGCGCGCTCCGGTGTCGACCGTCTGCGCGGCAAGAGCTCGCTCGACCTGGTCGACGGTCGCACGCTGGCCCTTGCCTGCAACGAGGCCCTGGCACGCCAGGCCTTCGACGCCGGCTTTGCAACCCGAGCCGTCAACATCAACGACGCCCGAGCCATTTGCGACCTCATCCAGGATCACCTTCAGGCTTGACGCTGCGCCGGCCCCAAGCACCCCATCTCGCCCCTCAAGCCGTCGCTCGCGTACCAAAGTACGCGTCGCTCCTCTTTC
>CABUUD010000191.1 GCA_902494585.1 uncultured Collinsella sp. | reverse complement strand
GGTTCCGGCGTTTGGTAAAACGCCGGAACAAATTAATGCTCGATCCAACAACGTAAAGTTTCGCCGGCCTGCAGGTGACGCAGATTTTCCGCGGCGATGTCGACCACGTTGTTGAGCGTGGCGGCCAGGTGGAACCAGCCGGAGACGTGCGGCGTGATGAGCATGTTGGGCGCATCCCACAGTGGGCTTGTTTCAGGCAACGGTTCGGGGTCGGTGACGTCGACCGCGGCGCCGGCGAGATGTCCCGACTCCAGGGCGGCAACCAAGTCGTCGGCGACCACAAGGTCGCCGCGGCCGCCGTTGGCAAAGAAGGCGCCTGGTTTCATCGCGGCGAAGAACTCGGCGTTCGCCAGGCCGCGGGTCTCGGGTGTGCTGGGCATAAAGGATGCGACGATGTCAGCCTCGGCCAGGCGCTCGGACAGGGCATCCATACCGTCCATGTCCTCAAACACAATGGGGTAGACGAGCGGATGGCGCTTGATGCCGCGGACGTGCGCACCCATGCTGCGGCAGAGCGTGGCAAAGTGGCCGCCGATATCGCCCGCGCCCAGCACCAGCACATTGGCGTTTTTGAGCGAGGTAACCGGCCCCAAATCCTTCCAGCGATGCTCACGCTGCAGATCGTGATAGCCGGGCAGGCGCTTCATCATGGAAAGGACCATGGCAAACATGTGCTCGCTCACGGCCTGACCGTAGGCGCCCACCGAGCAGGACAGTTTGGCGTCGGCTGGTACGGTGCCGGCGGCAAGGTAGTCGTCATAGCCGGCGGTCTGCAATTGCAACAGCTGGAGATGCTCACATGCCGTGAGCATGTCAGGGTCGATGTTGCCCAAGATCACGTCGGCATCGGCGACCTGTTCACGTGTGGCGGCGTCGGAGCTCGTGTAGATAAAGTCCTCGCCCGGAGCACTCGACTCAAGAATTGCGCGATGGCGGTCGTTGACGGGCAGCAAAACCAGGATGTTCACAAGCAGTCATCTCCGCTCAGCCTGCCAAAAAGGGACAGGTTTATTTTGGCAGGTTTTATCAGGCAAAACGTTCAAATAAAACGCCGGATGCAAGACGAGCGTGCCCGTCAGCATCCGGCGTCCGCACAGCTACCAGCTCAACAGCTCGTAACCGTCCTCGGTCACCACGAGCTGTACCTCGCACTGGGCCGAGTCGCTGCCGTCCTTGGTGCGCACGCACCAGCCGTCGCCCTTGCTGATCTTAATGTCGGGCGCCCCGGCGTTGACCATGGGCTCGATGGTAAAGACCATGCCCGGGGCCATGATAGTGTCCACATCGGGTGCCTCGGTGGTAAAGCCCACGAACGGGTCCTCGTGGAACTCCTTGCCAATGCCGTGTCCGCCGTACTCGCGCACCACGCTAAAGCCGGCGTTCTCGACCGTCTTTTGCACGGCTTCGGCCATAACGGAGAGCGGCAACCATGGCTTGACGGCAGCCAGACCCGCCTCCACGCTGGCGCGGGTGACCTCGACCAGGCGCTGGCGCTCGGCAGAGACCTCACCGATGCAGAACATGCGGCTCGAATCACTAAAGTAGCCGTCCAAAATCGTGGAGCAGTCCACGTTGATGATGTCGCCCTCGTGCAGCACGTCCGTATCGCAGGGGATACCGTGACAGACCACATCGTTGATCGAGGTGCATACGCTCTTGGGGTAGCCCTCGTAGTTGAGGTCGGCCGGCGTGCCGCCGTGCTCGACGGTGT
>CABUUD010000190.1 GCA_902494585.1 uncultured Collinsella sp. | reverse complement strand
GTCGCCCTGTTTGGCGAGAAGTATGGCGACGTCGTCCGCGTCGTTTCCGTGGGCGCCGAGGACCAGCCGTTCTCCCGCGAGCTCTGCGGTGGTACGCATGCTGCCAACACTGCCGAGATCGGCCTGTTCAAGATTATCTCCGAGTCCTCCACGGGCTCGAACGTCCGCCGTATCGAGGCCGTTACCTCTAAGGGCGCCCTCGACTACATGGCCGACCGCCTGGCACTCGTTGACGCCGCTGCCGCTGCGCTCAAGTGCCGCTTTGACGAGGTTCCCGCTCGTGTGGAGAACCTGCAGGCCGAGCTTCGCGAGACTTCCAACAAGCTCAAGAAGGCCCTGACCGGTGGCTCTTCTGATGCCATCTCCAGTGCCATCGAGGGCGCCGTTGAGGTTAACGGCTACAAGCTCGTTGTCGCTGAGCTCCAGGGTCTCGAGGCCGCTGACCTGCGCAACGTTTGGGATACCGTGCACCAGAAGGTCGCCGGCCCTGTCGCCTGTGTCGTTGCCAGCGTGACCGAGAAGGGCACGCCTGCGTTGCTCGCCGCCGGTTCCGACGACGCCGTGAAGGCCGGTTTCCACGCCGGCAACGTGATTAAGCAGATTGCGGGCCTGGTCGACGGTCGCGGTGGCGGTCGTCCCAACATGGCCCAGGCCGGTGGCAAGTATGCTGCCGGCATCGCCGATGCCCTCGCGGCCGCCAAGACCGCGCTCGGCGCCTAAGTAGTCGCTGTGGTCGCGCTCGCGCTGGACATAGGGGAGACCAGGATCGGCATCGCCGTCTCGAGCCGTGATGGCAAGATGGCGATGCCCGTCAAGGTGCTCCCGGCCGCCGAGGTTACCGGTATGGCCAAGACGTTCCGTTACCTGGTCGAGGACTATGAGCCCGACATCTTGGTGAGCGGGCGTCCCCTGACCATGGCCGGCGAGCCCGGCCCCCAGGCCGAGCGCGTTGCCGCCGTAGCGCAAAAGATCGCCGACGAGCTCGATCTTCCGCTGGAGTTTGAGGACGAGCGCCTGTCCTCGCAAGAGGCCAAGCGTATCCTGCGCGAGCAGGGACTCAACGAAAAGCAGATGAGGGGCAAGATCGACATGATCGCCGCCAGCCTGTTCTTGCAGACGTGGCTCGATCGCAAAAACGAGGAGGTTTCGCATGTCTAGCGCTTTCGATCCGCGCCAGCCGAATCGTACACGACAGCCTGCGCCACGCTCTGTATCGTCCGGTCAGCGTCCGATGCAACCGACTCAGCGCGCGGCCCAACCCGCCGTACGTTCGGCGCAGCCCTCTTCTCGCCCCGCGCAGCCCACTCAGCGTCCGGGCCAGCAGCCTGCTAGTCGTCCTGCTCAGCAGTCTGCTGCCCATACAGCCCAGCCCGCGGGCGGTTCCCGCTTTAAGCAGCAGGCTCCTGCCCAGCGCACGCAGGGACAGGCACCGCAATCACGCTCCCACGCACATCATGCTCATGGCTCGCACGGCGTTGCTCCGGCCACGCGCTCGAGCTATAACACGCGCTCTCGCCGTGGTGCCCAAAAGAAAAGCTCCCCGGTGCCTATGATTATCGGTGGCGTCGTCGCCGTGCTTGCGCTTGTCGCGATCGTTTTCTTTGTCGTGCCAGCTGTCAAGGGCTTTTTTGCCGGTGAGGATGCGAAAGTCACCGCTGGCCAGCAGGTTACCGTTACGATTCCCGAGGGCGCCTCGGGCGACACGATCGCCACGATTCTCTCCGAGAACCATATTGTCGAGAATCCCAAGGATTACTACGCGGCGGTCAAAAAGCTCAACGC
>CABUUD010000189.1 GCA_902494585.1 uncultured Collinsella sp. | reverse complement strand
GTCTGGCTCAACGGCATGGAGGTCACGCAGTTTACGTACTTCCAGCAGGTGGGCGGCATCGAGGTCGACCCCGTGCCTGTCGAGATTACCTATGGCCTGGAGCGTATCGCCATGTACGCCCAGGGCGTCAACTCGGTCTACGATCTGGTGTGGAGCTACCTGCCCGACGGCACGCCCATGACCTATGGCGACGTGTTCCTGGAGAACGAGCGCGAGTTTAGCGCTTACAACTTTGAGGTCGCCAACGTCGAGATGATGCGTCAGAAGTTTGACGACTACGAGGCCGAGTGCCATTCCTGCCTGGAGCGCAAGCTGCCGCTGCCCGCGTACGACTGCGTCATGAAGTGCAGCCATGCCTTCAACCTGCTCGATGCCCGCGGCGCCCTGTCCGCAGTCGAGCGTGCCAACTACATCCTGCGCGTCCGCGCCGTCGCCAAGGCGTGCTGCGAGGCCTATATGGTCGAGGTCGCCGGAGTCAACGAGAATGCCGACCAGGAAGGCGAGGTGGCGTAAGCCATGGCAGACGCTAAGGATTTCCTGTTTGAGATCGGTACGGAGGAAATGCCCTCTGCACCGCTGAACAATGCCGTCAAGCAGCTTGGCACCATGATCGCCAAGGGTCTCGACGAGGCCGGTCTGGCCCACGGCGAGGTCCGCGTGATCTCGAGCCCGCGTCGCCTGGCTGCGCTCGTTGCCGACGTTGCCACCGCTACCGATGAGGTTCACGAGGTCAAGCGTGGCCCCGCGGCAAACATTGCCTTTGATGCCGACGGCAACGCCACCAAGGCCGCCCAGGGCTTCGCCCGCAAGTGCGGTGTGGCTGCCGAGGACCTGGTCCGTCGCGAGGACACTGACGGTCGTGAGTACGTCTTTGCCGAGAAGAACATTCCCTCCGCACCGGCTACCCCGATCCTGACGGCCCTGTGCGAGAAGACCATCGCTGGCCTGCAGTGGCCCAACTACCGCTCCCAGCGCTGGGGTCACGAGCATGCGACCTTTGTTCGTCCGGTTCGTTGGATCTGCTGCCTTCTGGGCGAGGATGTTGTGCCCGTGTCTTTTGCCGACGTGACGAGTGGCAACACCACGCGCGGTCATCGCGTACTTGGCCCCGGTGACCATGTGGTTGCCAGCCCCGCCGTCTACGAGCAGGTGCTCGAGGACGCCGGCGTGCTTTCTGCCGAGCGCCGTCGCGAGGCGATTCTCGCCGGTATCGCCGAGGTCGAGGCTGCCCGTCCCGGCTGCCATGTCGATACGCCCAAGAAGGTCTTCGAGGAGGTTATCAACCTCTGCGAGTGGCCGACGGTGCTCGTCGGTACCTTCGATGAGGAGTTCCTCAAGGTCCCGCACGAGATCATCTGCGAGTCCATGCTCACCAACCAGCGCTACTTCCCGATCTATGACGGCGAGGGCAAGCTGACGCGTGAGTTCGTGGTCGTCTCCAACAGCAAGCCCGAGAATGCCGAGCGCGTGATCGACGGCAACGAGCGCGTCGTGCGCGCCCGTCTGGACGACGCCAAGTTCTTCTACGAGGAGGACCTGAAGATCTCCCTCGACGAGTTCCGCGAGCGTCTGGCCAAGGTCGCCTTCCAGGAGAAGCTCGGTAGCGTGCTCGCCAAGTCCGAGCGTATTGAGCAGCTCGCGCTTGCTATTGCCCGCGAGGCTCATTTGGGCGCCCATCTTGCCGCCGACGCTGCTCGCGCCGCGCACCTGTGCAAGGCCGACCTGGTATCCAACGCCGTCGTCGAATTCACGAGCCAGCAGGGCGTGATGGGCGGTTATTACGCGACCGCGATGGGGGAGAACGAC
>CABUUD010000188.1 GCA_902494585.1 uncultured Collinsella sp. | reverse complement strand
TGGTTGGCGCCGGTACCGGTGCCGGCGCCGGTGCCGCCCGCGTTGCCCGAAGCCGTCACAGTAAAGCTTGCGGCTCCGTCGGTGGCAAGTGTGTAGTTTTGCGCCGCGTCGCCCAAGAGACCGTTCACGCGCACCCAGTACGTCCCTGCGGCAAATGTTTCGCCCTCGGCCATTGCCGTACCCGGAGCGCCGTTTGCATCGTGCATAAACTCGAGTTGGGCTGTGCAGGCATCGGTTTCGAGCTTGCCCTCGAGTGATGCCGCAATCTTGGCGCGCACGTCCTCGCCGGCCTTAAGGCCTTCGAGTCCCTCAAAATGGGGCGTCAGCGCGCGTGGGTCGATATCGATGGGCACAGAACCCTGCAGCCCCGTAACAGTCTCGTTGCCCAGGACATCGACATCCACATATTCGATGGCAAACGCATGGCCCGAAGCCGCCACGTTGAGCACGTTGCTGCTGTCGGCAAGGCGGAAATGGCCCTCGCCAACGGTCTTGCCATCTTGGAGCGAGGCATCGCTCAGCGAGTCGCCGTATGTCATATGCATGCGGGTCGGGAGGTAGTACGAAGCTGTCTGCTTGTGCTGCGCATCGTAATTACGCTGGTAGATGCTTCGGGCCAGTGCCGCATCAACAAAGTCGGACGCAATGATGCCAATGTTCTTACGGCAGTTCTCTTTTGTGCCCTCAACTCCGGTATTGTTTATATACGAGCTCTTGTACAGGTGCTCGTCGACCACTCGCGCTGCGGTAAAAGGATTGCTTCCTTGCTTGTGGTTCGTGCAGCTGGTGTAGTTGATGCACCAGCTGTGCTCCAAGACCTTTACCTTGGCCCCGGCATCGTCCTCGACGTCCACCATGATGCGGGCGAGCTTGGTTGTCTCCTGCAGCGCCATATCGACCCAGCTGATTTTGTCGGTTCCTGTGCATTCGTAATGGTCCTGGGCATATACCTTGGTGCAATAGGGCTTTTCGTCACCCGTTTTCCCCACGGCTTCAAAGCCCCGCTCGTCTCGAACGAGACACATGGAGGCGCTGTCGGTGTGCGCTGCGATTTTGTCGTCCCATTCGGTGAGGTCGAGGCCCCACGTGTGGCCGCTTACGCTGCTGCCGACGAGCCTAAATCGACGCAGCAAGACGATTTTTCCGCGCACCTCGCCCAGCGTGGGGATGCGGCTCGATGTGTAGAACAGATTGGGGTTCTTGTCCATAACATTGGCAAAAGCCGTCGTGAGGCTTTCGTCGGTAGCCTCGTCGTTGCCCCGCGACACGAGCATGATGAGCGCTTCTTTCGGGTTTTCGCTCAAAAACGTATTGAAGTACCCGATGACATCGGAAAGATGCATAAAGTTCCCGTCTTTTTTGAGCAGGTAGCAATCTCCGTGGTCGATGCCGGGGTTCTCACCCTTTCCGAGTCGAATATCAAAGTAGCGAATGCCTTCGAGCAACTGCGTGGGGATGTAATCCTGCTGGCACTTTGCAAGCGAGGTTTGGGGCTCGGTGTCGTTGTCGACGCTGCAGCTGCCCGAATCATGCGTGCCTGGGATGCTCAGTTCGTCGAGGTACTTGTCGTCGTCGACGTGGCTCATCCAACATGGTCCATCGACGTAGCTGCTATACGTGATCCAGTCGATACTTCTAACCGTGGTATTGATCTCGCCCTTGTCGTAACCGACAAGTTCGAGCTCCCACGGAATGCTCTTCCTCTTGTGGCAGATCTTGTTCTTGTCTTGGTCTTTGCCGTCCTTTTAATATGAGCAGGACATTGTCAAGAGGCAAAATCGGGCCTGGCCCCAACGATATGGGGTCAGGCCCTCTCCCTATATCAGCCCGTCCGCGGCGACCTCGGCGTGTCTTACCGA
>CABUUD010000187.1 GCA_902494585.1 uncultured Collinsella sp. | reverse complement strand
TACAACCGTGCGGGTGGGGACGGCGGCGTCCGCCCGCACGGTAGCGCTGCCGCGATCCGCCACGGGCCGGTGCTTTCGCGGGGCACCCGTACGGGCGAAAGGCTCAAGGCGCGCCGCGAGCTCGTTTGCCGAAGGGCGTGCGTCTTGCGAGACTGCCAAACAAGCCATAATCGCGTTGACCAAGCCCTGCTCGCGGGGAGTTGCGGGCGTAAGGGGTTGCGGCTGCATGGTGCGCTTGAGGCGCGCGTGATCTCCAGAGCGCTTGAGCTCTGCCTCAAAGGGCGCGTGTCCGCAATAAAGCTCGTAGAGGATGCTTCCCAGCGCATAGATGTCGACGGCGGGATTGTCACGCGCACCGGGGTCGGCCTTAAACCGCTCCAGCATTTCGGGTGCCGCGTATGCCGGCGTGGCACCGCGAAAAGCGTTGACGTCGACGGTAAAGGAAAAGTCCGGTTTAACGAGCTTGGCACTGCCCATATCGATCAGGCAGATGTCAAAATAGCCACTCGAGACCTGCTCCTCGAGCGGGATGCGATCGTGACGCAGCATGATGTTGCGCATGGAGAGGTCGCGGTGGACAAAGGGCGTGTCGAGCGATTGCGTGGACAAGATGATCTTGAGCACGCTCAGACCCAGCGCGGCGACGATATCACCGGGGCAGGTTTCAGTGCCATCGCTCAGGGCTGGCCGTGCATCAAGAAGCGAGACGCCGTCAACCCATTCCATAAGCAGCGCCGGGGTTCCGTCTGCCGTGTAGCCAAAACCGTAGACATCGGGAAAACCCCTTAGGTTGGATACGACGGAGAGCGTGCGGTACTCCTCTTCCAAAGTTTCTCGGTTGAGCTGTTCTTGCTCGGGCTGGGCATCGGGGCGCGGCATCTTAAGCGCGAGCTCAAAAGCGCGATCGCCGCTCTGGACGCGGCGGACATAGGCGTTGCCGCCAAAGCCGCCCTTTTGCGGCGGAACGAGAAGCGTGCAGAAGCGACGTCGTGCCGCAGCCTGCTCACGTTCGGAGAGCAGTGCTGGCGTATGAAATTTGACGAGTCGAACTTCTTCGTAGGATCCGGTCATGGCGCGCTTTCATCCTTTCTTCCATTAGCAGGATATGCGCCGACCGCTGCTTTCTGTTGCGCAACATCGACAAATTTTCCGCTCGCCAATGTTGCGCAACAGAATCGCGCAAGACGGCGGTAGAAATGAGGCAGTAAAAACGCTTGATGACCGGGATGGCCCCGTTATCCATGAAGAAGGGAACGTGATAATGAGCGGCTCGGTGGGAGATAATTTTGTAGTCGCTGCCGGAATAGCCACTTCACCGCTGGCAGTGCCATTGGCCCCCGCTGCAATTGTTGCCGGGGCAGCGGCGTTGCGCATAGAGGCGGAGAAGGCCGAGGCAGAAAATGCCGTTAAGGACTATAGGCATGGGCTATTGGACATCAAATCGCAGATACTCCTCGAGTTTCCGGATATGGATGAGTCGACACGCGCCGCGTTGGATAGCGTGATTGACGAATATTCGAGGAAAAACGTGACGGGACCGCTTGTGGGCGAAGAGATCGTCATGGGTCGAGGCACGGTGACGCGGATTCGAACTGAGTCGGCGTTGGCTCAGCTGGCGGCGACGCTTCACACTCTGATTCCGACGTTAACTTTCGATGCCCATACCCATCGCAGGGCAGAGATGGGCCAGAGCCGTATCGATGCCGCGCAGACGTCCGAAAAGCTCAGGGCCCAGGGTCTCCTAAAGGCAATCGATTACGACGTTGCCCGCGACGGTTCCATCGACTTCGAGAAAGCGCTCTTGCATATTGCGGACACCGCCGCAAGCTCCTCGGCGGGTTCCTTTGAGGATGCAGCGCGCGCGTTTGAAGAGTGGGCGGCGCGCATTATCCC
>CABUUD010000186.1 GCA_902494585.1 uncultured Collinsella sp. | reverse complement strand
CGCGCGGCATCGCCCATGCCATGGGCAAGCTGAGACAAATGATCGATAAATCCGCAATCCACGCCCGCGAGTGGCACATGCTGATCGGACCTGCCGGCGATAAAGGACAGCCCCATATCACGCGCCAATAGCTGAAACGCCACCTCGCCCTTGACGGGAAGCACCGTACCGTCCAAGCCGAGCTCGCCGGCGATAAGGCAGCGATCGAGGTTGTCACGGGGAATCTGCCCATCGGCCGCCAGAACCGCGATGGCGATGGGCAGATCAAAGCCGCTACCGGTCTTGCGAATATCGCCGGGCGCCAGGTTGACCGTAATGCCCGAGCGTGGGATCTCGAACCCGGCGGAGCGCATCGCGCAGCGAATACGACCGCGTGACTCCATCACCTCCATACTCGGAATGCCGAGCATTTGGATGCCCGGAACACCACCGGCAAGCGAGACCTCGACCGTGACGTGAATCGCCTCGACGCCACGGATGCAGGCCGCGTGAACGGCAAACGTCTCGAACGCCATCACGACACCTGCCAATCGAACGCGTTGTACTGATGCTCGATCTCGGCGATATGCCCGCCACGAATGGTGACGCCCACGGCATCGAAGCGAATCGCCTTGAGCGGATAATGCTCCATGAGATAGCAACTTGCGATGCGGCGGTAGCGGCGTTGCTTTTGGGCGTCCACGGCCTCCTCGGGAAAGACCCGCGTGCTGCAATCCAGTGCGACGCGTCTGGTCTTGACCTCGGCCATCACCACGACATCGTCGAGCTCATCGAGCAGCACCAGATCGGCCTCGCCCTCGGTGCAACGATAACCCTGCTCCAGCAAGGTGTAGCCACGCTCGTTAAAGTAGTCGATGGTGATCAGCTCGCCCAGCATGCCCAGCTCGCGGGGACTGAGTCCCTTGATAAACTCGGGCGTCATCGCCCCGCAGTCGAGCTCGCCGTTTTCCCAACGCTCCTTGAGCTGCTGCGTCTTGCTCTTTTTGCTTGCGGCACTCATGGGGTCTCCTTTCCCGCACACTGCATTGCCCCGATGATGAGGGCACCTTTCATGCGGGTAAGTACCGGAAGCAAACCAAAAGCTGACCAAATGCCGTCAAAAAACGGGCCGTACGCAGCAATGTTGTTGCATACGGCCCGCTACCAGCAGGTTTATAAAACCCCAGAGGTCCCTGTCTCCACAATTGAGCTAGAAAAGGCGCTCAGTCTGCAGAAAGTTTCCGCAAAAGCTCACGCGGTGCAGTGGACAAAGTCCATGTTTGCGAATGGCCTCGATGTGCTCGGGGCTTGCGTAGCCTTTCGATTCGGCCAAATGGTACTCGGGATACTCGGCATCGTACTCGACCATCATCTCATCACGCGTGACCTTGGCCATGATGGACGCCGCGGCGATACAGGCGATCTTGGCATCGCCCTTCACCACGTCGCACTCGTTGGGAACGGCGCCCAAGGGGTTACCGTCCATAAGCACGCAATCGGGCTCGAGCCCCGTATCGGCCACGGCGCCCGCGACAGCGGCTCGAATGGCGCGGGCCATGCCCATCTCATCGATATCCTTAGGCGCGATATGGCAAAAACCAATTGCCGTCGCCACCTCGGCAATCTTCACTGAGAGCAACTCGCGGCGCGCCGGCGTGAGCTTTTTGGAATCGTTGATGCCCCAGACGCGCGGCTCCATAGGAAGGCAGACGGCGCATACCGTCAAAGGACCGGCCACCGATCCGCGACCCACCTCGTCGACACCAACGACTACCCCATCGCCGCCAAGCTCATGCATAAGCTCGTACATGTCATTGACGCGCTCGCGCTCGGCAAGTTCCTTGGCATGGCGCTTAAGAGCACGCTCGCAAGCCTTGATCACCTGTTGGCGCGGGTCCTCGCGATAATGCTCCACGAGGGCGGGGATCTCCTCAAACGTAGCGCTCGCCAACTCACCGGCAACCTGCGATGCCGAAACCGAGCTCGTCATATTGGCCATACCAGGCCCTCCT
>CABUUD010000185.1 GCA_902494585.1 uncultured Collinsella sp. | reverse complement strand
GCATTCCGCACGTGCCGACGAGCGCCAGCGAGGTCTACGCGCACACCTTCCCGCGCATGGCGGCCAAGACGCAGCAGTACTATGACCGTTACCCTGCCGATGTCGAGCGCGTGGCTGCCCTGGCAGATGCGATCGAGGAGCAAAAGCCCGCACTGCCCGACGGCTCGCCGATGACGGTCGAGCGCCTGCAGCTTATGGGCAGCGACTTTGGCATGAAGCCAAGCTTTGAGCGCATGCACTGGATTATCGATCACGCGTTTGTTGATGGCGATGGTACGCTGAGCTGCGGCTCCTCGGTATCCGACAGCTTTTTGATGCGCGCCTTCGAGCGCACCAACACGCGTACAAACCCGCTGTACTGGACGCTGCAGGAGTTTATCTACGCCGACGGCGACACCATGCCCATTCGCTGGGCCGCAGCAGAGGAGAAGGCCCATCGTGCCGAGTTCGACACACTCGCGCGCCCGCTCATGTTTACCGGCGAGGCCATGTTCCCGTGGATGTTTGAGCAGATGCCCGAGCTCAAGCCCTTCAAGCCCGCCATGGATCTGCTGATGGAGGACACCAGCTGGGACAAGATCTACGACCCGCAGCGCCTGGCCTGCAACGAAGTACCACTCCAGGCTGCGGTGTACTTCGACGACATGTACGTGGATTCGGGCCTGCAGCTCGATACGCTCAGCCGCATTGGCAACTCGCATGCCTGGGTGACCAACGAGTTTGAGCACGATGGCCTGCACGGCAGCGCGGTGTTCAAGCACCTCTTCGACGAAGCCCTCAACCGCGGAGACCTGCGCCGAATCTTCTAGCAAAGGAGTGTCCCCGTCCACCGGCACAAAAAGAGCGTCCCCTAGTGCAGAATAAGTGCTGGCAACAACAATGCCGCAGGTAGAGGTCGGAAAGCGAAAACGCCCCTAAGCGAGTGGCTTTAAGTCGAAGGTCGAGGAAAAGAAGCGAGCGCCGCCCAGAGCGAACAAGTTGGCATGAAAAAGGCGAGGCATAGACCTGATGGTCATGCCTCGCCTTTTGAATGACAAATTGTCGCTCTGGGCGGCGCGCAGCGTCGACCCGTTAGGCGAAGACGATCAAATTATCTCGATGAATCGCGGGCTTCTCGGCCAGGTCTGCCAGCAGGCGGTTGCCGGCAATCTGGTCCTGGCGGCGTCCGGCTGCAAGCTCCAGCACGTCCGAATCGGCCTCGGCGATACCGCGGGCGACAACCATACCGCTCGGGTCGCACACATCGAGCACATCGCCCTCGGCAAACGTGCCATCGACCTCGCGAATACCCACCGCGAGCAAGGAAGAGCCACGGCTGACCAGCGCCTTCGCGGCGCCGTCATCGACCGTCACCGAGCCATGCGCCTTGTCTCCCAGCGCGATCCACAGCTTGCGGGGCGCAATGTCCAGACGCTCCGCCGGCGGATCGAACAGCGTGCCCACACTCTCGCCGCGAGCGAGGCGCACGAGCGCATCGGGCTCCTCGCCCGAGCATATCACGCTCTGAATGCCCGCCGTCATCAGAATGCGGCTCGCGCGGATCTTGGTAATCATGCCGCCCGTGCCCACCGATGTGGAAGAATCGCCCGCCGAGGCGATGATCTTGGCATCGATCTTATGCACGACCGGGACAAACTCGGCCGTTGGGTCCTCGTGCGGATTGGCGGTATAGAGCCCATCGATGTCCGAGAGCGTCACGCACAAATCGGCAGAAACCAAGCAGCTTACGAGCGCCGCCAGCGTGTCGTTGTCGCCAAACTTGATCTCGTCGACAGTAACGGTATCGTTCTCGTTGACAACAGGCACCACGCCAAGCTCCACCAGGCGCAGCAGGGCGTCGCGTGCGTGCAGGTAGGACGTGCGGCGGGCCGTATCGTGGCGCGTGAGCAGCACGAGCGAGGTGAGCAGGTCGCGCGCATGAAACTCCTCGTCGTAGGCCGACGAGATGATACACTGACCGGCCGAGGCGCAGGCCTGCACGCTCGGCAGGTCGCCGACCGGCTTGCGGTC
>CABUUD010000184.1 GCA_902494585.1 uncultured Collinsella sp. | reverse complement strand
GTACGTGTGCTACGAGGTGCTCCTCTCGTTTGCCGGCCATACCGACGCGGTCATGCTGCTTGCGCTTGCCTGCCTGCTCACGCTGCCGTTTCGCTACGTATTCTTTGGCCGCGGCGACGCCTGGCGTCCCTCGGTGATCCTTCCGTCGCTGTTCTTTGCCGTCTGCATGGTGTTTGGCCGCAGCTACGACCTCACCGATTCGGCCGAGATCGTGCTCGGCGACAAGGCCCGCATTATCTGTGCCTGGATAGGCGGTGCGGGCTGGATGCTCTTGGCGGTCGTTGCCTTCTATCTGGCTTTTGAGTGTCTAGATTGGCTGAGCTCTCGGCGCATTCCGTTTTCCGAAGCGCACTTTGGCCGCGTATGGCGTGTGGCTCACGCCGTGCTCTCGGTCCATCCCTTTGCCGGGCCCTTCCTGGTGCTTATGGTCGCCTGGGCGCCCACGCTCATCGCTTCGCTGCCCGGCCTTTTTATGGGAGATACGGGTGCGCAGATTCGCCAGTGGTTCAACTACCCCAACGGCACGAGTGACTACCTGCGTCTGCTCAATCCCAATGTGCTGCTCAACGGACATCACCCCGTGGTGCATACGGCTATCATCGGTTCGTGCGTCCAGCTGGGGCTTTCACTGTTCAACAGCGCCAACGCAGGTCTTGCCATCTACACCTGCGCTCAGTTCGTCATTACGGCCGCCTGCATGGCCTATTCCATCTCGTCGCTGCGCAAGCTGGGCGTGAGCCTGCCGGTCCGCGGCGTAATCCTGCTGTTCTTTGTGTTTATGCCCATGTTCTCCAACTACGCGGCCTTGCTTACCAAAGACGTGCTGTTTGCCGACGCGTTTTTGGTGCTGTTGGTGCAGACCGTGAAGCTCGTGGCCTTCGGCCTGCCCCGTCGCGATGCCAATGTCGAGCGTGCAGGCGAACAGAGGCCTGTGCTCTTTGCGCGCCACGACTGGCTGCTGCTCGCTCTGGGCGCCATGGGTTCCACGTTTCTGCGTAACGGCGGCCTGGTGTTTCCCCTGGCGGCATGCGTAATCGCGGCGGCGTTTTGCGCATGGGATGCGCATGTGGCTCGTCGTGCAGCCAAGCAGGCTGGTGCTGCGCCTTCGGGCGCCATCCCGCGTTTCCGCTGGGTGGGAGTTCTTGCGGTGCTTGCACTCTGCCTTGCCTCTAATATGTACTTCACCAAGGTCTTTATGCCGGAGCACGACATCACGCCTGGTTCCAAGCGCGAAATCCTCTCGATTCCGTTCCAGCAGACGGCTCGTTTCGTCCAAAAGCACGACGGCCTCAACTCGGGCGTCAACCCCACGGTTAAGGAGGACGGCACCATCGTGGAGGCTCCTTGCGACGGCTTGGTGACCGACGAAGAGCGTGCCGTTATCGACCGTGTGCTCAAGTACGAGAATCTGGGCCGCCGTTACAACCCGGATAAGTCGGACGCTGTCAAAAATTGCTTTAACGAGTACGCCTCGCAGGAGGACATCAAGGCCTATTTTGAGGTGTGGGCTCAGATGTTCAAAAAGGATCCCGAGTGCTATATCTCGGCGCTCATCAATAACTACTACGGCTACTTTTATCCGAGTGCCCGCGATGCGTGGGTCTACAGCACGGCGCGCAGTGCCGAGATTATGGCGAAGCCCGATAACCTCAAGTACTTCGACTTCCATCCGGTCGATAGCAAGGTTGTGCGCTGGTGCGACCACCTGATCAACCTGTATCGCGTGGCGGTGCAGCGCATCCCGTTTATCTCGCTCGCCATGAGCTCGGCCACCTATGTGTGGATCATGATCGCCGTGGTGGCCTATCTGCTACGTCGTCATTCGTGGCGCGGGCTGGCCATTTGGGTGCCGCTTTTGGGCGTGCTCGCCGTGTGCCTGATCGGTCCCTGCAACGGCTCGACCTACATGCGCTACCTGTACCCGGTTATCGCCTGCATGCCCTTTGCCATCGGCGCCACCATCACCCGCAGCGACCTCCTCTGGTCCTAAGTTTGGTGCAAAGGGGGCAGGTTACTTTGCACCAAGGGGTTGCATCATCACGTCGCCTTCATTTTGGGGTT
>CABUUD010000183.1 GCA_902494585.1 uncultured Collinsella sp. | reverse complement strand
GATGGGCTGACCGCCGCCACCGACGCAGCCGCCCGGGCACGCCATGACCTCGACGAAGTCATAGCTCGCACGGCCGTCGCGAATCGCGTCGAGCAGGCGGGCGGCGTTGCCCAGCCCGTGCGCCACGGCGACGCGCACCTTGGTGCCATCGATATCGGCGACGGCTTCCTTCCAGCCGTCCAGGCCACGCACGTCGGTAAAGAAATCGGCATCCGGGTTCTTGCCCGTCACCAGGTAATATGCCGAGCGCACGGCAGCCTCCATCACGCCGCCCGTGGCACCAAAGATCACGCCCGCGCCCGTGCCAAAGCCCAGCGGCGTATCGAGCGGCTCCTCGGTAAGCGTGTCCACGCTCACGTGGCTCGCGCGGATCATGCGCACCATCTCGCGCACTGTCAGTGCAACGTCTACGTCGGGCGCGCCGTTCTCGCCCACCATGCTCGGCAGCGCGCACTCGGCCTTCTTGGCCGTGCACGGCATCACGGACACCACGAACAGGCGCTCTGGTTCCACACCCAGCACCTTGGCGTAGTAGGTTTTGGCAATAGCGCCGAACATCTGCTGCGGCGACTTGGACGTAGACAGGCTGTCGACAAACTCGGGGTAACGCGCCTTCACAAAGCGCACCCAGCCCGGGCAGCAGCTCGTAAACATGGGCAAGCCGCGGCTGTCACCCTCGCCCTTGGCGGCCTTGCCCAGACGCTCGAGCAGCTCGGAACCCTCTTCCATGATGGTGAGGTCGGCCGAGAAATCAGTATCGAACACGTACTCAAAGCCCACGCGGCGCAGCGCGCAAGCCAGACGCTCAACGGTGGCCTCCTCGCGAGATATGCCGAGCTCCTCGCCCCAGGCGCTGCGCACGGCAGGCGCGATCTGCACCAGCACGATCTTGTCGGGATTAGCGAGCGCGTCAAACACGGTCTCGGTATCGTCGCGCTCGCGCAGTGCGCCCGTCGGACAATGCGTAATGCACTGGCCGCACGCGACGCAATCGGTCTTGCCGATCGGCGCGCGCCCGCGGGTACCCACGGCGGTATGCGTGGCGCGGTTGGTCAGGTCCCAAATCCCTAGGCCCTGCACGCTCTCGCACACCTTGATGCAGCGCATGCATTTAATGCACTTGTCGTTTTCGCGGATGATGGGAAAATCGAAATCCCAGCCCTCGCCCGCCAAATGCCTTTGATACGGCAGATAGAAAATGCCCAGGTCGTTGGCGATGGTCTGCAGGTTGCAGTTACCGCTGCGCACGCAGCTCGTGCACTGCGAATCGTGCTGGGACAGCAGCAGCTGCACGTTGGTGCGACGGGCCTCGCGCGCCTTGGGGCTGTTGGTGTGGACCACCATGCCGTCGAGCACGTAGTTGTTGCAGGCGGCAACCAGCTGGTCGCAGCCCTCAACCTCGACCACGCACACGCGGCAACCGCCGATCTCGTTTAGATCGCGCAGGTAGCACAGGGTAGGAATCTGAATGCCGACGGACTTGGCTGCGTCCAGGATCGTGGTGTGCTCGGGAACCACGACCTCGCAATTATCGATAGTGAGCTTGACCATATTGTGCGCTCCGTTTTCGGTGTTGTCGCTGACGGTGGTTTTGCTGGGCTCTACCATTCCAGGTTCCTCCCTCCGCGGAACGCGCCAAAGCCAAAGTGGTCGCAGCGCAGGCAGCGGCTCGCCTCCTGGCGCGCCTCCTGCTCGGTGAGACCCTGCTCGACCAGATTCCAATCGTGAATACGCTCGCCGGCCTCGCGCTCGCCCAGCTCGCAGCGGCCGCACTCGTGCTTGCCCTTAAACTGGACGGTCGGCAGCCCCACGTCGAGCTTGATCTTGTGGTCGAAGCCCAGATAGCGGTCGATGTTTGCCGAAGCCACGCGACCGGCGTTGATGGCGCGGATGACGGTGGCGGGACCGGTCTGGCAGTCGCCGCCGCTAAAGAGGCCATCGAAGTTAGGCACGGCGCCATCCGAATCGGTGACGACGCAGCCCCACTTGCAGGCAATGCCCATCTCCTCAAACGGCTTGGAATCGATGTCCTGGCCAATGGCGACGAATACGCGCTCGCAGGGGATGACGCGCTCGGGCGTAGCGGCGGCACGCGGAGCCGGACGACCGCGG
>CABUUD010000182.1 GCA_902494585.1 uncultured Collinsella sp. | reverse complement strand
TCCTTGAGATAGGTGCTACGCGACACCAACGCCAACTCACGCTTTTTGGGCGTCTGAGCCTCCTGCTCAATCTGGGGGGCTTCCTGTGCTTCCACGCTACTCACTCCCCTTTCCGTCGTTGGTGACGGGAATAAAGCCCGCCTCGCGAATCTGCTTGTCCATCTTCTCGGACGTCACATAGTCAATGTAGTCCTGCGCCTGATGCGAAGGCGTACCCTTCACAAAGAAGTAAAGGTCGCGCGAGATGGGATAGCCGCCACTTGCGACCGTCTTCTCGGATGCCTCGACATGGTTGACCGAAACGGCCTTAACCGAGGTCGTGGCGTTGAGGCTCTCGACAAAACCCAGCGAGATGTAGCCAATGGCGCCATGCGAGCGGGACACGACGTCGCGCACTTGGCCCGTACCCGAAAGAACGGCCGAGCGGCGATCGAACGGCGTGCCGTCCATCACGATGGTACGGAAGGCCTCGCGCGTACCGGACGCCTCGTCGCGGTTGATAATCTGAATCTTCAGGTCCTCTCCGCCGACTTCCTTCCAGTTGGTGATCTTGCCGGCGTAAATATCGCGGAGCTGCTCGGTCGAGAGATTGTCGACCGGGTTGTCGTCGTTCACGATGACTGCGATGCCGTCGTGCGCGATTACGATCGGGGTCAGGCCAAGGTCTTGTTCGTCGGCATTGAGGCCACGAGACGAGCTGGCGATGTCGGCCGTGCCGTTGCTGACGGCCTCGATACCCGCAGAGGAGCCAAGGCCGGAGACGAGCACATCGGTGCCGGCCTCTTCTTTAAAGCCCTCGGCTGCGATCTCGGCAATGGGAAGGCACGTGGTCGAGCCGGCCACGGTAATAGAAGATGTGGAAGATCCCGAGGAGCAAGCACACAGCGTGAGCGTAAGCACTGCAGCACTCAGGACCGATGCGATCTTTCTCATAGCATCACGCCGATCGCAGCATGGCGCCCACAGGTGCCGCCCTCGTTGCGGTAGGAATAAAAGCGGTCGTTCTGACGAACGGTGGAAAGCTTGGTGTCCACAATGCTGCTCGCCTCGACGCCGGCGTCCATCAGCGCCTCGCGAATGGCGGCGGAAAGATCGAGCATACGAGAAGCAGAGGCATCGATGCACGCGAACTCGGCGGCAAAGCGATCCATAAGTTCTTGGGACACCTCGTACTCGTCGCCCAGGATATGGGGCCCAATGTAGGCAGAGATGTCGTCCGGCTTGCAGCCAGCCGCCTCGCAGAGCGCTTGGCACGCCTTGGCGGAAATGCGCGCAATCGTGCCCTTCCAACCAGAGTGCACCACGGCAAAGCCGCCGGGAGCCACCAGCACCACGGGAACGCAATCGGCAAAGCAGAGCATCACGGGTACCTCACGGGCCATGCAGACGATGGCATCGCAGCCCTCGGCAATCTGCTCGCGAATGTTCTCGAGATCATCAGCACCGTTCGAGGTCACCGTCACGACATGGTCACCGTGTACTTGATTGGGAACAAGCAGGTTGTGCTCGCACTCGGCGGCACCCAAGGCCTCGAGTGCGCGGCGACGATTTTCTTGAACGGCAAAGGGGTCATCGCCAACATGCGAGCCCAGATTGAGTGAGGAGTACGCATCTTCGGAAACACCGCCGGCGCGTTCGGTAAAAGCAAAGCGAACATCGTGCGTCGCGCCCTCTACCAACGTAACTCCATCATGGTCGACACGCGAAACGTTGTCCGCACGTGCTGCCATACTAAAGCCTCCTAATAACACAAGTATCGCGGCGACGCCGCAGCAGTCCGTGCCACACGGCTGCCATACTTCATCAAAAGGATACCCGCAGCGGTAGGGGCTAAACGTAAGGGGAACGTAAGGAGATTGGAGGCTTTCGTTTACAAAGGCAAAACACAACAAAAAGGGTGCGCCCAATCGGACGCACCCCATACAGGTCGCTGAGAAAAACGAACTAGAAGCTGCCGCGCTTGAGGAAGTCAGGAAGCTCAAACTGGTCGTTGCCAAAGTTGGGGAGCTCGGTACCACCGACGTTGCGAGTCGGGGCAGCCTGAGCCGGGCTCGTGGCAGGAGCGGTGCGCTGCGGCTCGGTAGAAGCAGCGGCCTTGCTCTGGGACTGCTGTGCAGCGAAGAGCTCGTCC
>CABUUD010000181.1 GCA_902494585.1 uncultured Collinsella sp. | reverse complement strand
GAGGGCGCGTACGAGGAGTAACGCCAGGGCATTTTGCATGGTCAAGACGCTGTGAAAGAACGGGATGCGCTTCCCGAATGGAGTCCCAAGCGGAAACCGTGTCCCGGAATACAGCCTCAGAGTGGGATGTCGTTTCCGGTTGAGACCACTTGCTTGGACATCTATCTACGCCCGCTCCTGCAGGGCGTAGATAGATTTGTCCATGTTGAACAGATAAGCCACGACGCAGACAATAAAGAACATCGGCAAGTTGCCAAAGCCGAAGACTTCGCAGCCAATAAGGATGGGTGCGAGCAGAATCGCTGACAGCATAAGACCCATAGCGGCGATGCGCACATAGGGGTGGGGAACAGTCGAGCCGCAAGGGTCTTGGCGTGGGCAAGACACCAGGCAAAAGCTCCACCTACCATGCCAAACACGCTGCCCAACATCGCAAGCCGTCCAAGACCGGGGAGGTCAAGCGCGTGAGAGGCGGCAACGTCAAAACACAAGCGTTAACTGCGCGCCCTGCTCAACGGGCTGCTCCTTGTGCTCGCTCAGAAGGACCATTCGGTCTTCGTATTGCTTTTCGGTCATTTCGATAACGGTGACCTCTCCAGCGCTTGGAAGATTCAGCTTAAGGCGAGCGATATGCGCCGCTGCGGATTCGCGAGTCACCAACAGGCGCGAATACACCGAAAACTGCTCCATATGGTATCCGTCGTTAATCAGAAACTTTCGAAAGTCGCTATACTGCCGACGCTCGGCTTTGCTTCCCGTTGGAAGATCGAACAGAACCAATAACCTCATAACCCTCATGGCTCCTCCCTATTCAACAGTTACCATCTCGAGCCCTTTTAGCTCGGGCAATAGCAGCCTCTTGGGATCCTTTTCGAGAACGGCAGTTCTGAGTGAAGAGAGCGTTGTCTCTATGCACTGCTGACAGCCGCAACGTTTTCCGTCGATAGTCATGACGTGCTCAAACACGCGAGCGAGCAATGCTTTGTCGCGCTGGCCCAAAGGCTCTGCAACGCCGTAGCTCATAACAATTAGATCGACGAGAGGACGGAACGGTTCAATAAGATCGTCGACGAGATTGAATGCGTTGTAAACGCTGTGATGGTGAAGCCCCTGGGATACGAGCCATCCGCCGCCAACGGCTGCTCTTCCGATGCCTGCACGCAGGACGCTGTAACCATAATCGAGGGCGGAGCTCTGCATACTGTTACGTCTTGTTCCATCGGTAATGAGGGCTTTAAAGTACGCGGAGGCAGCTGCGCCTTCTCGATTGTCCGTGTCGCCCGAAAGAACGGTTTTGGCATAAGAGGGGAGAGGGCCTGTAGACAACCCCATTTCTGTGAGAACCGCCGCTTGGTTGAGTATCTTTGCCTGAACGATTCGTTTCCAAAGCTGCTTTTTAAACGGAAGGCTCATGGCAAGCTGATCCTCGACGATGCGCGCATGGCGCGAATGGGCGCCCATGGGGAGCATGAGACCATTGGGCATATGATCGCGCCCGCAGATCATGACGCCTATTCCCGCGTCGTTAAGCTGCGACATGCAGGCGACCGTCATCGTGGTTTGATGGGATTCGACGATGACGACCCAAATGTCCTCGAGGGGAATGGTGGAGCTGCGGTCGTCCACGGTGATCGTCAATAGGCCGTTCTTGATGCAGAGGTGGGCCTTGCTCTGGATAAGTATTGTCCGTTGGGCCATTTTGTCGACGACCTTCCCGCATTAGCGTTACAATACAGCTAAGTCGAAAGCAGCTCACCTTGGGGAAGGGCGCGGCTCCAGACAAGGGGAGCCACTTAAGTGGCTTACCCGTAAAGTAACCCCCGTTCAATCTTCGGATTGGGCGGGGCGAACTTTTTTGGGTGAGTGTTAGCCAGTATTCCGTAAACGGTAGCTATGAATAGCATTTAGGCGGGTCCTTTTGAGCGATTTTTCGCCTAAGGATTGATTCGATTGTGAAGAAAAGTACATAAATCTCTGTGCCGAATACGGCTCTTTTCTTGTGTGAAGCGCGACGTGCCGGCGCATTTCGTTTCGAAAAAATGAATCGCAGATGTAGATCTGAGGTCGAATCAGTCTTCTTTTTTTGAGGCTTGAAACAGAAAAGCCCCTGTTAAAGGGGCTTTTCTGTGCGCACATAGCGTATCACCTTGGGGAAGGGCGCGTGCTCAAGACT
>CABUUD010000180.1 GCA_902494585.1 uncultured Collinsella sp. | reverse complement strand
TCGGGCAGGTTAACCGGTCCGATAAAGCCCTTGTGCAGACCGTAGGTCAGGAGCTCCTCGTCGGTCATCATGCGATAGCCCTTGCCAAAGACGTGCTCGGCCTTACAGTCGTTGAGCTCATGATCGCCCGGAACGATGGCCACAACCGGCTTACCCTCGGCGTCGATGAGAGCCAGGGACTTGCGCGTACCGTTCTCGGGGAACCCAAAGAACTTGGCAACGGCCTCAATGGTTCCCATGCCCGGAGTCTCGACCTTGGTGAGCGTACCGTCGCCGGGGCCCTCGGTCACAACGACTTTGGTGCTTGCCGCCTCGTCATCGGCAGCAAAGCCACAATCGTCGCAGTAGACCAGCGAAGCCTCACCGGCGTCGGCCAGCGCCATGTACTCGACGGAGGTATCGCCGCCGATCTCACCGGAGTCGGCAACAACGGGCAGGGCCTTGATGTAGCAGCGCTCGCAGATGTTGGCGTAGGCCTGCTTCATCTTGTCGTACTCCTCCTGCAGGCTTTCCTGCGTGGCGGAGAAGCTGTAGGCGTCCTTCATGATGAACTCGCGGCCGCGCATCAGGCCAAAGCGCGGACGGAACTCGTCGCGGAACTTGTCCTGGATGTGATAGAGATTCACCGGCAGCTGCTTGTAGGAACGCAGCTCGTTGCGCACCAGGGCAGTCACGGTCTCCTCGTGCGTGGGACCCAGCACAAACTCGCGGCCGTGGCGGTCATCAAAGCGCACGAGCTCCTTGCCATAGGCATCGATACGGCCGGACTCGCGCCACAGCTCGGCATCGACCATGATGGGCATCATGAGCTCCTGGGCGCCGGCAGCGTCCATCTCGTCGCGCACGATGTTCTCGATCTTGCGAATCGAGCGCCAAGCAAGCGGCAGATAGGAATAGAGACCGGCGGCCTCCTTGCGAATCATGCCGGCACGAAGCAGCAGGCGATGGCTCGCAAGCTCGGCGTCGGCCGGATCCTCTTTGAGCGTCGGAGCATAAAGCTTAGACATATACATTGCTCGAGTCATTTATTTCTCCTCAATAAGCTTGTCGACCTCGGCCATTAGCGCGTCGACAATTTGGTCCTCAGCTACTTTACCAATGATCTGGCCGTGCGAAAAGAGCAGGCCCTGACCTCGTCCGCAGGCAACGCCCAAGTCGGCGTCAGAGGCCTCGCCGGGGCCATTGACCGCACAGCCCATCACGGCGATCGAAAGCGGCGCGGAGTAGTTCTTAAGCCGCTCGGTGACCTCCTCGGCGATAGGAATGAGGTTGACCTGGCAGCGAGCGCACGTGGGGCACGAGACAATCTCGGGACCACGGCGGCGAAGGCCGAGCGACTGCAGAATACCCCAGGCGACCGGCGGTTCCTCGACCGGATCGGCCGTAAGCGAGACGCGCATGGTGTCGCCAATGCCCTCGGAAAGCAGAATACCCAGGCCCACAGAACTCTTAATGGTGCCCTGGAGCTTGGTTCCGGCCTCCGTCACGCCCAAATGAAGCGGAACATGGGGGATTTCGCGCGACAGGGCACGATAGGTGTCAAGCGTCGTGGACACGCTATGAGCCTTGGCGGAAAGCACGATATTGGTAAAGCCGCGATCCTCAAAATGTTTGACGAAACGCTCGCTCGACATCACAAGCTTTTCGGGCTGCGTAAGGTCATCGCGCTCGGCGATATCCTGCTCAAGCGAACCGGCATTGACGCCGATACGAATCGCACAGCCCGCGGCACCAGCAGCATCGATCACCGCGTCAACCTTGGCCCAATCGCCGATATTGCCGGGATTGATACGCAGCTTGGCAGCACCGGCCTCAACGGCACCAATGGCGAGCTTATGATTAAAGTGGATATCGGCGACTATCGGCACCGGAGACTCGGCACAGATGGTGCGGAAACCCTCGAGCGCGGCCTCGGTGGGCACGCTCACACGCACGATATCGCAGCCAGCCTGCGCCAACGCGCACACTTGCGCAAGCGTTGCCTGGGCATCGGCGGTATCGGTGCAGGTCATGGATTGGACCACCACCGGCGCACCGCCACCGATCTGCACACCGCCCACATGCACGGGGCGCGTCAACTCGCGAGGCAAAGGATGGGATAAAGACAATCCAAACACTCCCCTACAGAATAAATCGAAGGATGTCGGAACGAAGCATATAGACAAACAGCAGCGCAAAGAGCGCGATGCCCACATAGCTCACAATCGTCTGGACCTTGAGAGGTAGCTCGCGGCCCGCAATCTTTTGAATG
Source organism: uncultured Collinsella sp. (assembly GCA_902494585.1). Classification (GTDB taxonomy): domain Bacteria; phylum Actinomycetota; class Coriobacteriia; order Coriobacteriales; family Coriobacteriaceae; genus Collinsella. The sequence goes on along the minus strand of CABUUD010000180.1, from coordinate 1 downwards.
A
>CABUUD010000179.1 GCA_902494585.1 uncultured Collinsella sp. | reverse complement strand
ACGGTATCGGCATCGGCCAGCGTAGCACCGGCAGGCGAAACATCGAGGACGAGCAGCGACACAGCAAAGCCGGCGTCGACGAGCGCATGCTCAACAACCTCGCCAAAGCGCTCAGATGTGGCGTCGTTCCAAACCACCATCGCGCGCTTAGGCTTGCCCACAGCCGAGGAAAACATGCGCGACAGCTCATCGAACGCGCCCAATCCGACGCGGACATCGACACTGCGGTTTTGGAAATTGATCAGTTGACGGCGAATCATAGCAGTCCACGCTCCAAAAGCATCTCGGCACAAAGGTAGGAAACGTCCTCGAAGGACTTGTGGCGAATATCAAGGGTAAGATCGGCAGCTTGACGATACAACGGACGGCGATGGTCAAAGAGCAGCGCCGCGTGCTCGGGCGAGCGGAAATCGGGACGCGTGTCGGAGCGGCGGATCTGGCGCATCGAATCCTCAAAATCGCCCTCGAGGTACACACAGGTACCCATCTGGTGCATGAGCTCGATATTGACCGGCGTCTCGACAATGCCGCCACCGCACGAAACCAGCAAGCTGCGCTCGCTTTGGAGCGAACGGAGCGCAGAGGTTTCGAGCTCGCGAAAGCGCTCCTCGCCCTCGGTTTCAAAAATCTCGGTTACCGATTTGCCGCAACGGCGCACGACAAGGCGGTCGGTATCAATAAACCGACGCTTGAACATCGTGCCCACATTGCGTGCAAGCGTCGATTTGCCCGCACCCAAAAACCCGATAAAGAAGATATGGTCGCAGCCGTGCTTGGTGTGCTGGGACATGACGAAACCTATTCCTCGCAGGGAAGGTCGCGCAGGGCCCGGCGCTCAAAGATACGGAAGATCTGCGTATACCACAGGTCCTGAGTTGCCTGTGGCTTTACCAAGATCGTGTCGACGCCGGCAAAGTTACCGCTCCACACGTCCGTGTACAGCTGGTCACCGATCAGCACAGCCTCATCGGCCGTGGCGCCCAAGCGCTTAAGACCGGACTTGAGAGCAAACGGTGTAGGCTTCATGGCATGGCTGATGGCCTCGAGCCCCAGCTCGCGTGCTGAGCTCATGACCTGGTCGCGATGCCAGTTGTTCGACACCATGCACAGCTTAAAGCCCTTGGCATGGGCGGCGTCGAGCCAGGCCGAGACGGCAGCGGGGACCTGCTCGGTATCACGCGGCACCAGGGTGTTATCGCGGTCGAGCAAAATGGCGCGCTTGCCGTCGGCCCACAGGGTATCAAGGTCGATGCGGTCGACCGAGGCAACATATCGTTTGGGGCTGAAAATCCTCATGTTTAATTCCAAGACTGTTGGTGCTCTTCGTAGGTCTGAGAGAAATACTCCTCGTCCTGCGTAATGTAGAAATACAGGTCATCGGAGTCGGTGGGCTCAAGGGTTGCCTTGAGCGCCTCGAGTGACGGAGAGCAGATGGGCGTGGGCGGCAGGCCCTCGTGCTTATAGGTGTTATACGGGCTATCGCTCTGCAGGTCGTCGGCGGTAACCTCGCCGCCGGTGACATACATCATGGTCGCATCGCTATTGAGGTAGCGCAGACCATCGAGCTTGCCGGCAAGACGGTTGTAGAACACCGAGGCGACATGCGCGCGCTGCTCGGCGTTGAGGCCTTCGCGCTCAACGATGGAAGCGAGATTGATGATGTCGTAATCAGACATCTCCACGCCGTAGCGCTCCTTGATTTTGGCCTCGCAACCGGCAAAATCGAGCGACTTGTACTCGGTGTTGAATTGATCAAGCATGGCGCGAATCACATCATCGGCAGACGGGTCCTTACCCAACGAATAGGTCTTGGGGAATAGGAAGCCCTCGAGCGAATCGTTTGCAGCGCCCTCAAGGAAGCTATAGTCCTTCACATAGTTGGAGGCCTTTGCCTGATTGAGGAAGTCTTCCTTGGAGATACTGTCGTATGCCTTGGCCACGCGATCGGCGACCTGATCAACCGTCAGGCCCTCTGGGATAGTCAGCGCATCGGAGCCCGCATTGGGGCCCTCCATGAGCTGCTGAACGACCTTGGTCGCGTCCATGAGCGTCGTGAACGAGTAGGTGCCGGGCTTGAGCGACATATCCGCGTTGAGCTTTTTGACCGCCGCATAGTAATCCTTGGGATTTTCTACGATATGGTTCTCGGAGAGAATCGAAGCGATGCTGTCACCCGAGGCACCATCGGGAATCGTGATAGTAACCTGCTGGCCTGCAACGACTTTCGCACCCTCACCGCCAAAGAAGCCCTT
>CABUUD010000178.1 GCA_902494585.1 uncultured Collinsella sp. | reverse complement strand
CTGCGTCCACATCAGCAGCGCCTGGTTCTTGCAAAAGCGCTTTGGCCTACCCAAGCCCGCAGCATTCCTGCTTTCCCTCTCGTTCACATTTTGCAGCTGGACCATCAGCAACCTGCGCAACCCGCTCTGGATAGATTGCCTCATCCTGCTGCCCATCTGCGCCTACGGATGCTACGAGCTCATCCGCAAGCAGCGCATGATCCGCCTCGTCATCGCAACGGCGCTCAATGTCATGTTCTGCTGGTATACGGCCTACATCAGCATCCTGTTCCTGTGCATCTTCGTATTGGTCGAATTTGTCGATTATGTTACAGAAGAAGGATTTAGCTGGAAGCTCATGCTCGATCGGGTCCTACGATTCGCCGGGGCTATCGCGCTTGGACTGCTTCTGTCCGCCTGGACCTTTTTGCCGACCATCCTTGCCATGTCCAAGGGCGGTCCCGTTCTGACACTCGGCCCCCTACTTAAAACCAGCCTCAAATCGCTCATCAGGGGCTTTCTTCCCTGCATGTGGGTAAACAACGAAAGCACACCGCAGTTCTATTGCGGCATCATCATGATGCTGCTTGCGGTGAGTCTGCTGGTTAACCGCACGGTTTCAATCAAGACGCGTATCGCAACACTCGTCGTCACGATAACCCTGGTCGCAAGCTCCGTTTTGAGCCCGCTCGAGTACATCTGGTGCGGCATGCGCGTTCCTAACGGCTTCTACTCGCGCACGGCTTTTTTGCTGAGCTTCTTTGCGCTATGGGCCGCAGGACACGCGTTGCAGAAACTCAATGAGCGGCCAACATTACGTCGAGCCCATCGTCCGGCCATCATCATGTCGCTCCTATCACTCACGGCAATTGAACTATTTTCCAACGCCCATGTTATGTGGAACCAGCTGTACACAGGCTATTCAGAAGAAGCCAACAGCGCCTATGTCGCCACCGCAACCAACACGATCAAAGCCATTCGAGGCCAGGATTCGGCGTCTTTCTGCCGCATCGACCGTACGACTACGCGCGCCGATAGCGCCGCCCTCAACGAAGGCCTGGCGCTTGGATACAACCAACTGTCTTCATATTCGTCGGCAAACAACCCGCAGGCAATTGAACTGCTCAACTCCCTTGGATACAGCAGTGTCGGCGAGTTTTCAACCCGTTATGCCGAGCCCATTCTTGCCGTCGATGCCTTACTGGGAGTCAAGTATGCCATACCCGAGAACGCACCTGCGGGATACGTTTCGGCCAAGACGAATCAGGCGGACTCCACAAGCGCGGTGTACGAGAACCCCTATGCGCTCAGCATTGGCGTCGCAGCCTCAAGCGATATCCAAAACAGCACGCTGAAGATCGAGAACCCCTTCGAAAAGCAAAACGACCTCTACAGCAAAATCCTAGGCCGCGAGGTAAAGCTCTATACCAAAATCGAGGCCACGAACACGGAAGATGACGAGAACTTAAAGCAGTGGAACGTCACCGTGCCGTCGGGTTCCATCGGATATCTCTACATCAACAAAGATGCGACTGCCGGCAGCTATTGGCCCGTCGCCCTTACCATCGACCAGAAAACGATTGAAAACGAGGCCTGGAGATTCGACAATAATATCCGCCAGATTGCGGATGCATCGGACGCCCCGAGCCAGCATACGGTGTCAATCGGAGCCGCAGAGGGCTATACAGACATGCCCAAAGACAATGAGCCGATCTTTTACGCCCTCAATCTGGACGTTTTCAAACAGATCATTAACGAGCTTAAGACAAGCGAGTTTATTCCGACGGTTTTTGAGGACGGAAGGATCGAAGGCGAGTATACCGCCAAAGATGACGGCAACCTGCTGCTGAGCGTTCCGTACGATGAGGGCTGGAACGTAACGGTAAACGGCACCGCCGCAGAACTAACGCCCGCCGCCGATAAGGGCTTGTCGTCCCTGAGCATGCAGAAAGGCGCGAATAGAATCGTGATGACCTACAAGACTCCGGGCGCCCTTGCGGGGCTTGCAGTGAGTCTGGCGACCGCCATTGCCCTTGTTGCGGCGGGGCTATTCGCCAGAAACAAGAAAAGCCGCCGTTAAGAACGGCGGCTTTTGCTCTCATAAATTCAACAACAGCGGCTAGAGCGTCTTGAGATACTCCCCCAGCTCTTCCTCCCAGTCGGGCATTCGGAAGCCGACCGACTCGAGCCTGGAAAGGTCGAGCGCGGAGTGGACCGGGCGCGGGGCGACGGGGCCCGAGGCGTTCGCGTAGTAGTCGGCGGTGCCGACCGGCACGACCCTGTCGCCGTTGCCGTTGGCGGCCTCGAAGACGG
>CABUUD010000177.1 GCA_902494585.1 uncultured Collinsella sp. | reverse complement strand
GCTCGAGGGCAAGACGGTCGTCAAGGCCATCTGCGTGCCCGGCAAGCTGGTCAACCTGGTGGTCAAGTAAGCGCTGCGAGCATAACTGACGCATAAAAGACGAGGGGCGATCCGGTTGGGTCGTCCCTCGTTTTGCGCTGTGTGTCCTGTTTGGCTGATGCCTAGCGCCACCTTCTACGGAATGTGCACCAGGTCCCTAAAGTAGACGTTGCCCGTCTGCTCCTCGAACATCCAGATATTGAGGTAGATGTCGTTGAGGTCGCTGTTCACGTCAAAATTTGGGTCGTCGAAGGTTCCTACAAAGGTGAGCATTGCGGTCGTTTCTTCGCCTGCGGCGACGGGCTGGCGCATGCGCACGTCGCGGACGACACCGTTGACGTAGGCATAAGCATCAACATCGCCAAACATCATGCCGACATCGGTGTTGTTCGTCACCGCAAAGACCAATACGGCGTCGCCGTAGCCATCCGTGTCCTTGCCCACGCAGGTAACATGGACGTTCACGTCTGCCTCGAGGTCGATGGGGAACTGTTCTTGAGGGTCTGGACCTAAGCCCTGGGGGTCGACTATATCTTCGTCTATTTTGTCGAAGCGCTCCGAAGGCGTCGTTTTCTCGATGGCTTCGGTGCTGCCGAGATCCGGCTCGCATGGCCCGGTTTTACCATCGATGTTGCTGCAGCCCGCCAGAGCGAACGAGCAGGCTGCAATGGCGAGCGCGATCGTGCAGAGGGTGCCTAGGCGTTTCATGGTGTCTCCTTGCCGTAGAGGATCCGGAAGGTTGTGCGGTCTACGCGTGAGTACGGCTTATCTGTTCCAGAATGTCCCTTACGAGCAGTCTGGCCGATGTGCGACCAGGGATGGAATGCCCATAGGGCCCGATTTGGCCGGTGCGCTGGGACGTATGGCCCGTTTTGGGGCTTTTGGGTGGGCGCCGCGCAGGAGTCCTCGCCAAATTGTTCTATTCTTGTGGAGAAGCTGTGGGCGCGCTGACCTGCGAATTTCTTTGATGCTTGCACGTTTTCGCAGGTATTGGTATAGTTTGCTTGCAAATGAAGTTGTAATTGAAAGAAGTGGGGTTTCGGCCCCGCTTCTTTTTTGTATGGATGGAGGTGCCGCAATGGTCAAGACCAAGACCGAGCAGGCGATCATCGACGCGCTCGAGGCCGTCGCTCCCCAGCACGATGTCGATATTGTCGACGTTGAGCTCGTGGGCGCCACCAAGGCCCCCTGCGTGCGTGTGCGTATCGAGGGTGCCGAGGGTCAGAGCCTGTCGCTCAACGACGTCACGGCCAATACCAAGTGGGTCGGCGACGTGATCGAGGAGCTTGACCCCATTTCTTCGAGCTACACGCTCGAGGTGTCGAGCCCGGGTATGGCGCGCCCGCTGCGCCGTCCGCGCGACTTTGCCCGCTTTGTGGGCGAGGACTGCGAGCTCACCTCCACCGCCACCGAGGGCCGTCGCAAGTACTCCGGCAAGATTGCCGCCGCGACCGAGACAAACGTGACCCTCGAGCTCGAGGACGGCGAGTCCGTCACCCTCGATTTCTCTGATGTTAAAAAGTGCAAGTTGAAGCCCACCTATGACTTCAAGCCCGCGAAGGAAGGAAAGTAAGATGGCAGCATCCGACATGATGTCCGCCCTGATGGAGCTTTGCCAGGAGAGGCACATCGACCAGCTCTACCTGATCGACCGCCTGGAGCAGTCGCTCGCCAAGAGCTATGCCGAGATCCTGCATCTTGAGTGGGGCGCCAAGGTGACCATCGACCGCACCACCGGCAAGATCTACGTCTACCGTCTGGAGCCGATCGACGATTCCATGGACGAGGAAGGCAACTTCACCGAGTTCGAGGAGATCGACGTCACCCCCAAGAACACGAGCCGCATTGCCGCTCAGCACGCCAAGGCCGAGATCAACGCCATCGTGCGCAACTCCGCCCGCGAGCAGATCTACGAGGAGTTCTCCGGACGTATCGGTGACCTCATCAGCGGTACCGTGCTGCAGTCCACGCCCGACTTCACGATCGTCAAGATCCGCGATGGCGTCGAAGCCGAGCTGCCGCATTTTGACCAGCGCCGTTACGAGAACGAGCGCAACGAGCGTCCGATGGGCGAGCGCTACCTGCACAACCAGCACATCAAGGCCGTGATCATCGACGTCCGCGATCCCAACTCCAACCTGCAGCCGGTTCGCGGCGAGCACAGCCGTCCGCCGATCGTCATCTCCCGCACCCACCCCGAGCTCATGCGTCGTCTGTTTGAGCAGGAGGTGCCCGAGATCTATGAGGGCACCGTCCAGAT
>CABUUD010000176.1 GCA_902494585.1 uncultured Collinsella sp. | reverse complement strand
TGCGTCGAATCGCTCGACCTGTCTGTTGACATCATGCGCGCTGGGGCCCACAGAGACGGCATCTCGGTCGATACTCCCCGTAGCCAAAGGCAAAACTGGTGCATCCGGAAGCTCGCAAGCGTAGTAGCCACGACGCGGCATTGAGCAAATATAGCCCTCGGCAAGTAGCTGGCTATATGCATTCTCGATGGTAATGACACTGATTCCCAGATGGCTGGCAAAGGCGCGCTTAGACGGAAGATGCTCCCCCGCCGCAATGCGCCCAGCAACAATATCGTCTCGAATTTGCTGGTAAACATATTCATAGAGCGATGCTTCGCCGCGTTTTTCCAAATTGTAGTCAAGCATGAGCATATCACCTGACCTTATTAAGTCATTCAATCTGGTATTAGTCTGACCTTGTTATTATCTCGAAAACTGAGTATTTCGCCATACCCAGCTCCCCGATAGGATGTTCCGTCAAGCAATGCACATGCCAACCAAGGGAGCAACCATGGCAGAACAGACCAGCAAGGCCGATCGCGTCAAACTCAATCGCGAGCTCGCGCAGATGCTCAAGGGCGGCGTCATCATGGACGTCACCACGCCCGAGCAGGCACGCATCGCCGAGGAGGCAGGCGCCTGCGCCGTCATGGCCCTCGAGCGCATCCCGGCCGACATCCGTGCCGCAGGCGGCGTCTCGCGCATGAGCGACCCCAAGATGATCAAGGGCATCCAAGAGGCCGTCTCCATCCCCGTCATGGCCAAGTGCCGCATCGGTCACATCGTCGAGGCGCAGGTCCTTCAGGCCATCGATATCGACTACATCGATGAGTCCGAGGTTCTCTCCCCCGCCGACGATGTCTACCACATCGACAAAACCCAGTTTGACGTCCCGTTTGTCTGCGGTGCCCGCGACCTGGGCGAGGCGCTGCGCCGTGTTGCCGAGGGCGCCACGATGATTCGCACCAAGGGCGAGCCGGGCACGGGCGACGTCGTTCAGGCTGTGCGTCACATGCGCAAGATTCAAAATCAGATCCGCGACGTTATTGCCCTTCGCGATGACGAGCTCTTTGAGGCAGCCAAGCAGCTGCAGGTGCCGGTCGAGCTGGTCCGCGAGGTCCACGCCACGGGCAAGCTTCCCGTCGTGAACTTTGCCGCCGGCGGCGTAGCGACCCCCGCCGACGCCGCGCTGATGATGCAGCTGGGCGCCGAGGGCGTCTTTGTGGGCTCGGGCATCTTTAAGAGCGGCGACCCGGCCAAGCGCGCCGCCGCCATCGTCAAGGCCGTGGCAAACTTCACCGATGCTAAGCTCATTGCCGAGCTTTCGGAGGACCTGGGCGAGGCCATGGTCGGCATCAACGCCGACGAGATCGAGGTCATCATGGAAGAGCGCGGACGCTAGTCCAGCAGAAAGGATCGCGCATGAGCGATTACGCAGACCAGACGGTCGCCGTGCTGGCGGTCCAAGGTGCTTTTGCCGAGCACGAGGCGAGGCTGTCCGAGCTGGGCGCACACTGTATTGAGCTGAGGCAGGCGGCCGATTTGCAGCAGGACTTTGACCGTCTAGTACTTCCCGGCGGTGAGTCTACCGTTCAAGGAAAGCTGCTTGATGAGTTGGGCATGCTCGAGGAGCTTCGTGCCCGCATTGTTGAAGGCATGCCCGTCCTGGGCACCTGCGCCGGCCTGATTCTGCTGGCTCACGACCTTGCCGCCCATGACGATAAGGGCACGCCGCGTTTGGCAACCATGGATGTGCTCGTTGAGCGTAATGCCTATGGCAGACAGCTTGGCAGCTTTCGAACCAAGGGGCAGGTAGCCGGCATCGACGGTGAAGTGCCGCTGACGTTTATCCGCGCGCCCCGCATCGTCGAGGTCCACGGCGACGCAAAGGCCTTAGCGAAAGTCGACGGGTGCATCGTCGCCGCGCGCCAGGGCAACCAGCTCGGCGTAACCTTCCACCCCGAACTCGATGAAGACACCCGCCTCCACGAACTGTTCCTACAAATGTAGGCATCGAAATCAACAAACGAAACGAGAGTGGATAATCTCCCACTTTGAGCTTGAATGCAGACTCAAACCGGGAGATTATCCACTCTCATGCTATGTAGTCGTTGGGGACGTTCTTAAACGACTAGTCAAACAAGAACGTCCCCAATGACTATCTTTCGGCAGCTTTGAATCAAGACAACGCCGATGCTTTGGCAACGCCAGACACTATGACCCAATCCGAAGGCACGGAAACGACAGGAGCCCCCGCTCGTGACCGCGGGTCGGGGCTGCGACAATGTTGTTGAAGTGCCAGAGGCGCAGCCGCGCCGCAACGAGGT
>CABUUD010000175.1 GCA_902494585.1 uncultured Collinsella sp. | reverse complement strand
GACCTCATTGCCATGGAGCCGCTGCTCATTAAGCCCAACGACGACGAGCTGCTCGACATCTTTGGCATTAAGGTGAGCGGTGGCGACGACGAGTCCGTCAAGGGCGCGATGACCGAGCTGCACGCCAAGGGCGCTAAGAACGTGCTGCTGACCCTTGGTGGCGACGGCGCGTACTTCTCCAACGGCGAGCACATCTGGTTTGCCAACCGCACCTTCGAGGTCAAGCTGCTGTCGACGGTCTGCGCCGGTGATTCCTCGCTTGCCGCCTTCATGTCCGTGTGGCACGACGCTCCCGAGCGCGTCGAGGACGCACTGCGCCTCTCAATGGCTACCGGCGCCAACGTGGTTGAGTGCCCTGGTTTGGGCGATTTTGCCAAGGTGGACGAATATAAGAAGCACATTGAGGTTCGCCAGGTCTGCTAGCCGCATCGATACATCGTTGCCGAACACCCGCTTTGGATTCCCAAGGCGGGTGTTTTTGCGTTCTGGCCGCATGTGGTGTCTGCTGTCTCGTTCGTTCGAATTGACGATACGATTGCATGTGCGCGCATGCCCGTTTCTTGTTAGACTTCTTGAGAACCATCGATTAACGCTTGCAGGCGTAGGAGGCCATAGGTATGTGCAATGTTTCGCTCAACGGTACGCAGCCCTCAGACGCCTCCCTGCGTGTGCTATATGCGCTTGAGGCAGCCGGTCTTGAGGCCTGGTTCGTGGGCGGTTGGGTACGTGACGCATTGATGGGACGCCCCAGCCACGATGTTGATATGTGCTGCAGCGGCTTGTGGCAGGAGTCCAAGGCGGCGCTCGAGGCCGCCGGCATCGCGGTTGTGGAGTCGGGCATTAAATTTGGCGGAATCACGGCTATTTCCGATGGCGAGCGTATCGAGGTCACCACGTACCGTTTGGATGGCTTTTACACCGATGGTCGCCATCCCCAGAGTGTGGAGCGTGCCGCCTCGCTCGAGGACGATCTGGCGCGCCGCGACTTTACCGTCAACGCCATGGCCTGGCATCCCGAGCGCGGGCTTGTCGACCGCTACGACGGCCAGGGTGACTTGGAGCGCAAGCTGATTCGCGCTGTCGGCGATCCCAAGCGTCGCTTTAACGAGGACGCCCTGCGCATGTTGCGTGCGGTGCGCTTTGCCTGCCGCCTGGACTTTATGATTGAGCCCGAGACTAAGCGAGCGCTTGCCGAGTGCGCGCCGCTGCTCGACGCCGTGGCGCGCGAGCGTGTGGGTATTGAGTTCGAGGGCATTCTTTCGACCGGTCATGGGGGAGACGCGATGCTGCGCTACCCCGAGCTCATCTGCGCCGCCGTGCCCGAGTTGGCAGCGGGTCGCGGGTTTGATCAGCGCAGTGTCTATCATGCGTTTAACGTCTACGAGCATATCGCCCGTGTGCTTACGGTGGCGGGGGAGCTCGCGCTGTGTGACGGCGTCGCGCCCTCGTCGAGCCTTATGTGGGCGGCGTTTTTGCACGATGTGTCCAAGCCCGAGTGTTTCACGGTCGATCACGCCGGCAGCGGACACTTCTACGGTCATCCCGAGCTTGGCGCCAAGAAGGCGCGCGCCATTATGGATCGTCTGGCGCTTTCGCACGATTTGATTCGCGACGTGTGCCTGCTTATCAAGTACCATGACAAGCCGCTGCGTCCCGAGCGATCCTGCCTGCTCAATATGATGCGCGCGCTTTCGGGCGAGGGCGTCGATACGCCGCGTCTGATGGACGAGCTCATGGACCTTAAACGTGCCGACACGCTCGGCAAGGCGCCGTCGTGCTTCTATTACGTCGAGTCGATCGAGGAGATGCGTTCGCTCGCCCACGACCTGCTTGAGGCGGGGGAGCCCTATACACTCAAGATGCTTGACATCAACGGCGGCGACTTGATCCGCGCCGGCGTCAAGCCCGGGCCGGAACTGGGGCAGCTGCTCAACGCCGCCCTCGACGCTGTGATCGAGGACAATGTCCCCAACGAGCGCGAAGCCCTCTTAGCCCACCTGCGCCTTGGATAATCATCCTTCGGTCCCGTCCCAAATGAGCTGCCTATTTGACCTGCGTGCTCCATAACCTCCCGACAAAATTCGGGCAATTTGGAATTTCTTCTTGCGCTCGCGTTTTTTGTCCCGTAATATATGTCCTCGCAGCACGGCAGTGCAGATGTCATGTGGCCCGTTCGTCTAGCGGTTTAGGACGCCGCCCTCTCAAGGCGGAGATCACCAGTTCGAATCTGGTACGGGCTACCACTTCTTTTCTGCTGAGGCTTATGGCCCGTTCGTCTAGCGGTTTAGGACGCCGCCCTCTCAAGGCGGAGATCACCAGTTCGAATCTGGTACGGGCTACCATGTTTTAGATACCCG
>CABUUD010000174.1 GCA_902494585.1 uncultured Collinsella sp. | reverse complement strand
GGAGGACTCCAACCTCTTTGCCGTCGACACCGACGACAGCAAGCCCAAAAAGTATGTGCTCGAGATGTTCCCGTATCCGTCGGGCGACCTGCACATGGGCCACGCTCGCAACTATACCATCGGCGACGCCATGGCCCGTCAGGCCCGCATGCGCGGCTTTGACGTGCTGCATCCCATCGGCTTTGACGCCTTTGGCCTGCCCGCCGAGAACGCCGCCATCAAGCACAATACGCAGGCTGCCGCCTGGACGTATAAGAACATGGACCAGGCGCTCGCCACGATGAAGCGCATGGGCTTCTCTTACGATTTGGATCGCATGGTCAAGACCTGCAGCCCCGACTACTACCGTTGGGGTCAGTGGATCTTTGAGAAGCTGTGGGAAAAGGGCCTGGTCTACCGCAAGAAGAACCCGGTCAACTGGTGCCCTAACTGCAAGACCGTTTTGGCCAACGAGCAGGTCACCGAGGGCAAGTGCTGGCGCTGCGGCACCGAGCCCGAGAAGCGCGACCTTGAGCAGTGGTACTTCAAGATTACCGAGTACTCCCAGGAGCTGCTCGACGACCTGGAGAAGCTCCCCGGCTGGCCCGAGCGCGTCAAGCAGATGCAGGCCAACTGGATCGGTCGCTCCGAGGGCGCCGAGGTTGACTTTACCCTGTGCGACCAGGATGGCGAGCCCATCGAGGGCGACGAGGGCAAGATTACCGTCTTCACCACGCGTGCCGATACGCTCTTTGGCGTGTCTTTCTTTGTCCTGGCTCCCGAGTACGCTCGTCTGCACGAGCTCGTCGAGGGCACGGAGTACGAGGAGGCCGTGACCAAGATCGTCGAGGACTCCAAGCATATCTCTGCCGTCGAGCGTGCCCAGGGCACCCTCGAGAAGCACGGCGCCTTTACCGGCCGCTACGTGGTGAATCCCGTCAACGGCGAGAAGGTCCCCGTGTGGGTTGCCGATTATGTCGTTGCCGACTACGGCACCGGTGCCGTCATGGCCGTTCCCTGCGGCGACCAGCGCGACTTTGAGTTTGCCCGCAAGTACGACCTGCCGATCGTGCCGATCATCCTGGACGATGACGATCGCGCTGCCGTCGAGGCCAGCGGTGAGACCATCGATACCTTCCATGCCGAGACCGTCGACTGGGATTGCGCCCACGCCGCCGAGGGCACGCTCGTCCAGTCCGGCAAGTACACCGGCATGCGTGGCGGTAAGCACTCCGAGGGCGAGGCTGCCATCGTGGCCGACCTTGAGGCCATGGGCTGCGGCCGTCGCAAGGTCGAGTTCCGTCTGCGCGACTGGCTCATCAGCCGCCAGCGCTATTGGGGCAACCCCATCCCGGCCATCCACTGCGAGCACTGCGGCATTGTGCCCGTGCCCGAGGACCAGCTGCCGGTGACACTGCCCGAGAACCTGGATCTGGGCGCCGGCGAGACCCTCGCCGAGTGTAAGGACTTCTACGAGATCACCTGCCCGGTCTGCGGTCGCCCGGCTAAGCGCGAGACCGATACCATGGACACCTTCACCTGCTCCAGCTGGTATTACCTGCGCTATACCGATCCGCACAACACCGAGCTGCCCTTCTCCCGCGAGGCGGCCGACCGTTGGATGCCCGTCGATAACTACATTGGCGGCATCGAGCACGCCATTTTGCACCTGCTCTATAGCCGCTTCTTTACCAAGGCGCTGCGCGACCTGGGACTGCTGAGCGTGGACGAGCCCTTCACCAACCTGCTGTGCCAGGGCATGGTCAAGGACGAGAACGGCGACACCATGTCCAAGTCCAAGGGCAACGTCGTGCCTCCGAGCTCGGTTATCGAGCCCTACGGCGCCGACACCATGCGTCTGGCGATTTTGTTTATCGCCCCGCCCGAGAAAGACTTCGACTGGGATCCCAAGGCCGTCGAGGGCGCCAACCGCTTTATCAAGCGCGCCTGGCGTATCGTGTGGCAGCTTGTCCAGTCGGGTGACGCCAACGTGGCCTTCGACAAGTCCGTGCTCGACGAGACCGCGATGAAGCTCTACCGCGAGCGTCACCGCACCATCGCCAAGTGCACCGAGGACTTTGATCGCGGCCAGTTCAACACCGCGATCTCGGCCGTCATGGAGCTCGTCAACGCGGCGAGCGCCTACCTCAACGCCACCGAGGGTGCTGACCGCGACAAGGCCCTGTGCTACGGCGTGGCTAAGGACATCGTGAGCGTCCTGGCGCCCATCTGCCCGTTCTGGGCCGACGAGCTGTGGCACGAGGCACTTGGCTGCGAGGGCAACGCCTACACCGCCGCCTGGCCCGAGTTCGACCTGGCCGAGTCCGTCGAGGACACGGTGCAGATCGTCGTCCAGGTACTCGGCAAGGTCCGTGGCCGCATCGACGTGGTCCGCGATGCCTCCAACGAGGAAATGCAGGCTGCCGCCGAGGCTGCCGTCGCCAAGTGGCTC
>CABUUD010000173.1 GCA_902494585.1 uncultured Collinsella sp. | reverse complement strand
GCACATCGAGAAGAGGATGGTCTCGCCCCAGAGTGCACCGGAGCCGATGAACATGGTGTAGGGCGCGAGGGCGTATTTCTTGGCGAGCTCCTCGGCGCGCGGCTCGAAGCTCTTGCGAATGTCGACCAGGTGGGTCCAGACATCCTTGGTCTGCTCAATGAACTTGTCGAACTGCGGGAAGCAGCCGCGGCGGTTGAGCAGGCGCAGGCCGAAGCAGTCGGCGAGGTAGTAGCCCATCTCGCAGCCACCGTTACCGTGATCGGAGGCCATCTTGACGCAGTTCTCGGCGCCGACAGCCTGGCCGATGGGGCCCTCGGGCTTGGTCATGGCGTAGACGCGAATGCCCTTTTCCTTCATCTTCTTGACGGCCTCGAGGACCTCGGGGGTGGTGCCGGACTCGGAGGCGGTGAGCACGACGGACTTCTCGGTCATGCGCTTGTGGCCCATAACGTTCCACTCGGCGGCATGGATCAGGTAGACCTCCAGATCGCGGTCGCCGAACTTGTTCATGAGGTACTCGAGCTGCATAAACTCGTCCCAGGTGCCGCCCACGCCCATCAGGAAGACGGCGTCGTAGCCCTCGTCGGCGACCTTGTCGGCGAGCGCGGTCATCTTCTTGCCGGTCTCGTAGACGTTCTTGCCGTCCTCGACGTAGCCCTCCTGGCTAAAGTGCATGATCTCGATCTTCTCGGTTTCCTTCATGGTTTGTCCTTTCTGTCCTGCACGCGACTCTATACATCGCGTTTCTTTTCGATACCAATTATAGACATACACCCGACGTGTTTTTAATACCACTTTGCAATCTGCACCGATCCTCGGTGAACGGTCGAAATTCTCGGGTGAGTGGTATTAAATTAAAATCGCCTGTATATCTAGCGCCCTTGGCGCTTCCCTTGTGTGACAAAGAACAGCGTTCCTACCAGCGCAATGATTGTCGAAGCTCCAAACAGCACCGTTTGAACACCCAGGGCCTCTGCCAAAAACGGAGCGGCCAGCAACGGCAGCACGCCGGCGCTCATCAGGCCAAAACGCACAAAGCCCGTGATGCGTCCCAGGTATTTGATGTCCGCGCGCTCCTGAATCAAGATCATCTGCAGCGGCTCCAAGAAACCCCAAGCCAAGCCATTGATCGCCTGGCCGATAATCGCCACGCCCAACATATCGGTGCCAACGTACACCATCGATCCAATGCCCACGGTCATAAGCGCCCCGAGCAACAGTCGCAGGTTGACATGACGAGCCGAAAGCTTGGTCAGGGCAAAAGCGCCCACCGACGAAGTAAGGCCCACGACCGACGACAGCCATCCCAGCCAAACGATGTCCACGTTGAGCACGTCGCGGTAGAACAGCGACTCCAACGAATCGAACGCGCCAAACGCAAAGAAGCCTAAAAAGCCCGAGATAAAGATGAGGCGCAGATCGCGATCGCAAAACGTGAGTCGAGCTCCCTCGACCATTCCGCCCAAGATGCCGCCCGTCTGCTTCTCCCCCTTTGCGGGGGTGACGCACTCGTGACAACCCAAGGAAAGTACGGCCGCCACGCCCATCATCGCCGCCATGAGCAGGTAGACAGATTGCGTGGCAAAGCAGCTCACCATCGCACCGCCGAGCAGCGGGCCGGCGGTATAGGCGATGTTGCTGTAGAAGACCATCAGGCCGTTCACACGCGTGCGGCCCTCGGTGGTCGACTCAAGATATCCCGGAAATGCGTGCGTGCAGGTGTTGATAAAACCGCCTGCAAGTCCCAAGACGCACGCGGCAAACACCAGCCCGGGCACAGACAGCGGCGACAAGCCAATGCCGAGCGACAGCACCGCCGTGACCACGCACGTCACAAACGATGTCCGCCGCGGGCCAAAGCGGTCGACGACCGAGCCCGAAACCATATTGCCCACCGACGTCGTAAGGTTGCGCACGAGCGTGATGGCGGCGACCAAAAAGGCGGTTCCCGCCAAATCATACGTGGCGGCGCCGATAAGCCCCAAAAAGTACACCGCGTTGTTGGCGCACCACTGCAGGGATTCAATAAGAATCAGCCTGACCTCCGCCGGCGTCAGGCGCATTGCTTCGCGATCCTTCGCGAACATACGAACTCCTTTTAAACAAAAAGGGGACGGAGGGCATAGGCCGCTCCATCCCCTTACCAGGTTGCAATGACAATCTATGCAGCTGAGCCCTATGCCAGCACGCCGAAGAACGCGCCGATGATGCCCACGACCATGGTGGCCACGATCAGCACCATGGGGTTGATCTTCTTGGACAGCAGCCAGTAGTAGAGCCAGAAGGCGATCATGCCGAGCATGCCGGGCATGATGCCGTCCAGGATGTCCTGGAGGGTCTGGGCGTCGTCGCCCGAGCCGATGGCCACCGGGATGCTGGCCCAGAACATGTCCTTGCACATGGCGCCCACGACCATGACGCCCACGATGCCCACGCAGGTCATGATCT
>CABUUD010000172.1 GCA_902494585.1 uncultured Collinsella sp. | reverse complement strand
TAATTCCTTAAGATTTCGCGGAGGGTTGTTGCCGTTTACCGAGGGGTTGTTGTGCAACAACGGGCGAGCTGGGATACTTAGATTCATCTTTGCAAACTGCACTTTAACTACACCAATGCAGGGAGGATCTTATGCAGCCCAAGCATTCCGCGATTGTGGCAGGCCTGACGCTGGCGCTTTCGTTTGGCGCCGTTGCCGCGCCTGTGACTGCTGTTGCCGAGGAGCCCGCGCCGGGTGTTGCCTCGGATGCCACCGATATCGATAAGGGCCTTTACACCCAGCAGTCCTTCTCGGGCGTGTTGAGGTCGGTTCAGGGGGTCTCGTTTGTCAACGTGACTGCCGAGATGAAGTACTTTACCAAGTACGAGAGCCATGGCAACTATAACCAGGGCTTTTCGTATGGTGACGGCTATAACGCGCTGGGCTATTATCAGTTCGATCGCCGCTGGTCGCTCATTCCGTTTATGAAGCAGGTCTATAACTACGATTCTGCCAAGTACGGCATGCTTAAGGCTGCGATCGATCGCGGTAGCGAGATTTCCAACGCGAACAACCCCATGTATGCGAACGGCCAGCTCACCGAGTTGGGTCGTATTGCGCAGGAGGCCTTCCTGGGTGCTTACAACACCGATCCGGCTGAGTTCTCGGCGCTGCAGGATGCCTATGCGTACAACTCCTACTATGCAGTGACCGAGGCGTGGTTCAAGAGCGCTCTTGGCATTGACATCTCCGGCCGCGCCGACTGCGTCAAGGGCATGGTGTGGAGTATCACCAACATGTGCGGCACCGGTGGCTGCAGAGACTTCTTCCGCTGGGCAAACCTTTCCAACAGTATGACGGACCGCGAGTTTGTGACGGCGCTTTCCAACAGCGTGGTCAATAACGTGGCGACCAAGTATGCAAGCCAGCCCCAGTATCACGAGGGCTGGAAGAACCGCTACCGCAATGAGCTCAAGGATTGTCTGGTCTATATTGCCGAGGACGAGGCTTCCGCGGCAACGCCCGTGCAGCCCGAGCCCACGCCGGCACCTTCGCCGACGCCTGATTCGAATGACGACTCGAGCGACGATGCCAACGATGGCAGGATGGATGCGCCCTCGACCGATGCTGGCGGCGATGGCTCTGCTGGTGGCGTTGCCAACGACGGCTCTACCTCGGGCGGCTCCGATTCTAACGGCTCTGCTGCGGGCGATTCGTCTTCAAGCTCTGCCGGCAATACGGACGGCGCCGCCTCCGGTTCGACCGACGCTGGTTCCTCTGACTCTTCCACTGGCTCGAGCGATTCTTCCGCCGATACTGGTTCTAGCAATGACTCTAACTCTGACGCCGCTTCTGATTCCGGTGCTTCCAAGGACGACTCGAATAAGGCGCCGGACGCGCCCGCTACTTCGACGGACAAGAAGCCCTCTTTCGTTGTGCAGCTTGGCTGCACGTTTGGTTCCTCGCTGATGGCTGGCGTAAGCAACTCGTCTTCTGACAAGAACAATTCTGATCAGGCTTCTACGACGCAGACCGCGGTCGCGAGGGATGAATCCAAGGAGAAGGACGAGAGCAAGGGTAAGACCGACGACGGAAAGCAGCAGGGCGAGGACGGCGGTAAGGACAACGCCGACGACCAGAACCAGGAGCAAAATGGCTCCAAAACGGTGACCACCACGACCACGACCACGACGACCAAGTCCTCGGGCGGTAACATGCCCAAGACGGGCGACCTCATCGTTATGGCGAGCCTTGCGAGCGCGAGCCTGGCCACGCTGGGCGCCACGTCTATCGTGAGCGGTAAGCATAAACTTGATCAGGAGAACAAGGCCGCTGGCGAGGACGGTTCCGAGGAGTAGCTTCTCGGTTGTTGAATAACTAAAGAGTTGGGACGGGGTCCGGCGCGAATGCATGGGGCCCTGTTTTGTTGTGCAACGATTAGTTATGCCCCCTCACACCCCATGTTGCTACCGTTGCCCGATATGTTTGCGCGCTACATCAGTACGTGAGAGGCCGTCATTACAATTGGAATCGTGCTGCGATTTAGGGGGAACGTTGCAATGTCTGAACAGGCAAATAATGGTTGTGCTGCCGGCTTTGGCGTACGTCTAATCGGCTGTACCGACGATGTGGTTTTGCCCATCGGCATGCACGACTATGCGGAGGCTCTTGGTTGCTGCGCGCTGGTCGACAAGACTATGTTTATTGCCGATATGCTGGATTGCGATGCGTCCGTTATGGTGTGCTGCCGACCCGAGGGTTTTGGCAAAAGCATGAACTTGTCGATGCTCAAGGCTTTTCTGGAGTATCCCGTGGTTGGTCATGCTTGCTGGAGCTTGTTTGCCGAAACTCAGATTTGGGATGCGGACGGCGGGCGCTATCGGGGCGAGTACGCCTGCTATCCGGTGATATCGCTGGACTTTTCTGGCGCTGCGAGGCATGGCGCCGCTGTTGCCGGCGTCGTGCGCGATG
>CABUUD010000171.1 GCA_902494585.1 uncultured Collinsella sp. | reverse complement strand
TCGCCAAACACGCAGATGTCCTGGAGCTCCATGTCGTTGAGCTCCGCCACGCGCACAAGGCCGCGCGTCTTGGACACGCGCGGATCCATGAACTCGTAGAGCCGCTGCGTGGTTTGCAGAGCCGCCGCCTTAACAGTGTCATCGGCAAACGTCGACGCCCGCTCAATCACCCGCGGCATTACCTCGGGTGCCATGGTAAACATCACCTTGGGCTGCGGCTCGCGCAAGAACTCGGCAAAATCGACCACCTGGTAGGGCACGCCGTCGACGCGGGACAGGTGCTCGACGCACGCATTGCTCTCGGGCACGTAGAACACGCCGTTCCGAGGGCAAACGGGCGTTGCCGGCAGGTCTGCCATGTGCTTGCAGATGCGCGCGATGGTCTCGCCTGGTAGCCGGTAGCTCAGCTCGTTGATGCCGTGCGCGCGGTCGATGACCTCGGCGCCACCGCAGCCCACGAGCACGTCCACCAGGCCTTCGATGCCCCAGAGCTCGTACATGGCCTCGGTCGCGCGGGCGTCGCGCCCGGTACACAGGCCAAAGAGCACGCCGCGCTCGCGCAGGGCGCGGATCGCCGCCACGGTGCGCGGGGACACCGTGTGCTGGCTCGTGAGCAGCGTACCGTCGATATCGCAGAGTACGGCTTTAATGTGGCTGAAGGTGGCGTCCATGGGGGCCTTTCTAGATTGCGCGGCGGTGCTGAATGTGGTCGGAAATGGTGTACATGGTATATCAAGGCGCAGGCGCGGCCCGTCAAAGCAAAAACCACCACAAAGGTGCCTGGCCCCTTTGTGGTGCCCGGACCCGAAGGGTGGCCTGGCCCGGGGCGCAAACCATCACAACATTCGACGTTTTTCGGCAAAATCGCGATTTTCGCTGAATGTTGTGATGGTTTTACTGCCTTGCAGAACAATCGAAATGCCGGCGGCCAAACAGCAGCAGCGCCGCGGGAACCGCCGTCACGACCATGCCCGCACCAACGAGCGTCTGCTGCACGCCAAACGTCACCGCCAGCCAGGGGGCAATCGCCAGCAGGGCTACGCCGGCAAACATGTTGCTAAACCCCATGACCGAGTTCACGCGACCGAGCTGCTCGAGCGGGGCCGTCGTTTGCACGATGGTGTTGTGGAGCGGGTTGACGACACCCCAGGCCACGCCCAGGGCAATCTGGCCGACAAGGGCTACGCCCACGTACGGCGTTCCCACGTAGAGCAGGCTTCCCAGACCCACGGACATGAGCGCCACAAGCAGTGTCTTAAGGTTGACCAGGTGCGGCGGCAAGCGGAGCGCGGCCACGGCGCCCAGCACCGCGCCCACACCGCTGGCCGACGAGAGCCAGCCCATCCATTCGACACCGACGTGCAGAACATCGCGGTAGAAGAACGACTCCAGCGGGTCAAAGGCGCCATAGCCAAAGTTCGAAAGAAAGATGATGCAGAACAGTAGGGCGAGAACGCTGTTGGTAAAGACTGTCTTGATGCTGGTCGCGAAGGTTGCGCGGGTGGATTTGCTGGAGTCGGAGCTTTGACTGGCAGTACTTGCCGTTGTGCTGCTATCCGCGGGAGTACTTTCGCGTGCGGCGACGCGACCTGCTTGCGGCCTAAATCCCCAACCGGCGACGAGCGCCAGTACGGTAAAGATCATCATGAGCACGAACACCGCACGTGACGATGTAGCCGCCGCGACAAAGCCGCCCAGCGTGGGGCCAACGATGATACTCACGTTTGAAAACATGGCGATGGCGGAGTTGATGTCTTTGAGCTCGACAGGATCGTCGGTGAGGTAGGCCGGATAGGATGTGGCGATGGGCTGGGCGAACCCCAACACAAAGCCCAGGAGCACCGCGCCGAGCAGGACGATACCGGTCGCACTGCCAAAGACGAGGATCGCCGCGCCGGTTGCGAGAGCGCCGACGATGCTCAGCAAGAAATGGCGGCGCGGACCCCATGCGTCGAGCGCAGCGCCGCCCGCAAAGGATCCCAGGATCACAAATACATTCATAAACAGGACGGCCAGCGATGTCGCCACGACCGAGGCATCGTCTGCATAGGTAAGCGTTCCGATGACGCCGATGAAGTAGCTGGTCTGAAAACCGGTGTAGATGAGAAAGCGCATCGCCACCAGGCGCTTAGCCTGCACGGACAGCGATGATTGAGGCTTTGAGAAAAGAGAGGCGAGCATGGAGACTCCTTGTTTCATACGAATGCGGACGGCGGGCATTCGCCACCGTCTGTCAAATCAATCTATCCGCACGAAACATTAAGGACGCATCAAGCCCCTTCTCTCCGTTTTTCGCCCGTCATGAACTACTTGGTAGATTGTAAGGCATGTCCCACACATCTACCAAAGCAAAACCACCACAAAGGTGCCTGGCCCCTTTGTGGTGGAAATGACGTTTGCCCAGATAAAACCTGCCAAAATAAACCTGTCCCCTTTTGCGGGTTTCGGGGTAACAAGGGCTTGCACTTTAGCGTGCGACAGCGGATAATG
>CABUUD010000170.1 GCA_902494585.1 uncultured Collinsella sp. | reverse complement strand
TCGTCTTTCATCTGCATATCTCCTTGCCATGTGCTCATGCTCAACATCATCGATTGTCGCACGAAAAAGGGCGGCGGACCCGATTGGATCCGCCGCCCTTGGCGTTTTGCGATGAGGTGCGGTTAAAGCCGGCCCCATAATTTACTCTGCGTCGGGGACCTCGTAGGTGGCCGCCGGCGTGTTGTCGCACACGACGGTAAAGCCACCGTCCTTGTCGACATCGACCGTCACCTGATCGCCCTCGCGCACCGTGCCGTCGATGATAGCGGCGGCGATGGCATCCACGACCTCGCGCTGAACCAGACGCTTGAGCGGACGGGCGCCAAAGACCGGGTCCAGGCCGCCCACGGCGAGCATCTGCTTGGCCGCCGGGGTGATGGCAAGCGTCATGCGCTCCTTGGCCAGACGCGCGCGGACGTCGGCGAGCTGGATGTCGACGATCTTCTCGATCTGCGCCATACCGAGCGGATGGAACACCACGATATCGTCGATACGGTTGAGGAACTCGGGGCGGAAGGTCTGAGCCATGGCCGCGTCGACCTGATGGCGCATCTCCTCCTCGTCCTTGCCGGAAAGCTCGGCGATAGCCTTGGAGCCCACGTTAGACGTCATGATGATGATCGTGTTCTTGAAGGACACCTGACGACCCTGGCCATCGGTCAGACGGCCGTCGTCGAGCACCTGCAACAGCACGTTGAAGACATCAGGATGAGCCTTCTCCATCTCGTCGAGCAAGATTACGGAGTACGGGCGACGGCGCACGGCCTCGGTGAGCTGGCCGCCCTCGTCGTAGCCCACGTATCCCGGGGGCGCACCGATCAGACGCTGGACGCTGAACTTCTCCATGTATTCGGACATGTCGATACGCACGAGCGCGCGCTCGTCGTCGAACAGGCACTCGGCAAGCGCCTTGGCGAGCTCGGTCTTGCCTACGCCGGTGGGGCCCAGGAAGAAGAAGCTGCCGATGGGCTTGTCCGGATCGGAGAGGCCCGCACGGCTGCGGCGCACAGCTGCGGCAACGGCGGAGACGGCCTCGTCCTGGCCGATGACGCGCTTATGCAGCTCACCCTCCAAGCCCTTGAGCTTGTCGAGCTCGCCCTGCATCATCTTGGACACGGGCACGCCGGTCCAGGCGCTCACGACCTCGGCGATCTCATCGGAGGTCACCTGCTCGTTGAGGCCCTCGCCGTCCTGCTGCTTTTGTGCCTCGAGCGCGGCCTCGGAATCCTGAATCTGCTGCTGCAGGCCCGGAATCACGGAGTAGCGCAGCTCGGACGCACGGCCCAAATCGCCGTTGCGCGTCGCGCGCTCCTCTTCGCTCCTGGCCTCGTCAAGCTGGCCCTTGAGCTCCTGCACGTGGTCGATGGCGTTCTTCTGGTTGAGCCAGCCGGCCTTTTGCACGTTGAGTTTTTCCTGGACCTCGGCAATCTCCTGGCGCAGAGCCTCCAGACGCTCCTTGGAGGCATCGTCGGTCTCCTTCATGAGCGCCTGCTCCTCGATCTGCAGCTGGGTGAGCTGACGCGTGGTGGCATCGATCTCGACCGGCATGCTGTCGAGCTCCATGCGCAGGCGGCTTGCCGCCTCATCGACCAGGTCGATGGCCTTGTCGGGCAGGAAACGGTCGGCGATGTAGCGATCGGAGAGGTCGGCAGCTGCCACGAGCGCGCTATCGGTGATATGCACGCCGTGGAAGATCTCGTACTTCTCCTTGAGGCCACGCAGGATTGAGATGGTGTCCTCAACGGTGGGCTCGGAGACCATCACGGTCTGGAAACGACGGGCGAGCGCCGCGTCCTTCTCGATGTACTTGCGGTACTCATCGAGCGTGGTCGCGCCGATCGCATGCAGGTCGCCACGGGCGAGCGCAGGCTTGAGGATGTTACCGGCGTCCATGGAGCCCTCGGTGGCACCCGCGCCTACAATGGTGTGGAGCTCATCGATGAACAGGATGACCTTGCCTTCGGACTTCTGCACTTCCTTGAGCACAGCCTTCAAGCGGTCCTCGAACTCGCCGCGGTACTTGGCGCCGGCGACCAGCGCGCTCATGTCGAGCTCGATGAGGTCGCGGTCGCGCAGCGTGCTCGGCACGTCGCCGGCCACGATACGCTGGGCGATGCCCTCGACGATAGCCGTTTTACCAACGCCCGGCTCGCCGATGAGCACGGGGTTGTTCTTGGTGCGACGGGACAGGACCTGGATGGTACGGCGGATCTCGTCGGTACGGCCGATGACCGGGTCGAGCTTGCCGGCGCGGGCCAGATCGCAGATGTTGCGACCGTACTGCTCCAGCGCCTCAAACTGAGTCTTGTCCTCGGCAGACGTCACGCGGTCATCGCCACGCAGCTCCTCGTAGACCTGCTCGATGCGCTCCTTGGTCACGCCGGCGTCGCGCAGAACGCGGCCGGCCTCACCCTTGTCCTCGGCAAGTGCCATCAGCAGATGCTCGGTCACCACAAAGCTGTCGCCCATCTTGGTGGCCTTCTTCTCGGCCTTTTCGATGACGCGGACGAGCTCATTGGAAAGACCCATCTGCTGGCCCTCGCCCGAAACCTTAGGCGCAT
>CABUUD010000169.1 GCA_902494585.1 uncultured Collinsella sp. | reverse complement strand
CGGTGCGAGATACCGTTGGTCTTGTTGTTGAACTTCTCGGGCGTCAGGGCGTAGAAGTCCTTGAGCACGATGTTCTTGATGATGTCGGAGTGGATCTTGGCCACGCCGTTGACGCTGTGGCTGCAGATCACAGACAGGTTGGCCATGCGAATCTCGCCGTCCCACAGAATGGCGGTCTGGCGCAGACGCTCCTGCCAGCCCTCCTGCGTGGTGTCGAACGACTCGTGCCAACGACGGCTGATCTCGTCGATGATCTGGTACACGCGGGGGAGGAGCTTGGAGAACGTGCCGATGGGCCACTTCTCCAGAGCCTCGGGCAGGATGGTGTGGTTGGTGTAGCTCACGACCTGCGTCACGATGTTCCAGGCGTCATCCCACTCGAGCTTCTTCTCGTCGATGAGGATGCGCATGAGCTCGGGGCCGCACATGGCGGGGTGTGTGTCATTGGTATGGATGGCAACAAACTGCGGCAGCAGCTCCCAGTTCTCGCCGTGCTCCTTCTCAAAGGTGTCGAGCAGGCTGTAGATGCCGGCCGAGACAAACAGGTACTCCTGCTTCAGGCGCAGCAGACGGCCGTGTTCGCCGGCGTCGTTGGGGTAGAGGATGGCGCTGATGGCCTCGGCCTCGGCGCGCTCCGCATCTGCCAGGGCGTAGTCGCCGCGGTTGAAGGCCTCCAGATCGAAGTGCTCCTCGACCGGCTCGGCGGCCCAGACGCGCAGCTTGTTGACGGTCTCGCCGGCATAGCCCACCACGGGGATGTCGTAAGGGACGGCCAGGATGTCCTGCGTGTCCACGGTGCGGTAGAACGTGCGGCCGTTCTCCTCAAAGCCCTCAACATGGCCACCAAACTTGATGGTCACGGCCTTGTCCTGACGGCGGACCTCCCAGGGATAGCCATGGGTGAGCCACTCGTCGGTGGCCTCGACCTGGCTGCCGTTGACAATCTCCTGCTTAAACAGGCCGTAGCGGTAGCGCATGCCGTTGCCGTAGCCGGCAATGCCCTCGGCTGCCATGGAATCCAGGAAGCACGCGGCCAGACGGCCCAGGCCACCGTTGCCCAGTGCCGGATCGGGCTCCTGGTTCTCGATGACGGAAAGGTCGAAGCCCATGTCGTCGAGCGCCTCCGCGACCATGTCGCGCACGCCAAAGTTGAGCAGGTAGTTGTCGAGCAGGCGGCCGATCAAAAACTCGATTGAGAAGTAGTACACGCGCTTCTTGCCCTCGGCGGCAACACGGGCGTCGCTGGTGGTGGCAACGGTGCGCGCCTTCTCGGCCACGAGCTTGGCCAGGGCGTTAAAGCGGTCGAGGTCGCTGGCGGCCTCGACGCTCTTGCCGCTGATGCTCATGACGGCTTCGCGATAGAGCTCGGTAAACTCCTGCTTGTTGTCGAAGATCTTATTCATACGTTCCTTTCCCCCGGGGATGTTTCTCCCGGAACGGTTATGACTTGTATCCTACGCCCCATCGGGGCGGGTAATGACAGTGGTAACGTCTTTGTTACGCTTTCTTGGCAGGAGCCTTAACAGCAGCTGCCTTGGCCTTGGGAGCAGCCTTTTTGGTGGCTGTCTTCTTGGCCGTGGTGGACTTGGCCGAAGCCTTGGCAGCGGGCTTTGCGGCGGCCTTCGCCTTAACCGGAGCCTTCCTAGCAGCCGCAGGCTTGGGCTTTACCGAGGACGTGCGCTTGCGCGTCGCCTTCTTGGGCTCCTCGACCACGGGCGGTTTATAGCTGCTGGGACCGCGGCGCTTAAGCACCACACCTGCCAGGCCGGGCACCTTCATCTCGATGGAGTCCATCTGCCCGTTCCAGGGATAGGGCTCGCTCGAGCAGGTGTAGGGCTCCTCACCGGCATAGCCGCTGCCGCCAAACTCGGGACGGTCGGAATCGAAGATGACCTCCCAGTCACCCTCGCGCGGCACGCCCACGCGGAAGCTCTCGTAGCTCGCCGGATCAAAGTTGATCAGGATCACCAGGTCGTCATCGACGTCCTCGCCCTGACGCACAAAGCTCACGATGGACTGCTTGGAGTTGTCCGCGTCGATCCAGGTAAAGCCGTCGTCGGTGTAGCCGCGCTCGTACAGGGCAGGCTCGGCGGTGTACAGGTGGTTGAGCGCCTTGATAAACGCCTGATGATGACGATGGGTCTCGTACTCCTCGGTCAGGAACCACTGGATGGACTCGTAGTAGCGCCACTCAATAAACTGGCCGATCTCGTTGCCCATAAAGTTGAGCTTGGCACCGGGGTGCGTCATCTGGTAGAAGGCCAGCGTGCGCAGGCCGGCAAACTGGCGCCACCAGTCGCCCGGCATGCGGCCGATCAGCGAGCACTTGCCGTGCACGACCTCGTCATGGCTGAGCGGGCAGATGAAGTTCTCGGTAAAGGCATACATGATGGAGAACGTGAGCAGCCCGTGGTTGCCGGGGCGCCACGGAAAATCGGTCTGCATGTAGTGCAGGGTGTCGTTCATCCAGCCCATGTCCCACTTGTAGTGGAAGCCCAGGCCGCCGTCCTGCGGCGGGTAGGTCACGAGCGGCCACGCGGTGGACTCCTCGGCCATCATCATCACGTCGGGGTAGTGGGTCTCCACGGCGCAGTTGACCTGGCGGATAAACGCGCTGGCGTCAAGGTCCTCCTCGGT
>CABUUD010000168.1 GCA_902494585.1 uncultured Collinsella sp. | reverse complement strand
GATGGCGGCAACGGCGTCCTCGCGCTTGACCTCCCACACGCGGTGCGTAATGCCGGCGGGGTCGGTGACGGCATAGAGCGACGCACCCTCTTTGGCGGCGCCCAGGATGATATCCATGACGGGCGACGCCTCGTAGGTAAGCGACACGGGGCGCGGCTGGACCTTAAGCTCGGCGATTGCGCGGGCGGCTGCGGTCGCACCTGCGGGGGTCGCGCCGTCGCCCGCCAGTACGCCGACCGGGCAAATCGCCACGACACCCGTCACGCGACCCGGTTCGCCCGAGCACTCGTACACGTAATACGCCGCGCCCGGATCTTTGAGCATAAGCCCGTCGGCGATGGCGTCGCGCAGGGCGTCGTTGCTGCTCAGGATACCGCCCATCTGCGGCAGCGCTTCGAGCACGCGGTCCTGAGCTGGGCGGATGCAGGGAAACGGAAGTGCTTTCATGGGCGGTCCTAACGCGCGAGTCGGTTTGTTCGCGGCTTATTATGCCCCAACTTGGACGCTTGCGTCCCAGAGCGTGTTGTCAACAAGCGCGATGAGTACGTTCTGGCAGCGAACGATATCGGCATGGGGCACATACTCGTTGGGCTTGTGCGCGAGCGCTAACGAGCTGGGGCCGTAGCTCATGCAATTGCGGTTACCCGTCTTGCCGGCAATGACGGCGGTATCGGTGCATTCGGTAAAGAAGCCGACGGTCGTGTCCGCGTTCTAGCCATCGCCTAGGGTGACGGTATCCATATGGCAGATGTAGACGAGCCGCGCCTCGCCGCTCGCGCCCGGCACGGTAATCATAAGGTTGCAGCGCCCGGGGAACACTTCGAGCTCGCGTATCTCTGCGGTGTCCAGCACGGGCGAATCGAGTTTGGCAACATATGTCTCGACCAGGTCTTTGATATGTTGTTCGATCTCGAGCTCATACGCGCCGGGGTCTGAGCTGTCAATCTTCACAAGCTCCTGCGCAAGCCGCCAGGCAAAGTCCTCATCAACCATATGCAACTTCACAATCAGCCTGCTTTCCAAACCGATTGTAAGCCACCTGGAAGATTCGCGACGTGCATGTTGTAGCAGTATTTACCGTTCGCAGGCCGAGCCATCGCGTCTGCCGTCCGGGCGGGCTCGCAAACGACGTAGTGGGTACGTACCTTTCATGGACGACATGCTGTGCGACATATCTGCCTTTCGGTATCACCGGATACCTCCACAGGTTTTGGCAATAATGCCGGACCTGCCCGATTCTGTGGACGATCCACGCAGGGAGCGTCTTTGTGAGCATCCGCTCGTCAAGCATTTCCTGGGCACACCATTACACGTGTTGGCACAGGGCGGCTGCGGACGTAAAGGCGGTCGCATTGTCAGGCATGTTTGGAACGGGGAGAGGCCGTTTGGCTCCGTACGGCAGACAGAGTTTGGCCTTGATGTCGCGTCCCCGCTCTTTACCCTGCTGACCCTGGCTTCCTCGGTTTCAAACGAGCGTCTGATCATGTGCATGTATGAGATGTGTGGCACCTTTGCCGTGTGCAAGATTGCGCCCCAGGTAAAGTTGGCACTTGAACAGGCATATGGGGGCCGGTGGGGTGACGCACGGTTGGGCTGGGAAAACGTAAAGGATGCCTCGGGGAATCCAACGGACTTGTGGAAACGACCTCCCTTGATCGAGTTCTCTGACCTTACGGAGTTCGCCAATAAGATCCAGGGACTCCGCGGTGCTAAATCATTCACACGTGCCGCGAAATGCATTACGGGGGTTGTGGCATCGCCGCTTGAGGTCCAAGCTTCGATGCTGTTTGGCCTTTCGAGGCTGCGCGGTGGCGAAGGGTTGCACCTTACCAATAACGTTGAGATTCGCATGACGCGCAGCGCCCGCCTGATTTCGGGGCTTGATAGGCGCTACGCCGATATCTTGCTGTCAAATAAGGAGGGCAGCCGAGAGTGCCTGGTTGAATGTCAAGGTAAAGCCATTCACGGATCCATAGAATCCAAGATCTCGGACTCCGATCGAACGACGGCCCTGCAAGCCATGGGATATCCCGTCGTTCTGATGACCTATGGTCAGCTGGTTGACTCCGATGCCTTCCGCGTGGTGATGGAGCTTATCATGTCCTATCTCGATATGCCGTTGAAAGACAAGACGCCGCGGCAGCAAGAGCTCGAACGGCGACTTCGTGAGGAGATTTTTATCGATTGGGCGGGAATGTAGCCGCGCGGGTGGAAAACGGTCGCGGAAGCTAGGGTTTTAGTTGCGAATAGCCTTCAATTGCTCCTTGGAATTGGCTTGAAAAGTGCTACCTAGAGCATGTTATTTCGGAAAATGGACAGTCAACATTAGTTTGGCATATAGAGATCGATTTTTACCTACTAAAACCCCTGATAAAGCTGTTTGTAAAAGCAGTTGTGCTTAGCGACTAGGGCCTCAATGTCGATTATCCGAAAAAACTTATTATGGGTAGCATTTTCAAAACCAGCCGGAGCAACGAAATCGGCCCCCGTTTCGTGAAAACGGGGGCCGAATGGACTTCGTGGTCTGTCTGGCAGGCTTGGCGCCGACGCTACTTGATCACGCGCACGCGATACATCGACGGAATCTGCTTGAGCGCCTCGATGGTGCTGCTGTTCAGGTGCTCGTCGGTGTCGAACATGGTGTAGGCGTTCTCGCCAGCGGACTC
>CABUUD010000167.1 GCA_902494585.1 uncultured Collinsella sp. | reverse complement strand
GACTGCTCGGCAGCAGGAGCCTCATTGGCCGCCGGAACCTCGGGGGCGACCGGCACGGCGAGCTCAGTCAATGCCGCGGCCTCGCGCTCGGCAGCGCGACGGCGGGCACGCACAACCTGGGCCTCGCTGATCTGTGCCAGTGCACGGGCCTGCGCGACTTCATCGGAAATGGGGGCCGACGCATCGGCGGTAGCGGGCCGCTTCGTGCGCGCGGTGCGCGTCGTGCGACGCTTGGGCTTTTCGGCATCCTCACCGTCCGCAGCAGCCTTGGCCACGCGACGCGTACGCTTGGGCTTAGCGGGAGCAGCTTCCTCGCTAGCAACGGACGTGGTGGGCGCGGCGACCTTAGGCGCCTCGGGAGCCGAGACCTGCGCCGGCGCGGGCACCACGGCCTGGTCCGACGTAACCGGTGCAGCGGGAGCCGTTTGCGTCGTCGTTATTTCGTTTTCTTGTTGTTGATCAGACACAGTGTTTGCTCAACTTTCTTTTCAAGCCCTGCGATCACATGCTCCCTGCATATACCTTCAGGGCGGCTAAACAGTCTAGCTCCGTCCAAAAAGCGACGGGCATCATTGATCTGTATCGAGATGATTGCGTCAAATACGCAGCGTAAGTGTAACACAACCGCTGCCACCTGCAACTTAGTCACCGGGGACGTTCTTAAACGACTAGACAAAAGGGACACTCTTTACAAAGTTCCGGCGTACACCATCGCCACATCATAAGTTGCGGTGAAATAGTTCCCAAATCCCGGCCGGCACCTCTCAAGCAGGAACCATTCCACCGCAACTCATAAGAAGAAGGCAGATTAAGCCTCAAGCATCGAGAAAACGGTACGACTAAGGGGCAAGGGCATCGGTCCCAAGATCAACACGCCACGAATCGCGCCCATCTACTACGTTTGCCCCCGCACCCCTGAACATACCCTTGTTTTTTCAAAAACAGCGAGTCCGCTACCTGCGGTTTTAATATTGCGATTTTCGGCGTGGTTCGGGGTACGCACTTAAACGTAGTAGATGCCCCCGATTCTTGGCAGAAGGTATCCCACCGCTCCTCCACGGGACAAAAATGATCCGTTTTCCTCCGTTCCCTAGGGTTATTTTCAAAACTATGGCTGTTTACTACGATGAATCGCTCAACCACGACCACGCCAAAAACCGAATAAATAAAACCCCAGCTAGATGGCTTGCACTTTTCGGTGAAAAGCCCGTGTGATTGGAATCCCTCGATTCATCGTAGTAAACCGGTATAGTTGCGATTTGGTAGCATTTTCCAGCAAGCCAAATTGTCTCGCTAAACGCAAAAAGCCCGACCTCCGCATGGGAGATCGGGCTTTCGAGGCTCAGTCAAACCAAACCAACGCAGTCAAACGACCAGCGCTTACATCTGCTCGGGGGCAGAAACGCCAACGAGGGTAAGCACCAGGGCGAGCGTCACGCGGACGGCGTCGCATGCGGCCAGACGGGCGCGCGAGAGCTCGGGGTCGACGGGACGACCCTCGCTCGGCAGAACCTGGCAGGCGGCGTAGAAGCTGTGGAAGTCGCCGGCGAGCTCCTCGGCAAAGTGCGTCAGACGGAACGGGGCGCGGTCGCGAGCGCAGCTGGCGATGAGGTCAGTGAGCTCGTTGAGCTTACGCGAAAGAGCAAGCTCGGTCGGGTCGGTCAGCAGCGAGTAATCGACGTTCTCGCCGATGGCCTTGGCGGCAACGGCCTTCATGCCCATCTCGTCGGCCTGCTCAGGCGTTACGTCGGCGGCGCGGCGCAGGATGGAGCACACGCGAGCGTGAGCGTACTGCACGTAGTACACCGGGTTGGAGTTGTCGCGCTTCTTAACGGCCTCGATATCGAAGTCGACCATCTGGTTGGAGCTCTTGGAGATGAGCGTGTAGCGAGCGGCGTCGGAGCCGACCTCGTCGACGAGCTCCTGCAGGGTCACCATGGTGCCCTTGCGCTTGGACATACGGACGGGTTTGCCGTTGCGCAGCAGGTTGACGAGCTGGCCCAGCAGAACCTCGAACTTGCCGGGATAGCCAAGAGCGTCGCAGACGCAGCGGACGCGCTCGATGTAGCCGTGGTGGTCGGCGCCCCAGATGTCGATGACGTGGTCGACGCGCTGGAACTTATCCCAGTGATAGGCGACGTCGGAGGCGAAGTAGGTGTACTCGCCATCGGACTTGATCAGGACGCGGTCCTTGTCATCGCCCAGGTCGGTGGAGCGGAACCACAGGGCGCCGTCCTTGGTATAGAGGTAGCCCATCTTGTCGAGCTTCTCAAAAGCGCGGTCGACGGCGGAGGTGCCGGCGGTCTCGCAGGTGGCAGGCACCTTCGCCACGGCGGTCAGGGTGTGACCGGCGGCGGGAATGACCTCGGTCTTGGTGTCGGTGTACTCCTTGCCCTCGAAGGTGACCTTAGCGGTATAGGTGCGGACGCCGGTGGTCTCGCAAGCGGCGGGCGTGGTGACAGCGCTGGTCACCTCTGCCGTGACGTTTTCCACATGGGTGGTATCGTTGGTGCAGGTGAAGGTGGCAGTGGCCTTGAAATCATCCGTCCACTTCCACACCGGGGCGCCATAGGCATGACCGGTGGCGGGGATGACCTCCGTCTTGGTATCGGTGTAGTCCTTGCCCTCGAAGGTGACCTTGGCGGTATAGGTCCGAACGCCGGTGGTCTCGCAAGCGGCGGG
>CABUUD010000166.1 GCA_902494585.1 uncultured Collinsella sp. | reverse complement strand
TGGCCTCCCGCCCCGCGCCCCGCAGCAGCCAGCGCCACGCGCTAGTAGTTCACCACCTGCTCCTCAAAGTACGCCTTCGGGTGGTTGCACACCGGGCACACCTCGGGCGCCTCGGCACCAACATGCAGGTGCCCGCAGTTCAGGCACTTCCACACCTTTACGCCCTCGCGCTCAAACACCTCGCCCGATTCAATGCGCTCGACGAGCTTGTTGTAGCGCTCCTCGTGAGCCTTCTCCACGGCGGCAACGCCGCGGAACTTCTCGGCGATCTCGGCGAAGCCCTCCTCCTCGGCGGTCTTGGCAAACTCGTCATACATCGTGGTCCACTCATAGTTCTCGCCCGCGGCGGCGTCACGCAGGTTGTCCAGAGTGCCCGGAACGGCGCCGTCGTGCAGATACTTAAACCACAGCTTGGCGTGCTCGGACTCGTTGCCCGCCGTCTCGGCAAAGATATTCGAGATCTGAACGTAGCCGTCCTTTTTGGCCTTGGATGCATAGTAGCGATACTTGGTGTGTGCCTGGGACTCACCGGCAAAAGCAGTCTCGAGGTTCTTCTTGGTCTGAGAGTTCTCAAAATCCATAGGTGTACTTCCCTTCAACGCATGCCGCCCATAGGCTTTGAGCGGCCTTATCTTTAGGATGCCCCCCATGCCGAGAATTTAAACCTTATAATCCTGTTCTTCAGATTCGAGCGAGCTATACACTCAGCCAACGATCGCCCTCGGAGCGGCAAAAGCCCTCGCGCTCCAGATCGGCAAGGATGCTTGCGACCAGCTCGCGCTCGACCGGCTCTCGGCCGGCTGCCGTCTCCATCTCGTTAACGCCTGCAACGGCTTCATCGAGCGTAATACCTGTCGGCTGCCCATCGCGCGCTGCCAGCAGCATGCGCACAATGTGGGCGCGCTTTTGGCGACGCGAGCCCTCAAACTTGGACTGACGACTATAGCCCGCCGACCGCCTGGACGGATTGGGCAGCGTCTTTTTAAGATACGCGCCGTAATCCAGCAACGCGTAATACCACGCGCGCGGCGTGTCGGCATCGTCTTGAGGCGCGGCAAAGGGCGCGATCTCGTCCGCCGCCGCACCGGGGACCGCCGGACAGGCAGCTTGGATCAGCGGCACCAGTTCGCAATCGGGAACGGCCGGCACATCGGGAAAGAAATGATGCAAAAAGACCGTGCGCACGTTGGTCTCCAGATACACGCCCGGAAGATCGAATGCAAACGAACGGATGCCCTGCGCCGTCGCCGGGCCAATGCCGGGCAGCGCGACCAGATCGTGCGTCTCGCGCGGAAACTCCCCATCCCAGTCCTCCACAACGCACTGTGCAGCCCTGTGAAGCGCCAGGGCGCGGCGATTGTAGCCCATCCCCTGCCACGCATCCAAGACATCGGAAGGGGCGGCCTGAGCAAGCGCCCGGACAGTCGGAAAACGATCGAGCCACGCCGGCATGCGCGTCTCCACGCGCGGCACCTGCGTCTGCTGCAGCATGACCTCGGAAAGCCAGATGATATACGGGTCGCGCGTGCGGCGCCACGGAAGGTCGCGATAACGCAGGACCCCTTCCGAACGAATCATCGAACGAAAGGGGTCCTGAATCATGACAATGCTCCTTATGCGGCGCTATTCCTCCCGGCAAGCGTACGCGCAGGCAGCGTACTCGGGAAACGCATCGCGATCGGCGAACTTGGGATCGACGGCCGGGAACCGGCGATGGGCGACGATATCGCCGAGCGAAACGGAATCGAGATAGTCGCGCATCAGCGCCTGGGCTCCGGCCCACAGGGGATGATAGCAGCACGTGCCCATGCGCGCACAGTCGCCATCGGGCGCGGTGCAATCGTTCATAACCATGGGGCCCTGAACGGCCTCTACGACCTGACGGATCGTGACATCGTCGGGGCTCACCTTAAGGCGCATGCCGCCATGAACACCACGCAGGCTCTCCACAATGCCGGCCTGAACCAAACCGTGCTGAATCGAACGGGCAAACGAATACGGAACATTGACCTCTTCGGCAGCAGTGCGAACAGAAAGCAACCGCTCCGGCTCCTCGGCAAGCATCGCAAGCATGCGAAGGGCATAATCAGTCTTCCTCGATATGTCCATGTTTCCCCTTTCAAGGAATACGAACAGCTCGAACGAGCTCCGGGGCCGAGCTTGTGTCGAGACGCCAAATGACCGCCTGAACAACCAAATTATAAAATGGGTGTTCACTGAATGCCGCACTTGAAGACTAGCTGAATCAGGTACGGCCTAAAGTGCAATTTAGTATAACCGAACCCCCCGCCTCATTGAACAGATGTTGCGCAACAAACCCCCTGTTTGAACACATATATCAGTAGGGGCTGGCTCGCTCGTTGCAAATGCGGTGATTTGGATAAAGAGGCATATAAGATCGAGGGCCTATTAAACGCAAAAAGCCACGTCCGAAGACGTGGCTTTAATTGCGTTGGCGGGAAGTACGGGGCTCGAACCCGCGACCTCCGACGTGACAGGCCGGCGCTCTAACCAAACTGAGCTAACTCCCCAGGCAGTCGTTCGCGTTTGTTTCCGCTCGCGTGCGCTGCGGGGATTAGTATACACAGAAGTCTGTCCGCCGCGCAACAACTTTTTTGAAAAAGTTTTTCGGTCCCTCCGGGAGGGTCTCCGGGGCCGGCTGGCGCGGGTTGAGTTTGCTGCTCTACAGTCCTGCGCAAGACGGAAAGCACATTAAGTGCTTTCCTTTGCGTGCGGAACTCGCGACAAACTCAACC
>CABUUD010000165.1 GCA_902494585.1 uncultured Collinsella sp. | reverse complement strand
GATGTTGTGACCGCCAAGCGCGCCGGTCTTTTGCATGACCTGGGCAAGGCCATCGACCACGACGTTGAGGGCCCGCATGCTGTCATTGGCGCCGAGCTTGCCCGCCGTTATGGCGAGAAGCCCGTTATCGTCCACGCGATTGAGGCCCATCATGCCGATGTCGACCCTAACACGGTGCTCGACGTTCTGGTCCAGGCTGCCGATGCCGTCTCTGCTTCTCGTCCCGGCGCCCGTCGCGAGTCGGCCGAGAATTACATCAAGCGCCTTGAGAAGCTCGAGGAGATCGCTAACTCTCACGATGGCGTCGAGCGTACCTATGCCATGCAGGCCGGTCGCGAGGTTCATGTCATGGTCCAGCCGGACAAGATCTCCGATGCCCAGTCCACGGTGCTTGCGCACGATATCGCCCATCAGATCGAGGAAGAGATGGAGTATCCCGGTCAGGTGCGCGTCGTCGTGATTCGCGAGAGCCGTGCCGTCGATATCGCTAAATAACATGAACGACGCGAACGAGCTCATCTCATTTATCGCGTCGATGTCGGGGGAAGGCAACCTTCGCGTTGAGGAGAACCTTGGCGAGGGGTATGTCCGCCTCCGCGTTTCGGAGGCCGAACGCCGTCAGGCCAAGCATGACATTCAGCATGTAGAGGACATTGTCATTGAGATGCTGCGTAATGCTCGTGATGCCGGAGCCGATAAGGTCTATCTTGCCACGACCAAGGAGGAGGGTGTTCGCACCCTCCTCTTCCTGGATAACGGTTCGGGTGTGCCGCAGGATATGCAGGAGCGTATCTTCGATGCCCGTGTTACCTCCAAGCTCGAGAGCATGAAAATGGACCGTTGGGGTGTTCACGGTCGTGGTATGGCGCTGTTCTCTATCAGGCAGAACACGGATGAGGCACGCGTTGTTACATCGGGCGTCGATTTGGGTTCCGCGTTTAAGGTGTGCGTTGCCACCGATCGTTTGGGCGAACGAGCCGACCAGTCTAGCTGGCCTCAGGCGGTTAAAGACGAAGACGGTCGCTATGTATGCGCTCGTGGCCCTCACAACATCATTCGCGCAGCCTGCGAGTTTGCCCTTGAGGAACTGCGTGGCTGCGATGTGTATCTGGGCTCTCCGTCCGAGATTGCTGCGACCCTGTACGCTCAGGCTTCGAGCCGTCTCGATACGTCGCGCCTGCTCTTTATCGATGACGAGTGCGAGCTTCCGGTGATCGATCGTTTGGGCCTTGCCTCGGATGCCGAAGACTTTATCCGGATCTGCTCCGGGCTGGGTCTCGAGATGTCCGAGCGCACTGCCCACCGAATTCTGTCGGGTCAGATTAAGCCCGTTCGCGGCGTGACTGCGCGTCTGCTGCGCGAGCGCGACTCCACCTCTCATGCTCCGGCTCCCATCGATCTTGCCAAGGACCGTCGAGGCCTTCGTATCGCCAAGGATGATATGGCGCAGTTTTCGCGTGCGGTCGAGCGTGACTTTAACGACCTCGCTGCCCGGTATTACCTCAATCTGTGCGGCGACCCTAAGATTCGCGTTTCGCGTGATCGCATCACGGTGACGTTCGATCTTGCCAAAGAGGAATAAAATCTTTACCGAGTCCGCTCGGTACGATACAGTTATTGCAGTTAAAACGTACTTTTAAACGCAGGAGTTTCTTCATGGATTGCCTGAAGGTATCAAGCAAATCATCGCCCGCGTCCGTTGCCGGCGCCATTGCCGGCATGGTCAAAGATGGCGTCCCCGTCAACATTCAATGCGTCGGTGCCGGTGCCGTCAACCAGGCCATTAAGGCCGTTGCCATTGCGCGCGGCTTTCTGATTCCGACCGGCTTTGATGTCTCCTGCGCGCCGGTGTTTTCCGACATTCTTATTAACGGAGAGTCGCGCACGGCAATTCGTCTCTCTATCTACGTTCACCAGATTAATCGGGCTGCTATGGATAACGTCGTCATGGATGACGTTAAGCCCGTTGCGTAAGCGAGCCATCTGCACGCTTGTAGCACCTATGCGCCCCGTCGATACCATCGTTAGGATGTAAGCTCATGGACCAGCGTTCCGTACGCGATATTCTTGCCGGTAAAACCTACTTTATCCGCACATTCGGCTGCCAGATGAACCAGCACGACTCCGAGCGCGTGAGTGGCTTGCTCGATTCGTATGGCTGTCTTATGGCGCTCGATCCCGAGCATGCCGATATTGTCGTGTTCATGACGTGCTGTGTGCGCGAGGCTGCCGATACGCGCCTGTATGGTCAGTGCAATTCCTGCAAGAGCCTTCCTCCTTCGCCTTCGGGTAAGCGTGTTGTCGCCGTGGGCGGCTGCATCGCCCAGCGCGATGGTGAGGGCTTGCTCACCAACGTCGATAACGTCAACGTCATTTTCGGCACCCATTCTATTGCGCACGTGGCTGAGCTTATCGCCGAGGCGTTTTTGGATGGTAAGCGCCATATCCGTACGAATGAGCATGAGGATACCGACGCCATGAGTATGCCGTGGCATCGCGAGACGCAGTATCACGCCTGGGTGCCCATCATGACGGGCTGCAACAACTTCTGTACGTACTGCATCGTGCCCTACGTCCGTGGTCGTGAGAAGAGTCGTCCCTTCGAGGAGATTGTCGACGAGGTGACCGGGCTCGTACGTCAGGGCGTGCGCGAGATTACGCTGCTGGGACAGAACGTTAACTCCTACGGTCGCGATCTCTTTGGCAAGCCGCGCTTTGCCGATCTGCTGCGCGCGGTGGGCGATACGGGCGTCGAGCGCATCTTCTTT
>CABUUD010000164.1 GCA_902494585.1 uncultured Collinsella sp. | reverse complement strand
TAGGCGCTCTGCAGCGAGGAGTTGATGAACGCACCGCCGACGACGGCGCCCAGATACGGGTTGGCGCCAAAGGCCTTAGCCGCAGAGTAGCCGATCAGGATCTGCAGGATGCCAAAGGACGTTCCCGAGACAAGGTCGGCGATCTTATAGATAAAGTTATTGGTGTCAAGCGCGATAAAGCCATTGGAGGCCATAAAGTTGAGGGCGCTCATAATGCCCAGCAGCAGGCCCGAAGCCACGATGGCGGGGATGATGGGGACAAAGACGTCGCCGAGTACCTTAATGGCGCGCATAAAGATGTTCTGCTGCTGCGCCGCGGCCTCCTTGACCTCGGCCTTGGTGGCAGCCTCGACGCCACTGAGCGCGATGAACTCTTCGTAGACCTTGTTGACGGTGCCGGTGCCAAAAATAATCTGCAGCTGGCCCTGGGCCTCAAAGACGCCCTTAGCGCCGTCGATATTCTCGAGGGCCTCCTTGTCAACCTTGGCGTTATCGGCAATCACCAGGCGCAGACGCGTGGCGCAGTGTGCGGCCGAAACAACGTTGTCGGCGCCACCGATGTTGTCGAGCACCTCTTGGGCTGATTTGCGGTAGTCCATGACTTCCCTTTCCTCCAACGGGCGCATTTGCACCCGGCCATCTTTGACACTTAAACTGTAATCGTTTTCAGTTTCATATGACTGCAATCGTTTTCATATAACGGTGAACGGTAGGAAAAAGCCGGCGAATGGTAGTTTTGAGACAAACATAAGGGCTCAGAGGCAGGCAGACGTGCCCAAAACCTAGACATTCATAAGCTGATGGCCGAGCTTGAGCGTCTTGAGACCGCTCTCCCCCTCAACGCCATCGAGCGTGTTGAGCAACATATTGGTCGCCTCGACGCCACTGGTCAGGTAGCCATAGTGCACGGTGGGAATGCCGCCCGTCAGCGCGCGCAAAAACGCGTTATCGCCAAAACCGCTCACGCGGTGTATGCCCTCGCCCATGCCGCGAACCTCATCGATGGCACGCAGCGCGCCCGCCGCCATGGTGTCGGTCGCGCAGGCGATAAACGAAACATCGGGAGCGACGGAAAGCAGTTCACGCGCCGCACCATAGCCCGAGTCGAGCGTAAAGGACCCCTGGCGAATCAGGCTCGGATCAAGCGCCACGCCCGCGGCGCGCAAGCCAGCCTCAAAACCGCGACGGCGGTCATAACCGGCCGCGCGGTCCTCCTCGGTAACTCCAATATAGGCAATCTTGCCGTCAACGCGACCCGCAAGCGCATGGCCCAGCTCAAAGGCGGCCTCGTAATCGTCGTGATAGACGCACGCCGCGCCCTCAACATTCTGGCCGATCAGCACGATGGGCACGCGGCACGACTCAATCGCCCGGCGATGCTCGTCTGTAATCATAGTTGCCACCAGCACAATGCCATCAACCGGATGGTTTTGGAATAAATCGAGGTATTCGAGCTCGCGATCGGCCGCGTTGTCGGTGTTTGCAAGCAGCATCTGGTAGCCACGGCAACCGAGCACCTGGCCAATGCCGGCGGTAATGCGGCTCACGGATTCCGAGTTGATCTTAGGCACGATGACGCCGATGAGCTTGGTGGAACCGGTGCGCAGCGCGCGAGCCTGGCTGGACCGCACGTATCCGGTCAGCTCAATCGCCTGCTTAATGCGCTCGGCCTTGTCCGTCGATATGTAGCCACCGTTGAGGTAGCGCGAGACGGCGGCGCTCGAAACGCCGGCCAGCTCGGCCACATCTTTCATCTTTACCACGAGTACCCCTGTCATTGAAATCGCTTTCACCATGATACCCGTGAAGACGGCGTGCGAATCAAATCGGACCACCCAGGTCGAGCAAACGCCATCGAGCGCGCGGATGGCGTCGGCATAGGGCATATCCACACCGTCCGAGAACACCTCGACGGCCATCTCAACCTTGTCACCGCGCATGGTCTTGGACTTGACGGTGAACTTGGTGCGGCCAAAGGCGCGCACAATGTCGTCGCCGGTGGTCTGGCCCGTGTAGTGAATGACCATCATGTACACGCGCGACTTGTCCTGGTGCCTCGCAAAACCGGCGATCATCACCACGATCACCACTGCCGTGAGCCCCACGAGCGCATACATGCCGGCGCCTGCCGTAATGCCCGTGGTAATGGCCCAAAACAAATACAGCAGGTCGAGCGGGTCCTTGACCGCCGTACGGTAACGAACGATGGACAGAGCACCGACCATACCGAGCGAGATGACCACGTTCGTCGAGATCGCAAGAGTCACCATACACGTGAGCACGCAGATGCCCACGAGCGTCACGGCAAAGCTGCGCGAATACACCACGCCGGTAAAAAAGCGCTTGTACACGTAATAGATCAGGATGCCCATGGCGAGCGCCACGAGCAGCGACAGACCAATCTTGGCAGGGTCGACCTGGCCAAACCCACACTCGGCGGCACCATATCACGCACCGGCTGCGGGCAAAACTCGGTAACCTTGACCTCCATCACCAGTTTACCGGGCTCCAGCACGGGCAACGCGGACAGCGTTGCATCAAAAATGTCAAAGCTTCCCACCGCCGCGCGCACGTTCATGTCAGACGTAATGCACACGGTACCTTCGTCCATCACCCACGGCTCACGCTCATAGTTCACGATGACCCACAGGCGCATCATGTTGCAGATGCACTCGATGTAGAACTCGCGACAGAGCGGATAGGGGCTCCTCAGCAAAAAGCCGTAGTCGCCGGCCAGAATCTGCTCAAACTCGCAGCGCGTGAGCGGCGCGTCCTCCTTGTAGATCCAGCT
>CABUUD010000163.1 GCA_902494585.1 uncultured Collinsella sp. | reverse complement strand
TATAGAAAAGGGGGACAAGATATGAGCGTGATCGTTAGGGACGTATCGAAGCGCATGGGCAAAAACGATGTTCTGCGCAACGTGTCCATCGAGGTTGACCCTGGGACTGTGGTTGGGCTTCAGGGGATAAACGGTTCGGGTAAGACCATGCTTATGCGAGCGGTCTGCGGATTGATCAAGCCTACCGAAGGCGAAATCTCTATCGATGGCCAAAGGCTTGGGGTGGACATCTCGTTCCCGCCGAGTCTGGGGATGTTGATCGAGGCGCCTTCCTTTTTGGGATATCTGTCTGGCTACGATAATTTGGAGCTCATCGCTCAGATCAAGGGCGTTGCCACCCCCGAGGACATTCGCTCTGCCCTGCGGCTCGTGGGGCTCGATGCAGACGAAAAAAAGAAGTTCCGAGCATACTCGCTTGGGATGAAGCAACGTCTGGGGATAGCTGCGGCAATTATGGAAAAGCCGAAGCTACTTGTTCTCGATGAGCCAACAAATGCCCTCGACGAAGCGGGCGTGGAAATACTCAAGCGCGTTGTGGCGATGGCGGCATCAACGGGTCGCGAGGTTATTCTGTCCAGCCATGACGGAGAGGTGCTCGAGGAGCTGGCTGATCGGGTTTACTGCATGCGCGACGGTGCCGTTGTGAAAGTTCGGGAAAGGTCGTGAGCGCGATGAAGAAGACCCTGTGGACAAGAAGGGCGGTGCTCGCTCTTTTCGGCTGTGCTGCTACCGGCCTTGCGGGCATGAGGGTGAGCGTCGTTAACGGGAACCGGACGGTCATTCCTGAGAAATATTATGCGGAGGGCGAATGGCTCTCGATGGATGGGGCGTTTCTGGGGTCGAAGGATGTGGCGACTGACGGGTATTCGTTTTGCATAGACGGGGCAGAGCTGCTCACGCCGCGCGAGTATCTCAAGCGTGCGCATGATGATTATTCAAAATATGGCATCGTGGATACGAAAACGAAATTGAAGGACGCCGACATCACGTGTGTTATCGCCGTAAAGATGCGTGTCAGGAATAAGGACAATGTCGAAGGCGGAATCAAAACGTATGTTTGGCATTTGGTGCCGGAGTCTGCGCCAAACTATGACTTTGTGGTCAATACCGATCTGATAACGCAGGCAATGCCGGCTCTGGGCGGCTCTGCTGCGTTTGCTGTACAGGTTGGGGCGGAGAACGAGTTGCTCGTCCCATTCATGATGCAAAACACCAACGACTATTTCGAAGGTTACGAGACCGTCCGTTTTGAGAAGGCTTTTCCTGGGACTTATACGATGAAGATGACCGATCTGCCAGAGAGAAGGCTCTTAAGGTTTGAAGTGAAGTAGCTCGAAGATCCCGCGGTTCGCGACGAGCTCCTTGCGCGCCGCGGCTACGCAAGGGAGATTCGCAACCGCTATGCCGGCTCCGTTCCCGATGCCGGTGACGACCGCGTCCGCGCCACCGGCCAGGCGCACGGCGGTAGCGCCGTGTCGCGACAGATGGACGATCGCGTCGTCGATCGCGGTGACTACTCGCGCGGCGACACGCCCCGCTAGTTTTGAACTGTCCTGCCCTAGCGCGTTGCAATTCAATCAGCTGTTACAGAATCCTGAAAGAAAGGGTCGAACCGAAGTGTCTGGCCGGACGCCAATTGTCCGGGAACTGCTTCTGGTTCGACCCTCTTTTACTTTCGCCCACTCGGCGGACTTCGGGTTTAATGCTTAGGGGCGGGGATTTACCAAAGTGAAATTTTAATGAAAAGAAACCCAGCAGCAATTGCCATGGTGAGGGCTCGAATTGGCCATATAGATCTAAAATAGTCACGATATACAAATGTCGAGAGACGTTGGGGATATAGATGAAAAGAACTAAGGGTTTTCTTTTGTTGGTAATGATGCTGCTCGGACTGTTCTGCCTGGGTGGCCCTTCTTGGGCCGAGGCTGCCTGTCCTGAAGGTGAGCCTCAGCAGTCTTATACGGGCAGCCTGCTGATAACTGCCAAGGAGGGCGATGCCGACTCTCAGTCTGGGGTAAATCCCCTTGCCACTTTTGAGGGGGACGGCGGAACGGTCAAGCTTGACCATATTGGTAGCGGGATTTTGAGGTGGCAAGTTCTTCCGGACAAAATTGCGAACGATCCCTTCTCTTTTGCTGGAACGATATATCTATACAAGGTTGTGAGCGGAAAACAAAAATACGTCGATTGCTATCCGACGAACGGGTCTGGAATTGCATTCACCGGCATTTCGGGGCAGATTGATACACATGTACGAAAGGGAACCTATGTGGTGCGTTGGGTTGGAGCTGCTGCGGGCCCGATATGGCTTGCGGTCTTGCGCCCCGATGTCCAAATAGGTTTCTCTCTCTAGACTGGAAGTTGCTCATGGACGCCATATATGACGGAGATGACTGGGTCGATCATTATACTTGGCGCCTGGTCGGCTCGGATGACAATGGGGATGTGGTGTTTGATGGACTATGTCCAAAGCATCTCCATCCTTTTGTCTCGTCGTTAATTGAGAGTTCTGCTCGTGTTGCCCCCTACAGCTCGGCATCGATTCATGATACGGACGTTTTGAAGACCATAAGGGAATCAATTGACGATGGCACGATGAGCGGCCCGCTGTTTTCTCGGCTTGTGGGGCTAGATGAGATTGGCTCGAAACGACTGCTTGCGGGCGAAAAAGTGGAACTCACTTATCGGTCGATGATTTCAATCCTGCGGCTAGCCGATGTTCTTCGCAAATAAATGAGGCTTATAGGACAAAATGTGTGTCTACTTTAGGGGCATCGGCGCAGGTCGATGCCCCTTTTTCAGCCG
Organism: uncultured Collinsella sp.; assembly: GCA_902494585.1. Lineage (GTDB taxonomy): Bacteria > Actinomycetota > Coriobacteriia > Coriobacteriales > Coriobacteriaceae > Collinsella. The sequence continues at coordinate 51 of CABUUD010000163.1, read as the reverse complement.
TTTAAATTCCGTGCCCGCTTTTAACCGCTCGGACAGAATGTGTGTCCGGTT
>CABUUD010000162.1 GCA_902494585.1 uncultured Collinsella sp. | reverse complement strand
TCGAGGTACCGGGCAACCGCAAGGCCAACCTGCTCGATCTGTCGCCCGTGCTGGCGAGCGCGACCTGTGAGTTCGGCGCTCATATCCCGGGTGCCGACGGTCGCCACTTCCTGCCGCAGATGGCCGCGGACAGCGAGCTCGACAAGACGCTCGACTCCACGTTGTTCGTGCCCTATACGGCCGATGCCCGTGCGCACCTGCGTCCGATTCGCTTCCGCGCCGATATCGCCAACGTCAACCGCTGCGTGGGCACTATTCTGGGCAACGCGGTGACCAAGGCGCATCCCGAGGGCCTGCCCGCCGGTTCCATCACCATCGATTGCGATGGTTCGGCCGGTCAGAGTTTTGGCGCCTTCCTGCCGCGCGGCATTACGCTCAACGTGTGCGGCGACGCCAACGACTACTTTGGCAAGGGCCTTTCGGGCGGCGAGGTGTCGGTGCGTCCCAACCCGCATGCGACCTACAAGTTCGACGAGAACATCATCGTGGGCAACGTTGCGTTCTTTGGCGCCACGAGCGGCCGCGGCTTCATTAACGGCCTGGCCGGCCAGCGCTTTGGCGTGCGCAACTCCGGCGCCACCGTGGTGGTCGAGGGCTGCGGCAACCATGGCTGCGAGTACATGACGGGCGGTCTGGCGCTCATCCTGGGCGAGGTCGGGCAGAACTTCGCTGCCGGTATGACGGGTGGCGTGGCCTATGTCTTTGACCAGTACGGCACGCTTGATGCCCGTGTGAACCACGAGAGCGTTGAGCTCAAGGCCCCGACGGTCGGCGAGCTGGCACAGATTCGCGAGCTTATCCAGGAGCACGTGGACGCGACACAGAGCCCGCGCGGCATTAAGCTGCTCTACAGCTTTGAGACGATGAGCAAGCACTTTGTGAAGGTCATTCCGACCGAGTACGAGCGCGTGCTGGCGATTGTCGCCGCGGGTGAGGCCGTGGGCAAGACGCATGCGCAGGGCGAGGAATTGGCGTTTGACATCGTGACCGGTCGCGCGAGTGTCGAGGATGTCGCTCGCTTCGATGTCGCGGGCGGTGCTGCGGGCGCTGTGTCCGTGGCTGCCAGCTCTGTTGCTTCGACCAAGAAGGAGGCGTAAGTGCCATGGGTAAGCCCGGTGCTTTTCTTGATATCGATCGCGTGACCCACGAGCTTCGCCCCGTGGAGGAACGCAGTCATGATTTTGATCCGCTGTACGTGGAGCTCGATGACGACGCGCGCCGTGCCCAGGCGAGCCGCTGCATGATGTGCGGCGTGGCGTTTTGCCAGATGGGCGCGAGCTTTGGCAAGGCGCGCCCGAGCGGCTGTCCGCTGCACAACCTGATTCCCGAGTGGAATGAGCTGGTGTACCGCGGCCGCTGGAACGAGGCTGCCGAGCGTCTGTCGCTCACCTCGCCCATGCCTGAGTTTACGAGTCGTGTGTGCCCGGCGCTGTGCGAGGCCGCGTGCAACTTGGGATCGGTCGACGGCCAGCCCACGACGATTCACGATAACGAGCGCGCAATCAGCGACCACGAATGGGCAAACGGTGGCCCGCGTCGCTTTGAGCCGGCGGGGGAGGACGCGCCCTCGGTCGCCGTGGTTGGTTCTGGCCCGGCTGGTCTGGTGGCTGCATGGGAACTTGCGCGTCGCGGTGCCCGCGTGACGGTGTTTGAGCGTGACGACCGCCCGGGCGGCCTGCTCATGTACGGCATTCCCAACATGAAGCTCGAGAAGTCCGTGGTCGAGCGCCGCGTGGCGCTCATGCGCGAGCTGGGCATTGTGTTTGAGCTGAGCGCCGATGTGACGGACCCTGCGGTGGCAGCCAAGCTCGATGGCTTTGACGCTGTCGTGGTGGCAGCTGGTGCCCGTGCACCCCGCGGTCTTTCGGCTACGAATGTGGATGCCCCGGGCGTGGTGTATGCCGTGGACTACCTGACGGCTTTGACCGTCTCGGTGCTCGACGGCGGTGAGCCCGCTATTGACGCGCGCGGCCTGGACGTCGTGGTCATTGGCGGCGGCGATACCGGCAACGACTGCGTGGGTACCGCGGTGCGCCAAGGCGCGCGTAGCGTGCGTCAGTTTGAGTTCCTGTCGGCCGCGCCCGATAAGCGTGCAGTGAGCAACCCTTGGCCGCAGTGGCCCAACGTTAAGAAGACCGACTACGGCCAGCAGGAGGCTATCGCTGCCATGGGCGGCGAGATGCGTGCCTGGGGCGTGGATACGCTCGAGGTGCTGCTGGATAAGAAGGGCGCGGCCGCGGGCCTGCGCGTGGTCGATCTGGATTGGTCGGCCGGCAAGCCCGAACGCATTGCGGGCTCCGAGCATGAGGTGCCGGCACAGCTGGTGCTGATCGCCTGCGGCTTTACGGGTCCGGAGCATAGCGTGTTCGAAGCTGTCGGCGTGCCCGTTGCCACGGCGGGCCGCCCGCTGCCCGTGATGGCTTCCGAGGGCTCGCACCTTGCGGCCCGTGCGAATGGCGTTGCTGCGGATGCCGCGCCGGTGTATGTGGCCGGCGACGCCCGCAACGGCAGCTCGCTCGTGGTAAGCGCCATGGCCGATGCCCTGGCCTGCGCGGCCGAGGTTGCCGAGACCTTGGGGCTGTAAGACAGTCATTCAAGAGCGTCCCCAACGACTAGTAATTGGGGACGCTCTTTATTGTCTAGTCGTTGGGGACACCCTTAACGTCTGACTGCTCATTTGCTGACGTGCGGGCTCGCGGCGCCTTGCTGTTTTCGTGATGGCTGCGGCTGGCAAGCTCAAAATCTCTGTTTATTTGCCTATGTTTAACTGGGGTTTTGTTTCGGTATAACGTATCGGTCAAGCGTTCCGTCAAGTGTTTGGTCAGCATCTGGTTTGCAGCCTGATACCCATTTCGCCCGCGCTGGCGTC
>CABUUD010000161.1 GCA_902494585.1 uncultured Collinsella sp. | reverse complement strand
TTATCATCCACAACGGCGAGATCAACACCCTCAAGGGCAACGTCAACTGGATTCGTGCCCGCGAGCCCAACCTGTACAGCCCCGTGCTGCAGCATGATCTTGAGCGTGTGATGCCCATCATCAACCGTGAGGGCTCCGATTCCGCGATTCTGGACAACGTGCTCGAGTTTTTGGTCATGAACGGTCGCCCGCTTACGCGTGCTGCATCCATGCTGCTGCCCGAGCCGTGGGACCACAACGACAGTCTGAGCGAGGAACGCCGCGCCTATGACGCTTACCAGTCTATGCTCATGGAGCCGTGGGACGGCCCGGCGGCCATCGCCTTTACCGACGGTCGCACGCTGGGTGCCGCCCTCGACCGCAACGGCCTGCGCCCCGCCCGCTACTATGTGACGCGCGACGGTCGCTTTATGCTGGCAAGCGAGGTGGGCACCATCGAGGTAAGCCCCGAGAACATCCTGACGAGCGGCTGTCTGGGGCCGGGCCAGATGCTCGAGGTCGATTTTGCCCGCGGCCGCGTGATCTACAACGACGAGCTGCGCGCCCGCTATGCCAAGGAAAAGCCCTACCGTGATTGGATTGCCGAGGAGACGCTGACCGTTGACGCGCTCGATGAGCCCGTTGCGGCAACGCCCGCCGAGGACGCCGAGGTGCCCGCCGCCGTGCGCATGGCCAAGCTCGGCTACCACTGGGATGACGTCGACGAGGTCGTGCGTCCCATGGCCCAGCAGGGCAAGGCACCGCTCGCCTCGATGGGCATCGACGCGCCGCTGGCCTGCCTGTCCAAGAAGACGCGTTCGTTCTTCGATTACTTCTATCAGCTGTTCGCCCAGGTCACGAATCCGCCGATCGATGCCCTGCGCGAGCACATGGTCACCTCGACCACGCTCTACCTGGGCAACCACGGCAACCTGCTCGAGGACTCCCGCACGGCCTGCCAGCTGGTGCGCTTGGAGCGCCCGTTGCTCAACGAGGAGGAGTTCGACCGCATCTGTGCCATCGACCGCGTGGGCTTTAAGACCCGTCGCTTCCGTGCCGTCTACCGCCGCGATGCCGGCGAGGGCGCGCTGCAGGCTACGCTCAAGCAGCTTGCCGAGGACGTCGAGGCTGCGGTCCGCGACGGCGTGAACATCGTGGTGTTGAGCGATCGTGCCGCTGCGGGCGAGGTGCCCGTGCCGTCGCTGCTCGCTGTGGGCTGCGTGCACAACCACCTGATCCGCGCCGGCGTGCGTACCTTTGCCGACATCGTGGTGGAGTGCGGCGACGCCGTGTCCCCGCACGACTTTGCGGCACTGGTGGGCTACTCCGCGAGCGGCATCTATCCGTACAACGCACATGCGTGCATTCGCGACTTGGCGGCACGCGGCGATTTGGACGTGACGGCCGAGCAGGGCATCGCCAACTACAATAAGGCTGCGACCGCCGGCATCGTCTCCATCATGTCCAAGATGGGCATCTCTACGGTGCAGAGCTACCATTCGGCGCAGATCTTCGAGGCCGTTGGCTTTACGCCGGAGTTCGTCAACGCGTACTTCGCCGGCACGGTGAGCCGTGTGGGTGGTATGGGTGTCGAGGACGTTGAGCGCGAGCAAAACGAGCGCTACGACGCCGCGCTCGCCATTCTTAAGAGCCCGGCTCCCGATCAGCTGCCCACACTGGGCCTGACCAAGTGGCGCCCGCTCGGCGGCGAGGATCACCTGATCGATCCGCAGACCGTCTACTTGCTGCAGACCGCCTGCCGTGAGGACAGCTACGACACCTTTAAGGAGTATAGCGCCCGCCTGCACCGCACCGGCCGTGCCGTGCGCCTGCGCGACCTGCTCGACTTTGATGCCAGCGACCGCACTCCGGTGGCACTCGACGAGGTGGAGCCCGCGCTCAACATCGTCCGCCGCTTTAACACCGGCGCCATGTCGTACGGCTCTATTAGCAAAGAGGCACACGAGTGCATGGCCATCGCCATGAACCGCCTGCACGGCCGTTCCAACTCCGGCGAGGGCGGCGAGGACCCGCGTCGCGAGACCCCGCTGGCTAACGGTGACTCCAAGAACTCCGCCATCAAGCAGGTGGCAAGCGCGCGCTTTGGCGTGACGAGCCGTTACCTGTGCAGTGCCTTTGAGATTCAGATCAAGATGGCCCAGGGTGCCAAGCCCGGCGAGGGTGGCCACCTGCCCGGCAAGAAGGTCTACCCCTGGATCGCCGAGGTCCGTCAGTCCACGCCCGGCATCGGCCTGATCTCGCCTCCGCCGCACCACGACATCTATTCCATCGAGGACCTGGCAGAGCTGATCTTTGACCTTAAGAACGCCAACCCCGGTGCGCGCGTGTCGGTCAAGCTGGTCAGCGAGGCCGGCGTCGGTACCATCGCCACCGGTGTGGCCAAGGGTGCTGCCGACAAGATCTTGATCAGCGGCCACAATGGCGGCTCGGGTGCCGCTGCACGTGATTCCATTTGGCACGCCGGCCTGCCGCTGGAGCTTGGCCTTGCCGAGGCCCAGCAGACACTGCTGCAAAACGGCCTGCGCTCACGCGTGGTGCTCGAGGCCGACGGCAAGCTCATGGACGGCACCGATGTTGCCGTCGCCTGCTTGCTGGGCGCCGAGGAGTTTGGCTTTGCGACCATGCCGCTCATCTCCATGGGCTGCCTCATGCAGCGCGACTGCCAGCAGGATACCTGCCCGGCCGGCATCGCCACGCAAAACTGCCGCCTGCGTCGCGGCTTCCGCGGTAAGCCCGAGCACGTTGAGCACTTTATGCTCTTTGTTGCCGAGCAGCTGCGCGAGGTCATGGCGAGCTTGGGCTTCCGCACCGTCGACGAGATGGTCGGCCATCCCGAGTGCTTGCGTCAGATCGAGGTCCCGGGCAACCGCAAGGCAAACCTGCTTGATCTGTCACCCGTGCTGGCGAGCGCG
>CABUUD010000160.1 GCA_902494585.1 uncultured Collinsella sp. | reverse complement strand
GTCCTTTTTGCTCCTATGCCTCTACGTGCTGCTGATCTTTTCGACGATTCGCGTCGCCTTTAAGTGTGAGTCGCTGTTCTTGCGCCTATCGTGTGTGGGCATCGTTGGCATGTGGGCGTTCCAGACCTTCGAAAACATCGGCATGTGCATTGGCATGATGCCGATTACCGGTATTCCGCTACCGTTTATTAGCTTCGGTTCGTCTTCGATGATGATTCAGCTGCTGACGGTGGGTATCGTACAATCCATATGGCGGCATCGTTCGGGCGCCGCGTAACCGCTGGAGGGGTTTGCTATGAAAATTCCCGTAGATAAGCTGACCCGCGCTTTTAAGATGGGCGCGTCCGTTAAGAAGGATTCCGATACGCCGGTGCGCGTCTCGGTCTATCTGGATTCGTCCGCCTCGCGCTTTCTGGCCGAGACGGTGCGTGACGCCTTTGTGCCGCAGACGACCTCGGGCATTGTGCGCGTCGAGCGTCTGGGGGAGGAGCGAATTGCTCCAAAGACCGATACCGATGTGGTGCTGGTGCTCTCGTGCGGCTCCGACCGCTTGGAGAGTGCCGTGCAGGAGCTCGTGATCGCCGGCGCGCCCGTGTGCGTGCTTGCCGAGTCTGCTGTGGAGGTGCCGTTTATCGAGGAGTCCACGCCCATGCTCGGCGTGGTGGCGGCAACCGATAAGACGTATCTGCTCGAGACGCTTGCCCGCTGGATTCTCGATCGCACCGACAAGGAAACGGCTTTTGCGGCGAACTTTGCCTTTATGCGCATCGCGGCGGCCAATCGTATCATTACCTCGTGCGCGCTCACCAATATGGCGACCGGCGCGCTGGTGTTTTTGCCGGGCGCCGATTATCCCGTTATGGCGCTGGCTCAGGTGGGCATGCTCTTTGAGCTCGCTGCCGTCTTTGGACGCGGCATTAAGCCTGAGCGCGGCTACGAGGTCGCGGGCGTGCTTGCCGGCGGTCTTGTGATCCGCGCGGTCACCCGTGCGCTCGTCAAGCAGACGCCGCATATTGGGTTTGCCGTCAAGGCGCTCACTGCTGCCGCGGGCACCTATGGCATGGGCCGTGCGCTCGTTTCGCTCTACGAGCGCGATGTCGACTACAGCCGTGCCAACGAGGTGGTCACTGCCACGTTCTCCCGCGTTCGCGATCTGGTGACCACGGTCGCGGGCGCTACCCGTCCTATGGCGTCCTACCAAGACGCATCCGATCTCGCTGCTTAGGGGTTTTCCGTTGCGCGTTCCGTATCAAGACTGCTTTCATTTAATTGAGCCGCTGCTCGCCAAGGTCGAAAAGCCGAGTCGCTATATCGATCACGAGTGGGGCACGCTTTCCAAGGCCGATGCCGACTACCGTTGCTGCCTGATCTACCCGGATGTGTACGAGGTTGGTCTGCCCAACCAGGGTATCGCCATCCTCTACAACATCCTTAACCAGGCCGAGGGCATCTCCTGCGAGCGTGGCTATGTGCCGTGGCCCGATATGGGTGACGCTATGCGCGAGGCAGGCATTCCGCTGCTCTCGCTCGAGGGTGCAGCGCCGGTCGCTTCGTTTGATATCGTCGGCCTGCATGTGCCGCACGAGATGGCGGTGACGAACTTCCTCGAGGCGCTCGACCTCGCTGGCATTCCGCTGTTAGCGGCCGACCGAGGTGAAGACGACCCCATCATCATCGCCGGCGGCCCCTCGGTGTACAACCCTGAGCCGTACGCGGCCTTCTTCGATGCCATCCTCATCGGCGAGGGCGAGGAATCGCTGCTCGAGACCTGCCAGCTGCATCGCCGCCTGCGTGACGAAGGAGTCCCGCGCGCGCAGATTGTTGAGCAGCTTGCATCCATTGCCGGCAACTACGTGCCGTCGCTCTATGAGGTTCGTCACGATGAGCCCTGCACGCCGCATGGCTACACCGTGCCGCGTGAGGGCAAGGATGCTCCGGTCGTGGTCTACAAGCGCGTCGTCGAGGATTTCGGCGCCACGAATCCGCTGTCGCAGTCGTGTGTACCCTATGCGCAGCTGGTCCACGACCGCCTGTCTATTGAGATCCTGCGTGGCTGCGCCCGCGGCTGTCGTTTTTGCCAGGCCGGCATGACGTATCGCCCGGTGCGCGAGCGCTCGGCCGACCAGATCGTCTCGTCGGTGATTCAGGGTCTGGAAAAGACCGGCTATGACGAGGTGTCGCTGACCTCGCTCTCCACGACCGACCACTCCTGCATTCGCGACGTGCTCGGCAGGCTCAACCGTCGCCTGGAGGATACGGGTATTCGCGTGTCTATTCCGTCGCAGCGCCTGGATTCGTTTGGCGTGGATATGGCCGAGTCGGTCGCCGGCGAAAAGAAGGGCGGCCTGACGTTCGCACCCGAGGCCGGCAGCCAGCGCATGCGCGACATCATTAACAAGAACGTGACCGAGGAGGACCTGGACCGTGCGGCCAAGGCGGCCTTCGAGGCCGGCTGGAACCGCATGAAGCTCTACTTTATGATGGGCCTTCCCGGCGAGCGCGACGAGGACATCGTGGCCATCGCCAATCTGGCCGATCACGTGCTGGAGCTCGGTCGTTCCGTGGTGCCCAAGGCTCGTCGCGGCTCGATCTCGGTGTCCATCTCGGTTTCGGTGTTTATCCCCAAGGCTGCCACGCCGTTCCAGTGGTGCCCGCAGCTCGACTACGACGACGTCAAGCGTCGCCAGAAGCTGCTTATCACGAGCGTTCGCAACCGTGCCGTCCGCGTGCATTACCACGATGCCGAGACCTCGCTCATCGAGGCCGCGCTGTCCCGCGCCGGGCGTGACATGACGCCCGTCATCATCGATGCTTGGCGCGCTGGCTCTCGCTTTGACGCCTGGGTAGAGCATTTCTCGCTCGATAACTGGAAGGAGGCTGCTGCCAAAAACGGCATCGACCTCAATGAGCTCGTGCACCTGCCCTACGAGTTGGACTGGCGTCTGCCGTGGGAGCATGTGAGCCCCGGCTGCACGCGCGGCTTCCTCGAG
>CABUUD010000159.1 GCA_902494585.1 uncultured Collinsella sp. | reverse complement strand
CGTTTGTCTCAATCTGTAACAACCGCTCGTCAAATAGGGGCCCAGATGTTACAGGTCGAGACAAACGGAACCACCGCAAAGGCGCCTACCCCTTCATGGTGGTTTTCGACAAAAGCAGCCGCCCCGATAACAGAGGCGGCATCAAGCAAGTCTATTTATTAGCGTCCCTCAAGACCCAACGAGAACGCAGAAATGTAGCCCGGGGCTTACCCTTTCCCGAACGCGACCCTCGCGAAGCGCGTGAGCGGGCGGGAAAGGGTAAGCCCCGGGCGGACAATTAAGTGCGTTACTCGGCAGCGGCCTTGAACTTGTTGTAGTTGATCAGGCAGCCAGCCTTGACGATGGCACGCTCCTCTGCCGTCATATCGGCAATGTAGAGCTCAATCTGCTCGACCGCACCATCGGCGCGCACCACGTAGGCGGCGATGCCCTTCAGGTCGCCATCGAGCGCAGCACGGATACCCGGCACAAAGACGTAGTCGCCCACCTCAAAGTTGGGCTCGGCCTCCATCTGGAAGGGCACCATGCCCCAGTTCATCACGTTAGAGCGATAGCGCTTGGTGGCGTACTCGTGGACGATGTTGGCCAGGCCGCCAATTACGCGCTGGCAGCTCGCGGCCTGCTCGCGGGCAGAACCGTCACCGGGCTTCTTGGCGTAAAGCATGGAACCGTACTCGGTCGCCTTGGCATCGGCCGCGACACCCGCGCCGACCAGCGCCTCAAACACGCCCGCAAGCTCGGCATCGAGTGCCGCCAGGTCGCCTGCTGCCTCGCCGGCAACGCGACGCTTTTCCACCGCGTCGACCTCCTTGGAACGGCCCACGTAGGCCGGGTCGCGGCGGCTCAGCGTAAACTCTGCCAGGCCCAGCGGGTTGGAGCGGAAGGAGCTCGTCTCGCCCGAAGGAATGAGCTCGTCGGTCGTGGTGACCGGGTCCATGATCTTGGAGCACACCTTGAGCAGGATGTCATCGCCGAGGGGCTCCATCGCGGGCCACGGCTTGATGTTGGGGCCTTCGACCAGCTCGTCGGCAGGCTCCGCCTTGCCAAAGCCCCAGTACACGCGCTTTTTGTACGGCGCGTCGTCAAAGGTGTACTCGCAGGCCTCGTCCCAAGTTTCCTCGGGCAGGTCGGTCGCCGACGTCAGGACGCCACCGTTGGCAGCCGTCGCTGCAATGGAGCGGGCGTCCATCAGGGCCACGGCACTCAGCTGGCCATTACCCGGCTTGGAACCCTCGCGGTTGGGGAAGTTGCGCGTGGTGTGGCGGATCGAAAGGCCGTTGTTGGCGGGCGTGTCGCCGGCGCCGAAGCACGGGCCGCAGAATGCCGTGCGCACGATCGCGCCAGCCTCCATAAGGTCGTAGATGTAGCCGCGACGCGTGAGCTCGAGCGCCACGGGCTGGCTCGTGGGATAGACCGACAGCGAGAACTCGCCGCAGCCGGTGTTGGCGCCCTTGAGCACGCGGGCGGCCTGGACCACGGAGTCATAGTTGCCGCCCGAGCAGCCAGCGATAACGCCCTGCTGCACGTGCAGCTTGCCGTCGACGATCTTGTCGAGCAGGCTAAAGTGCGTCTTGCCCTCGCCGATCTTGGCGGCCTCGAGCTCCACCTCATGCAGGATGTCCTCGAGGTTCTCGTTGAGCTCGTCAATCTCAAAGCCGTTGGAAGGATGGAACGGCAGCGCGATCATGGGCTTGATGCTCGACAGGTCAACCTCGACGCAACCGTCGTAGTAGGCGACATCGGCGGGCTTGAGCTCGCGGTAGTCGTCGCCGCGGCCGTGCATGGTCAGGAATGCGTGCGTGTCCTCGTCGGTGGCCCAGATGCTCGACAGGCAGGTGGTCTCGGTGGTCATGACGTCGACGCCGTTGCGGTAGTCGGTCGTCATGCTCGCGATACCGGGGCCCACGAACTCCATAACCTTGTTCTTAACGTAACCCTTGGCAAAGACGGCGCGGATGATGGCGAGCGCCACGTCGTGCGGGCCAACGCCGGGGCGCGGGGCGCCCGTGAGGTAGATGGCAACGACGCCGGGATAGGCGACATCGTAGGTGTCGCGCAGCAGCTGCTTTGCCAGCTCGCCACCGCCCTCGCCCACGGCCATGGTGCCCAGAGCGCCGTAGCGGGTGTGCGAGTCGGAGCCCAGGATCATCTTGCCACAGCCGGCGAAATTCTCACGCATAAAGGAGTGGATGACGGCGATGTGCGGCGGGACGAAGATGCCGCCGTACTTCTTGGCAGCCGAGAGGCCAAAGACGTGGTCGTCCTCGTTGATGGTGCCGCCCACGGCGCACAGCGAGTTGTGGCAGTTGGTGAGCACGTAGGGCAGCGGGAACTGCTCCATGCCCGAGGCGCGCGCCGTCTGGATGATGCCGACAAAGGTGATGTCATGGCTCGCCATGGCATCGAAGCGAATCTTGAGCGCCTCGGGATCTCCGGACGTATTGTGTGCCTGGAGGATCGAATACGCGATGGTGCCACGCTTGGCATCCTCGGGCGTCTGCGTAATACCGCGCTCGGCGGCCTCGGCCGCAGGCACAACCTCGCTGCCGCCGCGCAGGTAGATGCCGTCCTCGTACAGCTTGACCATACTGTCTCCCACTCTGCCCAAAAGATTTGGGCGCATAGCATACATTCGTTCAATATCGTGCCATAGAACGGTTGCGAGTGGGTTACGAATCTACACGTTCACTTTATCTCAGTAAAGTAAAGGACGAGCACCTTGCATCACTCTTCTGACAAGGAGTGTCCCAAAGTGCCGGCACAAAAGGAACGTCCCCAACTGCCAAGTGCCGCAAGAATGTCCCCTTTGACCAGTCATTTAAGAACGTCCCCAATGACTACCCTACCGTATCCGGAGCAAGGCAACGCCGCAGGTAGAGGACGGACAGCGAGCGACGTCCAGAGCGAACAAGTTGGCATGAAAAAGGCAAGGCATAGACCTTCTGGTCATGCCTTGCCTTTTGAATGACAAATTGTCGCTCTGGGCGGCGCGCAGCGTCGGCCCGTTACGCGGTTTGGTAAAACCGCGTAACTACAAAT
>CABUUD010000158.1 GCA_902494585.1 uncultured Collinsella sp. | reverse complement strand
CTGGTCCCAGCCCACGTGCGGCACCTTCAGGCGGCTCGATTCCAGGCGCGTGCACGAACCGCGCATAATACCCAGGCCATCGACCCAGGGACCGCCAGCCTGCTCGGAGGCGTTGCCGTCGGCAACCGCGTCCTCGTTCGCAGGCACGCCCTCGTTGCCGCGCTCAAAAAATAGCTGAAGGCCCAAGCAGATGCCGAGCAGAGGAGTTTCGGCGGCGACGGCATCGAGCACCGCGTCTGCCTCGCCACTCTGGCGCATAAAGGCGATCGCGTCATAGAACGCGCCCACGCCCGGGATGACCAGGCCGTCGGCGTTGCGGATCTGCTCCGGATCGTCCGACGTGCAGGCAGCGGCACCAGCGCGCGCAAGCCCGCGCACAACGCTCGACAAGTTGCCCTTGTGGTAGTCGACCACCACGATCTTCGGTTCGCCCACGCGACCCTCCCTTTTCCCATTCAAAACCTGCCAAAAAGGGACAGGTTACAGTGAACCCTTGGTGCTGGGGACGCCATGCACGCGGGGATCCAGCTCACAGGCATGGCGCATCGTGCGGCCCACGGCCTTAAAGGCGGCCTCGATAATGTGGTGCGAGTTGCCGCCCGCCAGCTCGCGCACGTGCAGCGTGAGCTTGGCATCGCGCGCAAAGGCGTAGAAGAACTCGACGGCCAGCTCGGTATCGAAGCTGCCCACGCGCTCGGTCGGCACGGGCAGCTCGCAGTAGGCCTGCCCGCGGCCCGAGATATCCACGGCAGCCATCACAAGCGTCTCGTCCATGGCAATCGCCGCGTCGGCAAAGCGCGTGATGCCCGCCTTGTCGCCCAGCGCCTGGCAAAACGCCTCGCCCAGCACAATGCCCGTGTCCTCGACAGTGTGGTGCGCGTCGACTTCCACGTCTCCCACCGCATGCACCGTCAAATCAAACAGACCGTGGCGACCAAAGGCGTTGAGCATGTGGTCGAAAAACGGCACGCCGGTCGAAATGTCGCACACACCGGTTCCGTCCAGGTCGAGCTTGACGACAATATCGGTCTCGCCCGTCTTACGGGTTACCTCGGCATAACGGCCCATCTACATCTCCTCCTTCACCAGCGCGGCAAACGCAGCCAGCACTTCGTCGTTTTCTTGCGGCGTGCCCACGGTAATGCGCAGGCAATCCGCGAGCCCCGGCGCGTAGCTAAAGTCGCGCACCAAAATCGAGCACTCGTCGCGCAGACGCTCGCGTACGCGCGTGGCATGCGGTGCGCGCACGAGCACAAAGTTCGCCGCGCTCGGCCATGCCTCCACGGGCAGGCCCTCGGCAGCCATTGCACGCAGGGAGCACAGCTCGCGCTCGCGCTCGGATGCGACCTGCGCCACCACGGGCGTATAGGCATCGCGGGCACGCACGCAGGCAAGCGCGGCGGCCTGGCTCAGCACGTTAACCGAGTAGATCTGGCGAATCGCCGCAAACACATCGATGACCTCGGGTGCCGCGATCACATAGCCCAGACGCGTGCCGGCAGCGCCAAACGCCTTGGACAGCGTATGCAGAATCACCAGGTTGGGATGCTCGGCGATAAGTCCCTGCGCTGTAGTTGCCGCGCCAAACGAATCGTCGGCAAACTCAACGTAGGCCTCGTCGACCATTACCATGCCGGGGCAGGCATCGCACAGCGCCGCGACAAAGTCGAGCGGAGCCACGTCGCCCGTGGGATTGTTGGGTGAGGTCACGATGGCCAGGTTGCACTCGGGCGCCGCGGCGAGCACGGCAGCCTGGTCGAGCTCAAAGCTCGCCGGGTCGCGCCACACGTCGCGCACCTCGGTCTGGCAGAGCGACGCAAAGAAGGCGTACTCGCTAAAGCACGGCGGACAGTTGAGCAGGGTCCGCCCCGCGCCGCCAAACGCCAGCAGGTAGTTATAGAGCAGCTCATCGCCGCCATTGCCCACGCAGATGTTCTCGCGCGTCACGCCATGCCAGGCAGCAAGCTCGTCGCGCAGGTCGTTGGACATGGGATCGGGGTAGCGGTTGAGCGGCGTGGCAGCCAAGGCGGCATCAACCGCCTCGCGCACGCCAGCAGGTACGGGATAGGTGTTCTCGTTGGCCGAAAGGTTGATGCGCGTAGGCGTAAAGTTGGGATCATAGGGCTCAATACCAGCCAAGTAAGGCTGGACGAGTTCCTTCATGCGAGGTGAAAGCTCGGCCATATTAGGCCTCCTCGCCGGCCGCAGCCGCCGCCAGGTCCACGCCCTCGGCAACAGTCGCCACAGCGTCGCCCGGCCAGGCAACCTTGGTCAGGTCGGCCGCAGCCAGCGACTCGGCGCTCACGGAATCCTCGCCCTGCTCCAGCACGCGACGGCGCAGTGCGGCTGAAAGCGCGTGCGCCCACAGGCCCTCGGCCTCGGCCAGGCGCTGCGTGGCAGGAGCGTCGGAGAGCAGGCCCTCGGGCGTATAGCAGATAACGCTCGAGCGCTTGACGAACTCCTCCACCGAAAGCGGATTGGAGAACATGGCGGTGCCGCCGGTCGGCAGGGTGTGGTTGGGGCCGGCAACATAATCGCCGAGCGGCTCGGAGCTCCAGGCGCCCACAAAGATGGCGCCGGCGTTGCGAATGCCGCCGAGCAGGCCCATCGCGTCCTTGCAGTGCAGCTCCAGGTGCTCGGGCGCCACGGTGTTCACGGCCTCGACGGCGGCGGCCATATCGGCGGCCACCACGATGGTGCCCTCGTTGTCGAGCGAGGCACGCGTGATCTCGGCGCGCGGCGACTGCGCGACCAGAATATCGATGCCGGCCTCGACCTCGCGCGCAAACTGCTCGTCGCAGGTCACCAGATAGCAGGCAGCCAGCGGATCGTGCTCGGCCTGGGCCATCAGGTCGGCAGCGACCACCATGGGCTTTGCCGTGGCGTCGGCCAGCACGCAGACCTCGGACGGGCCGGCGACCATGTCGATACCCACATCGCCCGACACGATCTGCTTGGCCGCGGCGACAAAGGCATTGCCCGGGCCGGTGATCTTGTCGACGCGCGGAATGGTTTCGGTGCCGTACGCCAGCGCGGCCACGGCCTGGGCGCCGCCCACCATATAGATCTCATCCACGCCGCCGAGCTTGGCAGCCGCGAGTGTATACGGGCTGATCAGGCCATCCTTTTGCGGCGGGGTCACCATGACCACG
>CABUUD010000157.1 GCA_902494585.1 uncultured Collinsella sp. | reverse complement strand
GGTATCAGCATAGGCCGGAGCCGCGAGGCCCAAGCCCAAAACACAAGCGAGGGTTGCCGTAGCAGCGCAGCGTGCCATGTTTTTGTGCGTATTTGCTGTGCGCATGGAGCTTCCTTTCCGGTATCTAAGGGTAGCGGCTAGTCCACCGTTACCAGGCTAAAGAGCTCGACGTCCTCATTGGAAGGCGTGAGCTTCTTGCGCGGGTTAAGAAACGCAAGCTCGAGGATACAACCGTAACCCACAAGCTTTGCGCCCATATCTCGCACCAGTTTACCTGTTGCCTCGACGGTTCCGCCCGTCGCGACCAAGTCGTCCAGAATCAACACGGTATCTTTAGAGGTAATGGCATCGGCGTGGATCTCGATAGAGTCGGTGCCATATTCGAGCTCGTAGCTCTCGCTCACCGTCTTGCGAGGCAGCTTGCCCGGCTTGCGTGCGGGCACAAAGCCAGCGCCCAGGGCGACGGCCACGGGCACGCCGACCATAAAGCCGCGAGCCTCGGGACCCACGACCTTGGTGATGCCCATGCCGGCAAAATGCTCGGCCAGGGCATCTACCATGGCCTTTAGCGCTTCGGGATTACCAAAGAGCGGCGTGATGTCCTTAAAGACGACTCCGGGCTCGGGATAGTCGGGGATGTCGACGATGTGAGATTCGAAGTCGTACATGGCATGACCTTTCAGGGGAGGATGGTTTGCGGCAGCGTCTATTTGTTCGCGCTGGCGGTGGCGGCGTGCGAGGGGGCAATAACTTTGAGCGGCTGCACGAGGGATTCCTCACGCACGGGGACCGCGGAGGTAGATGCCTCTTCGCTTTTGGCCTTGGTTGACTCGGAGCGTGCGATCTCCTCGTCGAGGGCATCGATATCGGCATCCTCCACCACGGCGTTGAGTGACTCAAATACGCGGTTCTTGAGCAGCGCGGTGTGCACACCCTCGGTGAGATCGTGCAGCTTCTTAAAAGCGCGCTCGAGCTTGGCGTCGCGCTCGTCATCGGAGGTATCCATGCCGAGCATGCTCACGAGAACCTGCTCAAACATCGAAGACTCGCGGTTTGCCGACGATACGTACTGACGCAGGTTACGCGGTTCAATGTGGAAGCGCGACAGCTCCGAACAGTAACGGATAATCGGGAAATCTCTGCCATCGACGAGCTCACGGTTCTGCGGGCTCTTGATGATGCGAATGAGGTCGTTTTCGGCAAGGGAGCGGATAAACGAGATCTCGACGCCGAGCATATCGGGGATGGTCTCGATGGGATGCAGCTTTTGCTTAGTCTCCTTGGGTTCCGTCTTGAGCGGAACATCGGACAACAGGCCCACCTCGTAGGCGAGCGTAGACAGGTCCGTGGCGTTTTCCAGGCGCTGCTTGATCACATTGAGCGGCATGTAGCGAGTCTTCTGGAGGTGCAGAATGACCTCCAGGCGGTCAACGTCCTCTTTGGAGTACTGACGATAGCCCTTAGGTGTGCGATGAGGGGTGATGAGCCCCTCATCTTCGAGAAATCTAATTTTTGAGTTAGAAAGATCGGGGTATGCGCCTCGAAGTAGATTGACGACCTGGCCGATACTCAGATAATTGCGTTCGGCCATGCCCTACTCACCGGTTTCGATGCGCTCCGGCGTGCTCTCGTGATAGATGAGCGTAAACGTACCGATCTGGACGGAAGAGCCGTCGTGCAGCGGTGCGCCGTTGACGATAGCGCCGTCAACCCACGTACCGTTGAGCGACCCCAGGTCCTCGATGCGGGCACCCAGGCCCTTGCGAATAATGCGCGCGTGACTACGCGACACGGTCATGTCGTTGAGGAAGATGCCGTTGGCGGGATCGCGGCCGATGGTGGTCACATTATCCTCGAGCTCAAAGGCTGCACCGGTTTGAGGGCCCTTGACGATAGATAAGACGGGCGCGGTGATGTGCACGTTGGCCATGAGGTCGGGAACGGTGACATCGCTCGAAGGAACGCGGAAAACGCAGGTGGCGTCTGAGGCCTTATCGTTCTGAGGCATATTGTTAACCATGTTGTCCATGACAACCCCTAACTTAACGCGGACATGCCGCAAAAAATGTACTGTACGTAATCATACCCCAATGGCTTAGTCTTCGATTTCGGGGTTAAGAAAGTCGATGTCTTCGTCCTCTGGATGCGCCACGGCTTGTTTAATGGCTGCTCCACCCTTAATGGAATAGATGACGGCAGTGAGCATGGAGAAGATGACGCCGCCGTACACAAAGAAGATGCCAAGCGGTACCGGGCTGCCGTTGAGGCCCGGGAAGGCCGTGAACGTAGCGGGCAGCAGGTGCCAGCCATCCACAGTGGGAAAGCCAAGCAGCATGAGCGAGAAACCGGTCATGAGCAGCGCCGTGGCAATCTTGCCGGGAAAGACGACGTCAATGGGGCGGCGGTGATAGTGGCGCACGATGAGTGTGCCGATTCCCAGGTAGATATCGCGCCCGATGATGAGCACGCAGACCCAGATGGGAAGCTCGCCGCGAACCACCAGGCCCAGCACGCCGGTAAACAGCAGCGCGCGGTCGCAGATGGGATCCATAACCTTGCCGAGCCACGAGACCGTTTTGGTCATGCGGGCAATCTGACCGTCCATCCAGTCGGTGGAAGCCGCGATGGCATAGATGACGATCGCGACGACACGGTTGTTATCCGTCACAAACAGGTATAGAAAGACCAGCGTGAGGATCAGGCGCGTGAAGGTAATGAAATTGGAGATCGTAAAGATCTTATTCGACGGGTAATCGGAAGTGCCGATAAGCTCCTTTTTGATCTTCTTTTTGATGCCCACAGGACTCCCCCGCTGGTAAACGACAAAACTTTCGATACTATACCCGTTCTGGCGATGTCTATCCAGCGCGAGCATAGAGAGTCCAGACATATATAAGACCCCAACGGCCGTTACAGCTTCGTTAGAAACGCGCCCCACCATGGATGGTGAACCCAAAAGGCACGGCGCGCGGGCACGGCGACTCGGCCCGCGCGCCCGGAAAAGAAAGGACGAACCCATGGGTTACATGCTCGAGACGCGCGGGCTCACCAAGCGCTTCGGCCGCGGCGACAAGGCGCAGGACGCCGTGGCAGACGTGAGCCTTCATATCCGCGAGGGCGAGGTGTACGGGCTGCTCGGTCCCAACGGCGCCGGCAAGTCGACAACGCTCAAGATGATCTGCGGGATGCTGCGGCCGACGGCCGGG
>CABUUD010000156.1 GCA_902494585.1 uncultured Collinsella sp. | reverse complement strand
GACCGCGGCCAGAGCTACACTTGGGCGGCTGCGAGCTATGGTGACTGGCTTTATGTGGGCACCTGCTATGCGGCGATGGGCAACACACTGACGCTCATGAACGGCACGCTGGGCGATTCCTTTGATGCCGAGACCATGCGCCTGACGCTGGAGGCCATGTTTAACGGCACCTTCTTCTATGGACAGCAGAAGGAGGACGGCACGGCCGACAAGGATAGCGGCGGCATCTTGGTCAAGATCAATACCAAGACCGGTGAGACCAAGCTGCTGCTCTCTGAGTCGCTCAACGACGTCGCTCCTTTGTTCCGCAATGCCGTGAGCTATAAGGGCAAGCTCTATTTCTGCGGCAGCGTCAGAACCAATGGCGGCAAAAGCGGCCTGCCTGCTGTATATGAGATCGATCCTAAGACGGATGAGTGGAAAGTTGTCTATCAGGGCCTTTCGAGCATGCAGGATTACGGTGCTGCCTACAAGCAGGGCATTTCTACCGGTATCCGCGGCATGTGCGTCCATGATGGCCAGCTCGTCATCAGCAATGTGGGTAAAGACGCGAACGGTAATTTTGTGTCGACAATCCTGACGTCGTCTGACCCCTCGAAGGGCCAGGCTAGCTTCACCGAGATTGCCAACTCGGGCACGCTGTTTAACTATCCGGCGATTCGCTATAAGGACAGCATCTACGGCGGCGCCATTTGGGATATGGTCTCGTACAATGGCCATCTCTATGCGACCATCTGCACCGGTACGCCCGAGAACGCTCCCGATGATAATTCCATGCAGTCGTTTGCCATGGTTCGTGGCGACAAGAACGCCGACGGCAGCTATACGTGGACTCCGATTGTCGGCGACAAGGCGGATGGTGCAAAGTACTGCTTTGGCATCGATCCTGCCCGTACCCGTTCTGGTGCTGCCAACCTCATCGTCTACAACGACTACCTCTATATCGGTGAATACAACGACGAGGAGATTGCCCTCGAGCGCATCCTGTTCAACAAATCCAACACCGAAGAGGGCGGCAAGAGCGGCATGGGTGGCGTTGACTGCTCGTTTGTGAATGCCAATCTTGAGCAGTCGGTCAACATCTATCGCATGGACAAGAACGAGAACATGGAGCTCGTCGTTGGCGATCCCACCGAGATGTTCCCCGAGGGCGGTATTTCCGGCCTGGCTTCGGGCTTTGGCCGAAACGAGAACCAGTACATTTGGCGCATGCAGAAGTTCGACGGCAAGCTGTATATCGGTACCTTTGATACCGCGAGCCTGCTTGAGCCGATCGGCCAGTTCTCCAATGGCGACATTATCGATATGACGCCCGAGGAGTGGGACTCTCAGGTTCAGCGCCTTAGGGACCTGCTCGATCACCTGCTCGACAAGAAATCGCCTGACGACCCCATCGTTCCCGTGAACACGCTTGCGGACGATGATTCAAACGCGGCCGTCGAGGTCGATGACGAGAAGACCGAGGTTGCTAAGGGCTTTGGCGATCTGAGCGATGCATTGGATGAGGCTGCGGGCGACCTTTGCGATCAGGCCGCGACGATGTCCGCGGACGTTGAAGACGACGCTGCTTATGTTCAGAAAATCGATAGCGAGATTGCGTACTTCAAGTCCTTTGCCGATCAGTATCAGGACATGCTCGATAGCTATGAGAGCCTGAAGCAGCAGTACGAGGATGCCTATGGCACCGAGCTGCCGGGTGATATTCAGGATGCGCTCGATAAGCTGCTGAGTGCGGAGAACCTCAAGAAGTTGCAGAGTGTCCTTACGTGCATGTACTACCTGCGCGATGCCGAGCGCGGCTTTGATATGTATGTGACCGAGGACGGCGTGAACTTTACGACGCTGACGACTAACGGCTTTAACGATCCGTATAACCATGGTCTGCGCACCTTTGCGGTGACCAACCAGGGTCTGTGCCTTGGTACCGCCAACCCGTTCTATGGTTGCCAGGTTTGGATCCAGCGCAAGGAGAATTCGGAGAATCCGATTGATCCCGGTACTCCGGATCCGACGAAACCCACCGATCCTTCGCAGCCGGGTGGCGGCAATCAGCCTGGTGGCAGCCAGACGGGCGGCAACGACCAGTCGAGCAGCACCGCGACGACCGTTTCGACGACCACTAAGAAGACTCCGAAGGACGGCTCGCTGCCTCACGCTGGCGACTCGACCCTCACGCTGGTCTTGGGATTGCTGGTTGCAGCTGCCGCAGTGCTTGGCATTGCTCTCGTCTTGCGCAAGCGTTCTCGTTGCTAGGCTCGACCACGCAGCTCGATGCCTTGGATATCGTCGAAGTTGATGGCGATATCCCTGAGTTTGAGCAGCTTGAATGCGGGTAACACTTCGTCGAGAATGCCCGTGCGGCTACGATAGCCGTACATATCGTAATAGGTGACGCGCACCAGGTCGCCGCGTTTGAGGCCCTCGAGCTTTTTCGAAAGCTCGAGGGCTTTTTCTTCCGTGAGTTCGCATTTGGGCTCAACAGTGATCTCTTGTTTGCGCACGAGCTCGTAGTATCCCGTGAGGGCGGCAAAGGGCATAAACTGCGCGGCACGGCCGGCGCGGACGGCGCCGTTGGCGGTGAGCTTGGGGTCGGCGGATCGACGTCTTCCCTCGGGGTCCGCTAGACGTTCAAAAGGCGTCGGTGGCCGCATCGGCTGTTGTTGGGACTTAGGCACGATGTCCTCCTACCTGATCGTTGCGTTCGCGTGCGGTGGCGCCGGCGGTGAAGCTTAATCCCTTGACGAGCGCGTTCTTGCCGTACTTGCCCTTCACGGCCAGGACGGCGCGCGCCAGGTCGCGCTCGCGCTCATCGGCCTTAACATCGCTGAACAGGTCGATAGTGGTAAATTCCTCGGGCATGAGGTTGCCAAATCCCAGGTTGATGCGCTTGACCGGTCGTTTGGGATCGACAGTCTGCGCCCAGAGCTCATCGAAATAGCCCATGATCTTCTTAAACGAATTGGTGCGCTCGGGCAGCTTGCGCGAGGCGTTGGAGTGCGCAAAGAGCGCGGCATAGCCACCACGCGGCTTGCCGCCGTGTTCGCCCACAAAGATGCCGTCAATCGCCTGTGCCTCTCGCACCAAACGTCGGCGTTCGTCGTCGCGTTGGACGGGCTTGGGCGCGCGGGGCGCGAGCTCGGGGCCGTCGGTTGCGGCGGGTTCGATGCTCGACGTGCTCGAACGCAAATGCCCGCATCCGTCTACATATTGTGCTGT
>CABUUD010000155.1 GCA_902494585.1 uncultured Collinsella sp. | reverse complement strand
GGCGCTTGGAGATGCGCACGCGCTCGACCTCGGCATTGTTGGCGCTTTGCTCCAAGCGGCCGATCTCGGAGAGCAGCGAGCGGCGTTCGCCCTCAAGACGGGCGATCTCGCCGGCGGCATCGCCCTCGGCGGCACGCGCCTCCTCGACGGCCGCATTGGCCTCGACAACCTGATCCGACACGTGCTCAAACACGGCAGCGAGATCGGGCTCCAGGCCCTCCAACTCACGGATACGACGCTTGCGCTCCAAGGCACCCGAAGCCTCGCCGGCATCGAGCCCCACGCGAACCAGGCCGCCACAGCTCACGCGGGCGCCATCGGGAGTCACATAGGTCACGCCGTCAACGACTGGTGCCGTCAGCGCGGTAGCCAAGTCATCGACCACGTAATAGCCGCCGAGCAGTGCCTCGACAACCGGGCCATAACCGGCACGAACGGACAGACGATCGACCAGACGCGAACCGGCAGCGCCCTTAGCAGCAGCGCCGCCGCTCACGCCGCGCGTCGCCAGCAGCGCCTCGCCCGAAGCCTTCTTTTGCTCCAGAGCCGCACGACCGGCGCGCTCAAGCGTGGCGGCGTCATCGAGCAGCAGGGCATCGATATCGCCGGCAAGCAGCTGCTCGACCAGACCCTCGAGCTCGCGAGGGGCCTCGAGCACGTCGCCCAGGCGACCCGAGACATCATCGCCCAGCGCGCCCATCAGACGACTCACCAGCGGCGAGCTGTCAGCCATGCGGGCATCGAGCTTCTTTTGGCTCGCGAGCTCGGAACGAACCTCGGACAGTTTATTGCGCGCCTCACTCTCGCGATTACGCAAGTCCTTAAGAGCCGCACGGGCGACCTCGGTGGCCTCGCACGCATCGACCTGGGCCTGGCGGGCCTGATCAAGCGCGCCGTCGAGCTCCTCAGCGCGGTCGCGGCGGCTCTCGAGCGAGGACGTGACCTCCTCGAGCTGCTCGTCGATCTGCTCCAGGCGCGAGGCGTACATGTTGTCCTCGACCTCGGCATTGCTCAAAGAGTCCTTCACCTTGGCAAGCTCGAGCGCGGCGTTATCGGCCACACGCTGCACATCGCGCTGCTCGCGCGTGAGCTGCGAAATCTGATTGTCAAGCGCAACGCGACGCTCGTGGAGCTGGGCGGCGGCAGGTCCGGCGGCGTCAACGTCGTCCTGGGCCTGCATGTGCGCACCGGTCACTTCCTCAAGCTGGGCACGCGCATCCTCGAGCTCCTCGACCACGCGACGACGCTGATGCTCGGAGCTCGAGATCTGGCCGCGCATGTCGGACAGGCGCGACACCATGTTGTGGCCCTTTTCCTCGAGCAGGCGCATATCTGAGTTAATGCGGCCGACCACGTCTTGCATATGGCGGCGCTGCTCGCCCAGATCGCCCACAAACAGGCCCTTTTCTTCGAGCATAACCTGGAGCTTCTCGAGCTCACGCTCCTTTTCGCCCAAGCGGTATTGCGCAAGCTCAAGCTCGGCAGCGCCCTCCTTAGAGCGGCTCTCCAGGTCGTTCCACTGCGACTGCAGCGAACGAAGCTCGTCGACGGCCAGCATCTGCGTAAGCTCGTTCGCGCGCGAGGACAGCTCTTTATACTTGCGCGCGCGATCGACCTGACGCTCCAGCGGCCGCAGCTGACGAGCAATCTCCTTATTGATATCGCGGGCACGGGTCAGGTGCTCGTCCATCGATTTAATCTTTTTGAGCGCACGCTCCTTGCGGCGCTTGTGCTTGGAGATGCCGGCAGCCTCCTCGACCAGGGCGCGGCGCTCCTCGGGGCGGCTCTGCAAAATGGCATCGAGCTTTCCCTGGCTAATGATGGAATGCGTATCCTTGCCCAGACCCGAATCGTGCAGAATGTCCTGAATGTCCATCAGGCGGCACGGGCTCGAGTTGATGAGGTACTCGCTTTCGCCCGAGCGATACATACGACGGGTGATGGCGACCTCGTCAAAGTCGACGGGCAGCATATGATCCGAGTTATCGAGCACCAGGGTGACCTCGGCGACACCCACCGGTTTGCGCGCCGACGAACCCGAGAAGATGACGTCCTCCATGGCCTGGCCGCGCAGCTGCTTGGCGCTCTGCTCGCCCAGGACCCACAGAATCGAGTCGGAGATGTTCGATTTTCCCGAGCCGTTGGGACCGACGATGACGGTCAGGCCCGGCTCAAATGACATATGGGCGCGGTCGGCAAACGACTTGAACCCTTTGAGCGTGAGGGACTTGAGATACACGGTTCCTCGCTTAGACAGGCTTCTTGTTGAGAATCACGCCGTTGGTGGTGTAGCCCATGCGGTCGAGCGCCTGGAGCGCAGCGGCCGCCTCGGCCTCCTTCTTGGAGGAACCGGTGCCGCGGCCCTGGCGAATACCGTCGATGAGCACCACAGCGGTAAAGGTGGGCGCATGCGCGGGGCCCTCGGAGCCGACCAGCTTATACGCGGGAGGCTCGTGGCCATCTGCCTGCACGCACTCCTGCAAGAACGACTTGGGGTTCGCGGGATGCTCGGCACGCTCGGAGGCCAGGTGCGGCTTGAGCGTACGATGGATAAACTCCGCCGCAACATCCCAGCCGGCGTCCAGATACAGCGCGCCCACGAGCGACTCGTAGACGTTCTCGAGCGCCGAGTGCAGGCCGCGCGCGCCGGTACCGGTCTCGGAGGCACCAAAGATGATGATGTCGTCGATACCCAACTCGTGCGACACCTCGGACAGCGTGGCGCCCGAGACAAGGGATACCTTCAGGCGCGTGAGCTTGCCCTCGTCAAACTCGGGATAGGACTCAAAGAGCGAACGGGCCACGACGGCGCCCAAAATGGAATCGCCCAAAAACTCAAGGCGCTCATAGCTGGCAGAGACCGGCTGACCTTCGACGGCTGAGGGATGCGTGAGCGCCGCGCGCAGCAGCACCTTATTATTGAACTCATGGCCCAGGATCTCCTGGGCGCGCGTGAGTCGTTCAGACAAAGCCAAGACTTAGGCCTCCTTGGCGTTTTCGATCGCGTCGACGGCGTCGGCGACAGAGTTGAGCGACAGCAGGGTCTCGTCATCGATTTCGAGGTCGAACTCGTCCTCGATGGCCGTCACCAGCTGCAGACGCTCGAGCGAATCGGCATCGAGATCGTCAAAAGTGGTCTCGTCGCTAATGTCGGCGACATCGACACCCAACACGTCAGCGGCGACTTCGGCGATCTTATCGAAGATTTCGGAGCGATCCATAGCGCTTCCTCTCGTATGTCATGGAACACAACGCAACACGGCAATCGGAGCCGCGTT
>CABUUD010000154.1 GCA_902494585.1 uncultured Collinsella sp. | reverse complement strand
TCGTCATAGTAGCGCGCGTGCTGCTCGGACAGGTCGACGTCGATATACGCCTTCCAATCGGGCTCGCCCTTGGCGGTAAAGGTGTCGGCCTTCTGGGAGTAATTGAACTCAATCTCGCCGGTCTGCTTGTTGTTAATAGCATCCTCGACCTGCTTGGCAAGCGTGCTGCTATCGATAGACCAACCAAAGTCACCGCCTTCGACGGCACATTGCTTGCCATCGGCGCGCGTCCACCAACGAGTGGAGCCCACGGTGTTAAAGCCATTGGCGAGGTCTGCTGCCCAGTTGCTGATCTGGGAGGTGTCGAGTGTGGGGTTCGCGGGGTCGGCAAAACTGATCCACTGCAGCACCGAGCTGCCGTCGACCTTGCCGGCATCGTTGCCGTTGAGCTTAAGGGTCACGTTAACGCCCAGGAAGTTGTTGGCGGCATCGCATGCGGCCTGGATCTGGTCGTTGGTGAGCGTGCCGTTGAGCGGCTCGTAGGCATCGTTTCCGAGCTTCGTAAGATCGACGGTCTCGGACAGCGACGCGAGCTCGATCTCCGCATACTTAATGACATGCTCGCGGTTGAGCTTTTCGTTGGAGCGGGCCTTCTCGATCGTGAACTTGCCCACCTTCTCGTCGTAGGAGCTCGATGCCTCAAAGGTACCCGTGCGGCCCTCGTTGAATGCGTCGATGGCGGCACCCAGATCCCCTTCGAACTGCTTTTGGTCAAAGGCGTCCGAGAGCATGGACAGGTCGACGTCCTGTTCCAGGTCGATGGTACCGTTTTTGGTCGCGCTAACGTTCTTGCCGCCGAGCGAGGCAATCAGGCGCGAAGGCCACAGCAGCGGCTCGTTGCTGCCGATAATCTCGTGGGCAGCTGCCTCGCCGTCGACGATGGGCTCGTCGGATTCGGGCTGATAGGTCCAACTAAAGTCTTCACCCGAAACGGTGAGCTTGTAGTGCTTCCACGCTGAGTTGACCTTGGTAGCGGCGGATGAGGCGTTGGAAAACGAGATATCGACGCCGGCGATGGTGGTGTTGGGGTAGGCAATCTGCGAAAACGCCACGACGCCCACGATATAGACGATGGCGACGAGGCCGAGGACGACGAAGAACGCTGTCTTGCCACCCGTCTTATTGCCCTTTGCGGAGCGGTTGTTGGCGGGGCCGCGGTTGTTGGAAACTCGAGTGTGCGAAGGGCCCTGGTTGTGACCGGCGCCATGTGTGGAACGCTGCTGACGCTGCTGATGCTGCTGATGCTGGCCCCGATTGGGGCGTGGGGAGGTATTTGCCGCGCCGCGCTGTTGGCCTTGGGCTGGCGCGACGGGACGCGGCGATTGGATGCCTCCGGGCTGCCTGCTGGGCTGTTGCGGATCGGGGATCAGTTGGCTGCGGTCGATTTGCGACATCGTGTATATTTCCTTCGAGTTTCGCTTTGCGGCTCATCGTGTTTTAACTGGGCTTGAATTATAGCGATTACGCAGGTGCTTGTGTTACGAAAACAGTGGCGATAAACGATAGGTGGGACATATGTCCCACCTATCGTTCGCTTTTGCTCACTATCCGCATATTCCGCATTTCGCGCACGCCGAAAGCGCTGCCGGAGCCTGCGCGATGCCGCCCTTGGCCGTCTCGCGCAACGTGGCGGGCAGGGCGTGGCCCACCGAGAGCATGACGTGTGCCATCTGGTCAAACGGCACCAGGCTCTTGATGCCGGCGAGGGCGAGCTGCGCCGAGCTGAAGGCCGCGGCCACGCCGATGGCGTTGCGGTTTTGGCAGGGCACCTCGACAAGGCCGCCGACGGGGTCGCAAACGAGGCCCAACAGGTTGCTCAGTGCGATGGAGCTGGCGTCGAGCGCTTGCTCGGGCGTGCCGCCCATCATCTGGACCAGCGCGGCGGCGGCCATGGCGGCAGCGCTTCCCACCTCGGCCTGGCATCCGCCCTCGGCGCCAGCGACGCAGGCGCTCGTGGTGAGGTTGAGACCGATGGCGGCGGCGCAGTAGAGGGCATCCATGACCTGTTCGTCGTCGAGCTGGAGGTGATCGGCGAGCGCCAGCACGCAGCCGGGGACGACGCCCGCGGAGCCGGCCGTGGGGGCGGCAACGATCACGCCCATGGTGGCGGAGCGCTCAAGCACGGCCATCGCGCGGGCCACGGCATCGGTCTGAACGGGGCCCATCAGGCTTGCGCTCAGATCGTTGCGGCAGGTGGCATCGACGAGCTTGGCCTCTCCGCCGATAAGCCCGCCGAGCGATCGCTGCGGATTGGCGATGGGGGCCGTGGTCTCCTCGCGCATGACGTCGAGCACGCGGCGCATGGCTGCGATAGCATGGGCCTCGCCGGTCAGACGCGCCTCGCGCACGGCCATGACGGCGCCGATATTCAAACCGAGTTCGGCGCACGCATCGAGCAACTGCTCGCCGTCGTCAAAGATCTCCTTGGCCGAGACACCGGGGGAGAGCGACGAGGCCGAGCCCGGGAGCTCGATAAACGTGGCGTAATCGACATTGTCGAGCTTGCGCAGCATGGGGACGACGGTGTCGTCGGGAGCGCCGTCGGTCTCAAAGACGGAATAGGCCTGGCCGCCCACCTCGGTGCGATAGGTGCGGCAGAAGGCGATGTTCACGTGTGCGTAGGCGAGCAGGTTCGTGAGCGCTGCGAGTACGCCGGGAACGTCCTGGTGCGCCACGAAGAGCGTGGAATACATGCCCGAGATGTCGACGCCGACGCCGTTGATGCGGCTGATGCGCATCTTGCCGCCGCCAAGGCTCTCGCCGCGGACCTGTGCCGTTGCGCCCGTGTTATCGACCATGTCGATGTCGACGGTGTTGGGGTGGATAGAGGCGTCGTCGCCCTTGATGTCGAAGTGAAAGTCGAGGCCCTGCTCGCGCGCGAGGTCGAAGGCCTGCTTGATGTTCTCGTCATCGGTATCGAGGCCCAAGATGCCCGCTACGAGCGCGCGATCGGTGCCGTGACCGCGGTAGGTGTGGGCAAAGGAGTTCCACAGGCCAAAGGTGACCTTGGTGATGCGGCCTTCCAGCAGGCTAGCGGCAACCTGGGCACAGCGCAGGGCGCCGGCGGTGTGCGACGAGCTGGGGCCGACCATGACGGGCCCCAAGATCTCGAATGCCGAGGTCGTAGCTAGTGTTTGCGGCTTGCCTGCCATATGCGCTCCTGTTCTATCCCGTCGTCCCGAGGGGCGGGGCATAAGGTCGCCTGCTCGGACAGTCCTACTCGCACGGAGAGCACATTAAGTGCTCTCCGGCTCGTGCGGAACTCGCGATCGACCTTAT
>CABUUD010000153.1 GCA_902494585.1 uncultured Collinsella sp. | reverse complement strand
CTCAACCTCAAACACGTTGCCGCAGCTCGAGCACTTGTAATCGTAGCGCGCCATAATACTTCCTTTTCAGCACAAAGCGGGCAGATCGCTCTGCCCGCATAAATTCAAACGTTTGTAACTGTACCCTATATCGGGGGTTTTATCACGCTTCGCCCCAGAATCTATGGGTGTTGCGCAGGAGCTGTGCAGTTTTGCTCTCGGCGGCCGCAACGTCGGCCTCATCGGCCTGCCAGGTCCAGTTGCCCGTGGCGACACCCGGCACGTTCATGCGCGCATCGTCGCCTAGCCCCAGGATGTCCTGCAGCGGCATCATCACCAGGGGAGCGTCGCTTGCCAGCGCGTCGCCCATCAGCTTGGCCGCCACCTCAACACCGCTCGGCTCGTCGCCGCCCGCAAAGGAGCGCGTGCACCAACCGGCGAGCGTCGCCGTGTCGTGCGTCGAGGTGTACAGAATCTTGCCCGGCGTGGGATGCACGCCGCAGCGGACGTCGTAATCGCTAAACTCCAGCACGTCCATACCGGGGAAGCCGCAGGTCGAAGCCATGGCGCGAACGCCGGGCGTCAGGTAGCCCAGGTCCTCGGCGATAAAGTTGAGCGGCCCCAGCTCGTCATAGGCAGTCTGGAACAGGTCCTTGCCCGGACCCGCCAGCCAGCGGCCGTCGGCGCAGGCCTTGCCTGCGGGAATGCTAAAGTAGCTGTGGAATCCCAGGAAGTGGTCCAGACGCACACGGTCGTAGAGCGAGAAGGCGCGACGCAGGCGGTCCATCCACCAGCGGTAGCCGTTCTCCTTCATGTGATTCCAACGGAAGGTGGGGTTGCCCCACACCTGGCCCTCGGGTGCAAAATTGTCGGGCGGCGCGCCAGAGATCTCAATCGCCTTGCCGGTATCGGACAGCCAGAAGTTCTCGGGCTCGCTCCACGCATCGGCCGAATCGTCCGAAACATACATAGGAATGTCGCCGATGACCTCGATGCCTTTCTTGTGCGCGTAGTTCATGAGCTCGCACCAGGCCAGGTCAAAGCGGTACTGCATGTACGCCTGCAGTTCGGCCTCGTCGTGGAAACGCTTGTCATCGATCAGATACTCGTTGTAGCGCGTGACATCGGCCGACCAATCGTGACGCGATTCGCCTTCAAAGTACTTCTTGACGGCCATGTAGACGCAGTACTTCTCGAGCCAGTCGGCGTTGCGATGCTTAAACGCCGTGTACAGCGGATCGGCATCCTCGCCGCCACGTGCTTTCCAAGTCTCAAAGTCGGCCGCCAGTTCCTCTTGGCTCTCGGGCAGCAGGTCAATATTGCCCGCAAAGGCCGAAGGCCCAGCGTAAGGGGAGCGGAAGAAGTCCGTCGGGTTGACGGGAAGAACCTGCCAGTAGCGCATGCCCATAGCGGCCAGATGGTCGATAAAGCGACGCGTGGGCGCGCCGATCGTGCCGGGCTTGCCGTCGTCGGTGGGCACTGAGGTGATATGGCACACGACGCCCGCGCCGTGATCGAGCGGCTCCTGCAGGCGCTGCTCGGCATGGTGATAGATGATTGACGAGCCCAGCGGATACAGATCGAGCGTGACCGTGCCGTTGTGGATCTCGCACTCGTGACCGCTGATCACGTCACTCGCACATTCGCCGAGTGCCGGAATCGTCACGCGGTGCGAATTGCGCAGGCTGCGGTTGATGATAACCGTCGCGGACTCGTCATTCTTGCCCGTGCGGTTGTATGCCAGCACCTCGTCGTTGAGCGCGAAGGCCTTGATCTCGCCGTCGATCATAAATGGCAGTGCACGGCGTACGGCGGAGGCGTTCTTGACAATAGCCAGCGTGTCGAAGTCGTGCAGTTGGTCCTTGGTCGGCAGGGTGCGGCGGTTACCCGGGTCGGTAAGGCCCTCCAGGCCGTATTCGTCGCCGTAGTAGATCGAAGGCACGCCTGGGAAGGTCATCTGCATGAGCGTGGCGAGCCAAAAGCGGCTCTTGGCCAGTCCCATGGAGTTTTCGTCCAGGCGCCATTTACTGCGCTCGCACTCGGGCAGCTGCGACTCGTCGGGGCCGCCGCCGAGCACCGAGATGATGCGTGGGCGGTCGTGACTCGAGAGCAAATTAAGTGCGCAAGACAGGGCCTCACGCGGATAGTTCTCGCGCAGGGTCTCAATATCTTCGGCAGCTTGGTAGGCGTTTTTGTAGCCCATTAAAAAGCCGATGACCATGTCGCGGAAGGGGTAATCCATAGCAGAGTCCAGCTCGGAGCCCTGTAGGTAGCGGCGCAGATGGCCGTAGCTAATCTTGTTGGAGGCGTCTTCCCAGACTTCGCCGAGCAACAGCGCATCGGGCTTTTCGGCAACTACGGCCTTCTTGATCTGGGCCAGGAAGTCGTCGGAAAGCTCGTCAGCGACGTCCAAGCGCCAACCATGGGCACCGGCGCGCAGCCATTTGCGGATCACGCCGTCCTTGCCCAGGAGCCTCTCGCGCACCAGCTCGGACTTCTCATTGATGGCCGGCATATTGCCCACGCCCCACCAGCAGTCGTACGAGCCGTCCTCGTGGAAGGTAAACGCATCACGCCACGGTGAATCCTCGCTCTGCCAGGCACCCACGCCCGGGTAGTTGCCGTAGCGGTTGAAATAAATCGAGTCGTCGCCCGTGTGGTTGAAGACGCCGTCCAGGATGATGGAGATGCCCAGCTTCTCGGCTGCCTGGCACAGCTCGGTAAAGTCCTGCTCGGTGCCCAGGATCGGGTCGATCTTGGTGTAGTCGGCCGTGTCGTAGCGGTGGTTGCTCGCGGCTTCAAAGATGGGGTTGAGGTAGATGGCCGTAAAGCCTAGCTCGGCGATGCGGGGCAGGTCTTCCTGGATGCCCTTGAGCGAGCCGCCGTAGAAGTCCCAGGTCTTGATGGAGCCGTCCTCGGCGCGCTCGTACACGGGCGGCTCGTTCCAGTCCTCGACCATCCGGCGCTGAATGCCCTTGCGCGGTTTTTCGAGTTCGGCCATTGTGCGCTCGCGCCAATGCTCGTCACGGGCGTATCGGTCGGGGAAGATTTGGTAGACCATGCCGCGCTCGTACCAAGTGGGGCGGTTCTCGCGGTGCTTATAGACGGTAATCTGGAAGGACGGCACCTCGGCGTAGTCGTAGGTTACGCCTTCGCCGCCGGTGCGGCCCTGCGGTGCGCCCAGGCGAACCTCGGGCTGGCCTTCGATATTGCAGATAAAGCTGTACCACACAAGACACGGTTCAGTGCATTTGAGCTCGCCGGTAAAAATGCCATCGCCTTCGTGCTCCATCGGAATCAGGGTCTCGCCGACTTCATCGACCCAGGTACGTAAGGTGAGTGTTGCCTGGTTGGGATCGGCATCCTCCAAAATCACCGAGAGTGCAACGGTAGTTCCTGTGGTCACAGCGCCAAACGGAGTGCGAAACTG
>CABUUD010000152.1 GCA_902494585.1 uncultured Collinsella sp. | reverse complement strand
TCGCCATAGCGGCGGCCCACATGTCCTCGTGGCCCGAATAATCGGCCATGGGGATATCTTCCTCAAGAGAGGCATCGGGGAGACTATCGGTATCCACGCGATCCTGGGCGTCGATAGACGCAGTGATGGCGGCAGGCTCGTCCAGATCGGAGAGATCCACACCCTTGGCATCGGAAATGATGGGCATGCTGGCGAGCTTGGCGTTGTACGGCGCCGCCTCCGCGGCCCGCATTTGGGCCGAAGCGCCCCAAAGCGAGCTTTCGGCAGCTCGGCGAGCGGCAATGGTCTCCTCGTCGACAGCCAGGGGCTCATCGGCAAAGGGGTCGGCGACAGGAGCCGCCTGAGCTGCGCTCTGTTGGCCGGCCGAAGCAGCCGACGCGGCAGAGGCGTACGCAGCCGACGATGCGCCGCTATAGGCGGCATTGTTGGCGGCGTTGGCCACAAGCGCCACGAAGGCTGCGGTGCTACCAGCAGGGGCGGCATGAGAGCCCGAGACGGCGCGTGCGGCAGCGGCGATGTCATCGCGATTGTAAGAACCGGTCTTTCCACCGTTGGTGAGCTCGTCGATTGCGACCTGGTAGACATCGCGCGAACGCACGGGATCGCAGCTGACCGGGGAATCGTCATCGAGCATGCTGTCGATCATAGACCAGGCCTCGGCCTCATCCATGGCGTTAGCCGCGCGCGCGATGGTGGGAACGCCATCGTCGGCGTGGCGGCGCTGGAACGCACCGGTCAGGCCGGAGAGAAATGCGGAAGAAGGCTGTGTGGCATTGGCCTGATCGGCCGGGACCGCAGGCTGAGGCGCCGACCCCTGCTGCTGCGCGGGAATCGAGGCGGTCTTGAACTCGTTGTGGGTCCGGCCAAACTGAGCGGCGCCGCCCACGGCATCGGGCTCAAACAGGCGGCCATCATGCTCAGAGCGATACTCGGAGATGCCCAGCGAGGCTGCGTAGATGCCCACGCCCGCCACCGCACCAACGGCGAAGGGAACCGCGCCCGCGACAACCGTCTCGTTGACCGACGAGAACGGCAACGTCGCGGCATACATCACCACGGGGGCGGCAAGGCCGATCCCGCAGGAAAGTCCAGCAAGGACTGCTCGTTGTGTTGCATCAGAAGAAGCCATGAGCTCTCCCCATCTTCCAGCACCCAAATCGCATCATTCAGTTGGCTGCGCGAGAGAAGATGAAGCGGGACATGCGTCCCAAAGCAACGGTATATGGTTCGTTTCATCTGCGTTTTCCGTCGCGAAGCTTAAAAGTTATTATGCGAAACCGACCCTCCGATTGCAAGCGATGAGGCCGGATTATGGCTCGAAAACTGCTGCTTGTCGGTCATAAGGTCAAAAAATGTTGCCGAGTGGCGCCGTAAAGAAAGGGCCGGGGCATAAACCCCGGCCCGATTGCCCGTTCTTATGGCGATATAGCGTGCGGCTTTTGGTCTAAAACGTCTGCTCGTAGTCGCTGTGCTTTTTGGCCGAACGCACCAAGAACTCCTGATTGGTGTTGGTGCCCTTAAGGCCCTTAATAAACGACGCCGCCGCGCGCTCGGTGTTGTTCATGCCGGCGAGAATGCGACGCAGGCCGAAGACAAACGGGCGCATCTGCTCGTCGACCAGCAGGTCCTCGTTGCGCGTACCGGAGGCAACGGGGTCGATGGCCGGGAAGATGCGACGGTCGGCGAGGTCGCGGTCGAGCTTGAGTTCCATGTTGCCGGTGCCCTTGAACTCCTCAAAGATGACCTCATCCATCTTGGAGCCGGTGTCGATAAGGGCGGAGGCGAGGATGGTGAGCGAGCCACCGTTCTCGATATTGCGGGCTGCACCCAGGAAACGCTTGGGCGGATACAAGGCCGCCGAATCGACACCGCCCGAAAGGATGCGGCCCGAGGCGGGTGCCGCCAGATTGTAGGCGCGGGCAAGACGCGTGATGGAGTCGAGAACCACCACGACATCGCCGCCCAGCTCCACAATGCGCTTAGCACGCTCGATGACGAGCTCGGCCACGCGGGTGTGGTTGTCGGCGGGCATATCGAAGGTCGAGGCCACGACCTCGCCCTTAATGGAGCGCTGCATATCGGTGACCTCTTCGGGGCGCTCGTCGACGAGCAGACAAATGAGGTGCACCTCGGGGTTGTTGATCGAGATGGACTGGCAGATCTTCTTAAGGATCGTTGTCTTGCCGGCCTTGGGCGGCGACACGATCAGGCCACGCTGGCCCTTGCCGATCGGCGACACGATATCGATGGCGCGACCGGTGATGGAATCCTTGCCGTGCTCCATGCGCAGCGGCTCGTTGGGATAGACCGGGGTAAGGTCGCCGAACTTGGGGCGGTTGCGGATCTGCTCGGGATCCATGCCGTTAACGGTCGTGATCTTGGCGAGGCCGGCTCGCTTGTCGCCGCCGCGCGAGGGGCGCAGCGAACCCTCGATAACATCACCCGTGCGCAGGCGTGCGGAGCGGATGAGGTAAGCGGGGACGAAGGCGTCTTCGTTGGACTTCATGTAACCGTGGGCATGGATGATGCCGGAGTTGTCCGGGCGAATCTGCAGGATACCCTTAATATCACGGAAGCCCTCGGCCTTCGCGGCGGTCGTGTAGATCTCCTCGACGAGCTCGGCCTTCTTCTTGCCGGTCGTCTCGATCTCGAACTCTTTTGCCTTCTCGCGCAGCTCGGCGACCTTCATGGCCGCAAGCTCCTCGCGCGAAAGCGTGGGCTCGGTGGGGGCGGCGTTGCGCTCCTTGTTGCGCTGTTTGCGGTCGCGCTGACGGCTGCGGCGGTCGTTGTTGCGATCGTCCTTGCGGTCGTTGCGCTCGTCGTTGCGCTTGTGCTGACGGCGGCTGGGGCGGGCGCCCTCTTCGGTCTCGGTGCCTTCGGCAGCCGCGGCTGCGGTCGCATCGGTGCCGGACGGAGCCTCGCCCTCTGCCTTGGTGTCGGCGTTGGCATGAGCACCGGAATCGGCGTCACCCTGCTGCTCGGCACCCTTGGCCCTCGCGGACTTCTTGCGCGTGCGCTTGGGCTTCTCAGTTGCCGGCTGGTCGACGTTCTCGGCCTCGGAAGCGGCATCGGCGGTTGCCTCGGAGGACTTGTCGTCGACGGGCTTGGCCTCAGCCTTGACCTTCGCCTTCGTCGAGCGCTTTGCCACGGTACGACGGCTACGGCCGGGGCGGACATCGGCGGGCTCGGCAACGGCAGATGCGGGAGCCTCGTTGGACGGAGCGTCCTGGACCGGGGCATCGGCCGTGGCCGTAGGCTCGGTCGTCACCGCTGCGCCCTGGGCAGCAGCTGCTGCGGCAGCGGCTTTCTCGGCCTCAACATACGCCTTGGGCTTGCGGCCGCGACGATGCGGGCGCAGAGCCGGGTCAACGGCGGGAACCTCCCTGGCCTCAGCGGGCACGATGGGCTCAGCGGAGGAAGCGCCCTCCCCTGCCGCAGAACGAGCCGGAGCTTCAGCGACCTCGGGAATCGGCTGCTCGGCGTGCTGCTGCGTCTTGGCTGCCGTACGGCGACGCGTGCGCGGCGCCGGCTTCT
>CABUUD010000151.1 GCA_902494585.1 uncultured Collinsella sp. | reverse complement strand
TCGGGCCACGAGGACATGTGGGCCGCCGCTATGGCGATCATGGCCGAGGCTGCCGAGCCCGCCCCCGTGGCGGTGCCTACGCCTGCAGCCTCACCTGTCTCGGTTGCTCCCGTCTATGTCGGCCGCCACAGCTCCGTGCTTCCCGAGGATACCGCGCGTATCTCGCGCGAGGGTATCGAGCGCGCCGAGGCTATCGCTGCCGGCGTTATGGAAAACCGTCGCCATGAGCGCGTTAATCAGATTCTCGAGGAAGAGATCAACCGTCTACAGTCTGCGGCCGTCAAGCGCACGGGCCGTGCCTATCTGAGCGTTATCGAGGGCGGTACCGCCAGCTTTACACCGCTGCGCGCGGAGGCATAATTGCCTCATGGTTAAGCTCGATCGAAAATGGGCGCTTGCCGCCTGCGCCATGGTGCTCGTCATTTGGGGCAATTCGCTGGTTCCCGGTACGGGGTCTGGTTCGTTGAGCTTGTCGATCATGGAATCCATTCGCGGCTTTTTGCAGGCCCTGGGGCTTCCATACGAGTGGGTGACCAACTTCGTCGTGCGCAAGTGCGCTCATTTTGCCGAGTACATGGTGCTTGGCATCTTGGCGACGCACGCCTTTGACCTCGAAGGCCGGCGCACGTTTGATGTGTTGCTGCCCACGGCGGTGTTCTTGCTGCTTGTTCCCTCTATCGACGAGACGATCCAGCTTTTTGTGCCCGGTCGCGCCGGCATGATTACCGATGTGATGATCGACTGCTGCGGGGCGACGACAGGCGTCGTGCTCCGATATCTCTTACGGTCGCTGATTTACACCAAAAAGGCCGCCTAGGACGTTTTGCTTGGTCCTAGGCGGCTTTGTTCGTTTGAGGGCCTCTGCGGGGCGTGACGGTTTTGTCCGTGCGTTTTGCGAGCTTGGCTACGCCGTGCGCCGTTGATGCACCCTTTACTGGAGCGCCTGGGCGCCCAGGGCCAGGCAGCCCATGATGCCCTGCTTGCCCTCAAGGCTGTTGTTGACAATATAGGTATCGATGTCGTTGACCTCGGGCGTGACGATATAGCCGTTGAGCATCTCGGCGCACTTTTTGCGTGCGAGCGGCACGATGGGGGTGTGGTCGGCCACGCCGCCGCCGATGATGATCTTCTGCGGGGCATAGCACAGCGTGTAGGTCATGAGCGCCTGTGCCAGGTAGCCCGCGAGCAGATCCATGGCCTCCGGGTCATCGGCCATGTCTCCGGCGCTCTTGCCATCCCAGCGCTTTTTAACGGCAGGGCCGGCGATGAGGCCCTCGAGGCAGTTGTCGTGGAAGGGGCAGGCACTGTGCTCGCCGATGGTGTCGCGCGGGTCGCGTGTGACCAGGATGTGGCCGGCCTCGGGATGCATCATGCCGCGCACGAGCTTGCCTCCCGAGAGCACGCCGGCGCCCACACCGGTGCCGATGGTCAGGTAGACCACGTCGGTGAGGCCCTGGGCGCAACCAAAGGTGACCTCGCCCAAGCAGGCGACGTTGACGTCGGTATCGTAGCCACAGGGAATATTGAGCTCGTTTTGGATGGTGCCCAGCAGATCAAAGTAGCGCCATGCCGTTTTGGGCGTCTCCAGGATCTTGCCGTATTGGGGTGAGGCGGGGTTGACCGCGGTGGGGCCAAAGGCGCCGATGCCCAGCGCGGCGACGCCCTTGTCGGCAAACCATGCGTTGACGGCCTCAACGGTCTCCTGCGGGGTCGTGGTCGCGATCTGCTCACGCTCCAGGACCGTACCGTCTGCATAGCCCGTGGCACAGACCATCTTGGTGCCGCCGGCCTCGAGCGCTCCGATAAGCTGCTGTTCTGCCATAGTATTCCTCTCTCTGGGACGAGTTGCTCCGTGACTAAAGTATAGGGCTCTAAACCATTTAATAAAGCGCTATAAAAAGAAGCCTCGCAACGCAGCGGGCGGTGCGAGGCTTCTTTGGTTGCTTTAGTTGCTGGGCTGTCCTTACCCGCGCGGCTTGATTTTATCACGTAGCGACTTGAGGTTCTCCAGCGCCGCGTTAAGCGTCTCGTCTCGCTTGGCAAAGTGGAAACGAATCAGATGGTTGACGGGCTCGCGGAAGAAGCTCGATCCGGGCACGGCGCCCACGCCCACCTTAGATGCGAGGTCCTCGCAGAATTCGAGGTCGCTGTCATAGCCAAACTCAGAGATGTCCATCATGACGTAGTAGGCGCCCTGCGGCACGTTATGCTCAAGACCGATGCTATCGAGCCCCTGGCAGAACAGGTCGCGTTTGGCGGTGTAGAGGTCGAGGACCTCATCGTAATAGCTGTCGTCGAAGTTGAGGGCGGTGACAACGGCTTCCTGCAGGGGAGCGGCGGCACCCACGGTGAGAAAGTCGTGGACCTTCTTGATACGCTCGGTGATCTGGGCCGGGGCAATGGTGTAGCCCAGGCGCCAACCGGTGATGGAGTACGTCTTGGACAGCGAGCTGCAGCTGATGGTTCGCTCGAACATGCCGGGCAGCGTGGCCATATAGACGTGCTCGTGGGGCGCGTAGACGATGTGCTCGTATACCTCGTCGGTAATGCAGTAGGCGTCGTACTTTTTGCAGAGGTTGGCAATAAAGGTGAGCTCCTCGCGCGTAAAGACCTTGCCGCAGGGGTTGGAAGGGTTGCACAGGACGATGGCCTTGGGATCGTTGTCGCGGAAGGCCGCCTCGAGTGTCTCGCGGTCAAAGTCGAACGCAGGCGGGTTGAGCGGCACGTAGATGGGCTCGGCACCCGAAAGGATTGTGTCGGCGCCGTAGTTCTCGTAGAACGGCGAGAAGATGACGACCTTGTCGCCGGGGTTTGTGACCGTCATCATGGCGGCCATCATGGCCTCGGTGGAGCCGCAGGTGACCACGATATTCTGGTTGGGGTCGACCGGCATGCCCATAAAGTGCTCCTGCTTGGCGGCGAGCGCCTCGCGCATGGCCTGGGAGCCCCAGGTGATGGAGTACTGGTGATAGAGCGGCTTGGGGTCGCTGGCGATGGTGCTCAGGCTGTTGAGCAGCTGCGCCGGGGGATCGAAGTCGGGGAAGCCCTGCGAGAGATTGACGGCGTCGTACTGATTGGAGATGCGTGTCATGCGGCGGATGACCGAATCGGTGAATGTTGCCGTGCGATTGGAGAGTTCTTTCATGACGGTCCTTTCGAGGGTTTGCAGTGGGGCAAGTTTACTCCTATGAAAAGGGTGGGAATTGCTCGAAACGCGCTCGAAAAACTCTTTTCAAAATTCTTGAAAATTGGGGCTTGCATCGCATGGCGTTCCTTGCAATAATAGTCGAGCGCGAAGCGCACAGGACACGGTGGGTGTAGCTCAGTTGGCTAGAGCGACGGGTTGTGGTCCCGTAGGTCGAGGGTTCGAGTCCCTTTACCCACCCCAGTTCTTGCTTCGTGTTGATATCGGGTCGTTAGCTCAGTTGGTAGAGCAGGGGACTCTTAATCCCAAGGTCCAGGGTTCGAACCCCTGACGGCCCACCACACGATATCTCCTCTAAAGTCCGCCATAACGGACTTTAGCTTTGGGTCGTTAGCTCAGTTGGTAGAGCAGGGGACTCTTAATCCCAAGGTCCAGGGTTCGACCCCCT
>CABUUD010000150.1 GCA_902494585.1 uncultured Collinsella sp. | reverse complement strand
CCTGCCGCGGCGAGTGCTGCAGCGGCTGCCGTAAGGGGAGCGCTGACATCGCCCGTGCCCGCAAGCGCGCCCGCTTTTCCGGAGCGCTTGTTATTGCCGTGGTCCTTGCCACTGCCGGAGCTGCTTCCGCCGGAGCCGCCGTCCTCGTCAGCACCGCCGCCACTCGAGCCACCATCGCCGTCTGCTGTCATCGGGGCGTCGTGAAGCCCTGTCGTATCCGCGCTGCCGCATACGCCGACCTGAACTTCTGAGCGCTCGCATGCCGCGTCGGGCACATGAAGCTCGTGCAGTACGGCACCCAGCGCCGAGTTTGCGCCCGGTCGAATTTCCTCGAGCGTCACGGGATCGAGCGCCACCAGATCACGCGCCTTCGCATACAGCGTTACGCGTTTGCCCACTTCGTCGCTCCAACTCTCGGGGATGGCGAAGCTCATGCGGAACTGTGCCGTGCAGCCTGGTGCCAGCACGGCGTTGCCATTGTCGGCAACCAGCGGGTGCGTCGCAAAACGTGCGCCCAGCGTCTCGAGCGCGTACTTCACGTGTGCCATGTCGTTGGCCGAAGCATCCTCGGCGAGCTCCGGATCGTAGATCGATGCCATTCGTGCATTCGCTCCGAACCCGATGGATGCACTGGAGAACGGCTGGCTGGAGCCCTCTCGGTACAGATCGATCGTGCCGGCGGTCAGCAAGGTGTTGCCGTCGTTTCGCACCGTGACCATAAAGGATTCACCTGCTGCTCCGGGCACCACCGCGCCCGAGGTAGCGACCGCGCCCGTCGGAGTGGCACACGCCACCAAGGGCACTTCGATGCCGTGCAGCTCTGCCTCGCTCTTCTCCGCGCTCACAATGTGTGTGGCGAGCGCGGAGAGCATGCCTCCCGACGTCAAAAATGTCGTTATCTGATCGACGGGATGGTCCAGCTCGCACATCACGAACGGCTCCGTGAACAGATCGCCTGCCAAGGTGCTGGCGAAGATGCGGAAGTGCTTGCCCATCACTGCTACCGGGTTGCCTTCTTCGTCGTAGGTTTGTCCCACCTTGCCATCGGTGTTCTCTACATAGAGCACGCACCTGCCGTTGTTGCTTACGCTAAACGATGCCGGGCCACAGCCTGCGGCACCCACGGGCTGCGTTGCAAATGCCGATGCGCCTCGCGTCCAAGTAATATGCTGCAGTTGCTCGTTGACGGTTGCCAAAAAGCCCGAATGTTGTGGCCACGGCACCGCGTGGGGTACTGTGGCATCTGGTGGCATAACGCCCCAACCCGTGATGGACTGGCCGATCACGGCATACGATGCGCAGCCACAACCGTTTGCAGTTTCGTATGCAACGGGCACCACCATTTTGCCGTTGATATTCTCGGGTACGCCCAGCTCGATGCTCGATGGCGCTTGCGGAAAGCGGAGGACCTGACGGAACGTGAGGCTGTCGCCCGAAACGTCCGACCACAGGGTAAAGCACTCCAGCGCAACCTCGGCCTCGCTGCCGAGCGCCTTCTCTGCGGTGGCTCCGTGGCGGTGGAGGTAGGCGCCCGACAGACGTCCGTCGACAAGTGTCTTGCCCACCGTGATGCGTGGGCACTGCAGACAATGGTGGCCATCCTCCTGAAGGCGGCCGCGCGAGATGCTGCGCCACGACGTGTGCGACATCACGCGAACTCCGTCGTTGCTTATGCGCAGGCGCACAACGGACAGTATGCCGGCTGTGCTTGCCGTATCGAAAAGGGTGTTGTCGCCGTCGGGGCGCTCGCCCGAGACCAGCAGCACGTAAGCGTCCTGGTTTTCTCTTCCGTCCGTATATTCCACTACGTCGAAGTCGTAATCGAATATGCCGTCGCGCTCCACGTCGCCCTCGCCAAAGCCAAGGGGGAAGTCCACGGGCATGGGGGCAGACCACGTGCCGTTTGCCTTTGTGTGCACCACTAGGCGCGAGCGGCCATTGTCGCCGTAGCGCACCGAGGTGATACGGAACAGGCATTCTACGCCGGCAATCATTGCCAGCTTCATGTGAGCTTCGCTGAGCACGCCAGCAAACAGCACGTTGTCGCTCGAGGGCTTGATGCCGCCACGCTCGTCCTCCGATACACCAGCAGAATTGGCGTTGGGGTCCGCAACGGCGTTCGTCGCCTGCCCGATATGGGTGTACGCATACATCGGCGCGGCGTTTTCGTCGTTCTCTATCAGTGCATGGACGAAATGCTCGATCTGTCCCGTGTCGTCGCTTTCTGCATCCGCCTCGAGCTCAATGCGCGTGACCGCTTGATCCCAATCGCGCACGACAGGCGCGACGTTTACGGCGGTGGCCTTAACTTCGGCGCGTGCGAGTAGCTCGGCGTTGGTGACGATGGTGGCCGATGCGATAAATTGCGGCACGCCGCCCGCCTCGATGTTGCCGGGCGTGCCGAAGCAGGCATCCAGCGTGTAAGGCGTATCCCCACCCAATGCAAGCTCAGAGCGTTGGAGCGCATACTGGTTGCCATTGTTCACCGACATATTCCACGAATCGAGGAGTGTGGGCCACGACCCCGACCAAGCCTTGGTGGTCCACTTGAACATTACGAACTGGAGTATCACATCGACATCGACGTCCGCACCCACGCGCAGTCGCGGAAGCTGGTGTCCATCTGCCTTCTCGTACCCAATGAACAGCGTGAGGGATGCAGCGCCGCGCACGGCAGACGAAGCGACGCCTGCAACGCCGGCTCCAAAGGTGACAGCAAGCCCGATCTGGATGGTGAACGAGCCCGACGTGTTTGAATAGTCGAGCGAAATGTTTTTAAAAAACGCCGCGCCGCTGCCGTGCGTGTGGGCACCCACGGTGAGCGCCAGTTTTGCCAGCACCCAGGGGTTGACGTTTAGGAAAAACGGCACCGGTCCTAGGGTAAACTGCTCGGTCCAATTGAGGTCGGTTCTTACCTGGAAGAGTGCCTTAATATTGCCGTATGCGGGGTCGTTGTTGCTGCCCCAGGTTTTGCCCACCCAATCGTAGGCGAGCGAGCCGTACAGCTGTGTGGCGATATCCATCGTGAACAGCGGCGTGCAATGGTGGCGAAGGAGCTTAGTGTTTCTTGGATCGGTGCCCGAACCGGCACTCATACTCTTGTACTGATTCCACTTCCCCTCCATCTCGTCGAGGTAGCGGTTTGCCTGCTTGGCGCCCGACTCGCGCGGCGATTTCTTCCAGTACTCCGGATCCGGATTACCTGAATCGTTCATGTAACCGACCGGTTTGTATCCTCCGCCAAACAGCACGTACCCGGCAAAAGAGAAATCGAACAAAATGGGGAACGAGGGCATCCAGCACGTGAACTTGTTGCCGCCAATGCCGGGAAACGCCGCCGGAAAATCAAACGGAGTGATCTCTTGGTCCATGGTAGTGGGGACGATAGTGGTCGAGCCCGATTCTGCCTTTGCGGCCGGCGCGGTGACAACGGCCATGGGGGAGGAGAGTGTATAGGTCTTGCCCTGGTAGTCGAGGACAAAGCGCAGCTTGCATCCTTCTTCCAGAAGGCTCGACGCTGCATCGAGGAACGTGTCTTCGAGCGTGAACGTCGCCAGATTATCCGCGCCCGATGCGCTGGCCTTGACTTGGCCAATCTGTGTGACGGTTTCGGGCGAGCTGCCCGTGGCGGGCATTACCT
>CABUUD010000149.1 GCA_902494585.1 uncultured Collinsella sp. | reverse complement strand
CGAGCGTCCGCCGCGTCTGGTCTTGGTCGATGCCGCCGACATGGCGCTGCCCGTCGGCGCCATCCGCTTGCTCGACAAACGTGACGTGGCCCGCAAGTCGATGTTCACCACGCATTCGCTTCCTTTGTCGATTCTGATCGAGGAAATCGAGCAATCGTGCGAAGATATCGTCTTCATAGGGATTCAGCCGGGCGATACGGAGTTCTATAACCCTATGTCCCCGGAGGTCTTTGACGCCGTTGACGCCGTGTACGACGCCGTGGCCGCCAACGACTTTTCCCACTTTGTCCGCTTGGGGCAAGAGCAATAGGAGCGCTTGTCCCTGCTGATTAGGAAAGAAGTGATTGACATGGCAGATTCCAAGGTGGAGTACCCCGCTCCTGATTGCCTGGCACCCGCCGCGATCGAGGCCAAGACCGAGGCCGCCGGCGTGACCAAGGCCAACCTGCCGGTCGCAAAGGCCTTTCTGTTGGCAATGTTCGCCGGCGCGTTCATCGCCTTCGGCGGTCTGTTCTTTACCGTGTTCTTGAGCGATAGCACGCTGGGCTGGGGCGCTCAGCGCGTCGTGGGCGGCCTGTGCTTTTGCTTGGGCCTGGTGCTCGTGCTGGTGTGCGGTGCCGAGTTGTTCACCGGCAACTCGCTCATGGTCTGCGCGCTCAAGAGCAAAAAGATCACCCTGGTTCAGATGCTTAAGGCCTGGGTCGTCGTGTGGGTCGGCAATTTTGTCGGTGCCCTGTTCATCGTCTTTTTGGTGTACATGGCCGGCATCTATAAGCTCAACGGCGAGGCGGTCGCCAACTCCATGGTGAGCGTCGCCGCCGGCAAGGTGACGGTCGACTGGGTGACGATCTTCTTCCGCGGCATCCTGTGCAACATCTTTGTGTGCCTCGCCGTGTGGATTGGCACTGCGGGCAAGACCGTAGTCGATAAGGTTGTGGGCATTTTGCTGCCCATCGCCGCCTTTGTGGCCTGCGGTTTTGAGCACTGCGTTGCCAACATGTACTTTTTGCCCATGGGTGCCGTGATGCACGCGTGCGGCTATGGTGCCGACGTCGCCGGCGCCGATGCGCTCAACGCTGCGGGCATTGCGTTTAACTTGTCCGCCGCCACGCTGGGCAACATCGTGGGCGGCGCGGTTCTGATCGCGCTCGGCTACTGGTTTGTCTACGCCAAGAAGTCCGAGGCGTAAGGTACCGTCTGTTTGACGTTGGCCTCCCGCGGGCGTTGCCGTGCGGGAGGCTTTTTGGGTCTGGGGCTCGTTGCCGGGCTGTTGGCCTGTTGTGTTTGGCTGATGAAAGGGGTAATCGAGATGGCATCTGCTGTGGAGCGTGACGGTCGCGCCGTGGTGACCACATGCGGGGGATGCTATGCCGATTGCGCCTTTGCGGCCCATGTTGAGGATGGGCGTGTGGTGGCCGAGTTGCCGGTGCCGGGGCATCCGTGCGCGGCGCGAGCCCTGTGCGCCCGCGGACGGCATCGCCTGGCAATGCCGTTTGACGAGCGCGACCGCATCATGCACCCCATGCGACGCCGCCGGGATGGCTCGGGGTTTGATGCGATTACCTGGGACGAGGCGTTTGCTCAGATTGCCGAGCGCCTTTTGGGGATTGTTGACGAGCATGGGCCCCGTGCGCTGGGCATGACACTTGGTGTGCCCTCGTTCGACCGCTACTGGGCGTATCGTTTTATGCATGCGCTGGGTTCGCCCAACGTGTACGGTGCCGATGGCGCCTGCGAGGTAAGCCGTCTCACTGGTTGGGAGCACAGCCTGGGCTATAGCCCCGCCTCCGACCTTGCGCATACCGACTGCATCATGTACATGGGGCGTTCCATTGTCGATTCGTCGACGACGGGGGCCGTCGATGCGCTCAACGATGCGCGCCGGCGCGGGGCGAAGATTATCGTGGTCGACCCCCGGCGCAGCGGCTCCGCCGCGCTTGCCGACCGCTGGCTGCGTGTGCGCCCGGGCTGCGATTTGGCACTACTGCTGGGCATCGCCCATGTGCTGATTGCCGAGGACTTGTACGACCACGAGTTCGTTGCCCGCTATACCACGGGTTTTGACGAGCTGGCGCAGGTGGCCCGTGCTTGGACGCCCGAGTGGGCCGAGTCGATGTGCGACGTGCCGGCTGCAGAGATTGTCGCCACGGCGCGCGATCTGGCTGCCGCCACGCCTGCCGCCGTGGTGGATGCGGGCTTTCACGGTGGCATCGGTATCGCGTATGCCAATAGCACCCAGACCGCGCGCGCTATCTGCTTGGTCGATGTGCTGCTGGGCTGCATCGGACACGCGGGCGGTGCCCTCAATCCACCCACGCCGCTTGCGTTGGGCGATTTGGACCCTGCGCGTTTCGCGACGCCGTCGATGCCACGTGAACCCAAGTTGGGGTCCGAGCGCTATCCACTGGTCGATCCGGTGCGCGGCCTGTGCACG
The DNA here is from genome assembly GCA_902494585.1 of uncultured Collinsella sp. Classification (GTDB taxonomy): domain Bacteria; phylum Actinomycetota; class Coriobacteriia; order Coriobacteriales; family Coriobacteriaceae; genus Collinsella. The sequence continues at coordinate 1,226 of CABUUD010000149.1, read as the reverse complement.
ACCATCGGTCAGTCGATTCTCGCCGGCGATTTGCGTGGGCTCATCGTCTATGCCAGTAACCCCGGTGCGGGCTATGGCAATGCGCAGGCTTGGTTGGGTATTTTGCAGCAGCTCGACTTGCTCGTGACGATTGATATTCGCTGGTCCGAGACGGCGCGTGCTTCGGACTTCGTGTTGCCCGATGTGACGTATCTTGAGGCCGACCGCGGCGTGGGCACGGTCGTAGGCGCCAACGATGCGCGCGTGTTCTACCGCAACGCCGTGCTGCCCGTGCAGCATGACGACACACGTCCCGGTCGGGAGATTTTTGCCGGTCTGGCGCAGGCGTGTGGCGTGGGCGAGTACTTTCGGTTTACGTCTGACGATCTGGCAGCTGCCCGGGTGGAGCCTTTTGGGATTGATCTGGACGAGCTCAAGGAGCGCGGCTGGGCCGACACGGGTGTTGCGTTGCCGTCGCGTACGGGCGAGCCGGCGATTCCCTTGGATGGCGGCAAAATTGCGCTGGCAAGTGACGTATGGGAACGAGCCGGCCTGGGTCGTGTACCCAACTGGATCGCTCCCATGGTGGAGCCTGGACCGGGGATGTTTCGCCTTATTAGCGGCAATCGACCCTTTGAGTCGCATACCTCGCGCAGGCTTGCGGCTCAAGGTGCCGCCGAGGCTGGATCGGACCTGGATGCCGTGCAGATGAATGCCGATGCTGCTGCGCACATGGGCATCGCCGACGGCGAGATCGTCGAGCTCGTGAGCGATATGGGCCGCGACCGCGTGCGCGTGGAGACGACGCCGTATCTGCATCCGGCGTGTATCTTTACGTCGGCCGCCCCCGGCGGACGTTCGTTTGGCGCCGATGCCGGTGGCGCTCAGGCCCTGGGCGTGGGCCCGCTCGACCATACACCGTTGCGTTGGGACCCGTTGACGGGCGCCGCGCTCACCCAGGAAAACGCCGTTCGCGTGGAAAAGATCACGGCACGCGAGGATAATAGCGAGTAATTGACTCAGCTGATCGAATTGGCTGATAGTTTGACATTCGAACGATTGATTCACCTTTGGTTTTGAAAGGCCGCACATGAGCGATAGCCAGAACATGTCCGATGAGGTGCGCGCCCGCCTGCGCGCCATTCCCTCCGTCAACGAGCTGCTCGCAGAGTGGCCGGTTGTGAAGGCGGCGGGGGAGACCTGCGACGCGGTGGTGCATGCCGCCGTCACGGCCGAGCTCGACGAGG
>CABUUD010000148.1 GCA_902494585.1 uncultured Collinsella sp. | reverse complement strand
GCGAAGCGCGCCAAAGATATCGCCGCCGCCTCGGTATACGTTCTTTCCATTACCGCCGCGATCGTGGGCTTGCTTGTCTTTGCCCACGCGCTCGAATTTATTTAGAAAGGGATTTTCATGTCCGACAATATGCAGCCTATCGATGAAACTCTGGACGACGAGTCCCTGGATGCGTTGGATGCCGAAGCGACCGAGGCCTATGAGGATGTCGAGGAGTTCGACCCGTTTGAGGGCATGAGTGACGAGGAACTCGACGCCCTGTGCGACGAGGACGACAGCCTCGCGGGCTTTGGCGACGTTGAGCCCGGTTTCCGCAGCGGCTTCGTGGCCCTGGTCGGCCGCCCCAACGCCGGCAAGTCCACACTGCTCAACGCCTGCTATGGCAAAAAGGTCGCCATCACCTCGCCGGTGGCCCAGACGACCCGCCGCCGCATGCGCGCCGTCGTCAACCGTCCCGGCTACCAGCTGGTTTTTGTCGATACTCCGGGTATTCACAAGCCCAAGGACGGCCTGGGGTCCGAGCTCAACAAGAGCGCGCTGTTCGAGCTGAACGATGTCGATGTCGTCGCGTTTTTGATTGATGCCACCAAGCCGATCGGCAGGGGAGACGCCTGGGTTGCCGAGCGCGTCAAGAACGCTCGTTCCAAGAAGGTCCTGGTGCTCACCAAGGCCGATGAGGCCGACCCCGCACAGGTCATGGAGCAGCTTAAGACAGCCCACGAGCTCATGGAATATGACGATGAGATCGTGACGTCGTCGGTCAAGAACTTCAACGTCGATGCCTTCATTGAGACCGTTGCGCACTTTTTGCCCGAGGGTCCGCGTTGGTTCCCCGAGGACATGGGTACCGACGCTTCCGACGAGACGCTCGTTGCCGAGTTTGTGCGCGAGAAGGTCTTGCGCCGCACCCGTGATGAGATCCCGCACTCCGTTGGCGTGATCTGCGATGCGCTCGAGCAGACCAAGAAGGTGCTGCGCGTGCACGCCACCATTTACGTCGAGCGCGAGGGGCAAAAGGGCATCATCATCGGCAAGGGCGGCGAGATGATCAAACATATCGGTATCGACGCTCGCCGCGATCTTGAGCGCATCTTTGGCACGCAGGTCTTTTTGGAGCTGGACGTGAAGGTCAAGGCCGGCTGGCGTGACGACGAGGCCCAGATTCGCCGCTTTGGCTACAACGCCGAGGACTAAGGACGCGCGGCGCGCATGGCAGGCTCCCGGACATATCGCACGAAGGTGCTTGTCCTCGATAAGACGAAGCTCAAAGAGACGGACCTGATCTTGACGATGCTTGACGAGCGGGGTCGGCAGGTTCGCGCCGTGGCAAAGGGCGCCCGCAAGCCCGGTGGGCGCCTGGCTGCGCGCTGCGAGCTGTTCTGTACCGTCGATATGCTGCTCGCGCATGGACGGTCGCTCGACGTGGTTTCCCAGGCCGAGCTTATGGAGGCACCGCTCGGCGCTGCGCCCGATTACGAGACGACCTGCGCCGCAAGCGCGATCGCCGAGGTCGCGCGCGTGTGCTCGTTCGAGGATGCCGAGGACCCGTTTACCTTTGCCATCACGCAGCGAGCGCTTGCTCTGGTGGGCAGCGGGCTCGACACGGCGCATATGGATCTGCTTGTGGCGGCATATGTGTTTAAGCTGCTATCGCACGTTGGCTACCGACCCGATTTTTCGGCCTGCGTACTGTGCGGAGACCCTATGCTGTCGTATTTTTCGCCCCAGGCCGGCGGGCTCATGTGCGGCTCGTGCGCGTCGAGCGTTCCGGGTGCCGAGCTGGTATCGACCGGTGAGGTCGCATGGCTGCGTGCCCTTATGTCCATGACTTTCGATGCGCTTTTGGCCGAGAGGGTCGATCCCCATACCGCTGCCTTTTTGTTGGGGCTTTCGCATGTTTGGGCTGCGACGCACACCGATCAGCGCCTCCGTGCGATGGAATTCATGTTGGGTCGGTGATGATGCGCAGGCGTGGGCTGCTTGTGGTAACATACCGACCTGTTGGTACCTCGACCTTGGATGCTCGCTCCACCGGCGGCTTCCCAGTCCGAGGCGAATAATGTCGCCCGCGGGCGACAAGAAACGAAAGGTGAAACAATGACTGTTTCCAAAGAGCGTAAGGCGGAGCTGACTGCCCAGTTCGGTAATACCCCGGTCGACACCGGCAACCCCAAGGTTCAGGTCGCCATCCTGTCCGAGCGCATCAAGGAGCTGACCGAGCACATGAAGTCCCACCAGAAGGACTTCCACACCCGTCGTGGCCTGCTCATGCTCGTCGGCCGTCGTCGTCGTCTTCTCTCCTACATCAAGAAGAACGACATCGTTGAGTACCGTGAGCTCATCAAGGCTCTGGGCATCCGCGACAACATCCAGTAAGGATTTGTACATGCTAAGAGCGTCCTGCGCAGCGGGGCGCTCTTTTTGTGTAAGGGCGTGAACAATCACGCTCTGAAGCGTGGCGGGGGCAGGGGGCCCGCGTCACATGAGAAGCCCGCAGGCAAGGGGCCTGTGGGGTAAAGGAGAACAATGACACTCGTATCCAAGACCTTTGAGCTGTACGGCAAGACCTACACCTTTGAGTCCGGCGAGCTTGCCAAGCAGGCCACCGGCGCGTGCCTGGTCAAGCAGGGCGACACCACGATGCTCGACACCGTGGTCGTCTCCAAGGAGCGCAAGAATTACGACTTCTTCCCGCTGACCGTCGACTTCAACGAGAAGATGTACGCCGCCGGCCGCATTCCGGGTGGCTACCTCAAGCGTGAGGGCCGTCCCAGCGAGAAGGCCACGCTCACCGCGCGCATGATCGACCGCCCGATTCGCCCGAGCTTCCCGGACGGCTTCCGCAACGAGGTGCACATCGTCGCTACCTCGCTCGTCGCCGACCAGGTCAACCCCTTCGACGTCATCAACGTCATGGGTGCTTCTCTGGCCATGACGCTCGGCGGCGTGCCCTTCGAGGGCCCGCTTGCCTGCGTGCGCATCGGCCGCAACGTGGAGACCGGCGAGTTTATCGTCAACCCCACCTATGAGGAGCGCGAGAATTCCGATCTGGACCTGGAGCTGGGCGGATCCGCCGACTTCATTTCGATGGTCGAGGCCGGTGCCGAGGAGATCTCCGAGGACGACATGCTCGCCGCCATGAAGTTTGGCCAGGAGGCCCTTGCTGCTTTCTGCCAGGCTCAGGACGAGTTCGTTGCCGAGTGGGAGCAGGTCAACGGCCCCATCGTCAAGAAGGAGTACCCGCTCGACCAGCCCGTCGAGGAGGTCCAGGAGCGCATCTTTGCCCACTACGACGAGATGGCAGCCGCCCTTCGCGACGCTGACAAGCTCTCCCGTATCGGCAAGGTCGAGGCTCTGAAGGAGTCCATCCGCGCCGAGTTCACCGATGAGGAGCAGGCCGCTTGGGAGCGCGAGATCCCCGTGGCGCTCAAGAAGCTCGAGAAGAAGGCCATGCGCACCATGGTCGTCGAGACCGGCGAGCGCGTCGACGGCCGTGCTGCCGACGAGATTCGTCCCATCATGGTGAAGGACAACTATCTGCCGCTCGTTCACGGCTCCGGCCTGTTCCAGCGCGGCCAGACCCAGGTGCTCTCCGTCCTGTCGCTCGGCATGCTCAACGAGGGCCAGCGTCTGGATACCATCGAGCCCACCGAGGGCAAGCGCTACATGCACCACTACAACTTCCCGCCGTTCTG
>CABUUD010000147.1 GCA_902494585.1 uncultured Collinsella sp. | reverse complement strand
GCACAGGAAAAGCAGTGCAGCCGCTGCCACGGCACGGGCTATGTCACGACGGTCCAGCGCTCGTTCCTGGGCCAGGTTCAGTCCTCTTCGCCTTGCCCCGACTGCCATGGCGAGGGCACGGTCATCGATCATCCCTGCGAGACCTGCGACGGTCAGGGTCGTACGCCTTCGCACGAAAAGATCGACATCGATATTCCCGCCGGTGTTTCGACCGGTCGCCAGCTGCGCGTGAGTGGTTTTGGCGAGGCCGGCCTTCGCGGCGAGCCCTCGGGCGACCTGATCGTCAACGTGCGTGTCGCCGATCATGAGCGTTTTAAGCGTAATGGCGATGATCTGTACTTGGTGAGCGATATCTCGATTGCGCAGGCCGCGCTCGGCTGCGAGATCGAGGTCGAGGGCATTATGCCCGATGAGGTCGTCAAGGTGTGCGTCCCCGCCGGCACACAGTACGGTGACACCGTGAGCGTCAACAATTACGGCATGCCGCGTATCGGCGGTGGCGGTTCGCGTGGCCGTCTTATCGTTCAGGTGCGCGTGGTCGTCCCCACGAACCTTTCCAACAAGCAGCGCGAGCTGCTTCGCGCCTTTGCCGACGAGATGGGCGATGACGTCGCATCCGGTAAGAAGTCGGTAACCGATCGCATCAAGAGCGCTCTCGACGACATCCTCGATTAAGGAGCCCGCGTGCTCGCACCTCATATCTCTGTCGTCAACCTCGGCTGCCGCGTCAACCGGGTTGAGTCCGACCGTATCACTGCCGATCTAATGCGCCTGGGCTTTGCGATGGTGGAGCCTCAGGATGCTGAGCTGATCGTCATTAACACCTGTGCCGTTACGGGCGAGGCCGAGGCCAAGACCCGTAAAGCCGTTCGCCATGCGCTGGCTTATCCAAACGAGCCCTATGTGGTCGTGACCGGATGCGTAGTCAATCTGCACCCCGAGGAGCTGCTGGAGCTTTCGGACCGCGTGATCGCCGAGCCGTCCAAGATCGATGTCGCCGAACGCGTCTGTGAGGTGCTGGGCGTTGAGTCCGATGACGTTCCCGCCTGCAGTGACGGCGAGGTGGTCGACGCGCTCGGTCGCTCGCGTCTGGGCGTGAAGATCCAGGACGGCTGCAACCATCGTTGCACCTATTGCATTGTATGGAAGGCCCGCGGCCCCGAGCGCTCCGTGCCGGTCGAGTCCGTACTCGAGCAGGTTCGCGAGGCCCAGGAGGCCGGCGTGCCCGAGGTAGTGCTGACGGGCGTGAACCTGGGCGCCTACGATGGCAAGAGCGCGACTGATGAACACGTCGAGATCGATGAGCTGCTCGAGGCGATCATGGAGCGCACGTCCATTCCGCATGTGCGCATTTCCTCGGTCGAGCCCATGGATATCTCCGAGTCCCTGCTTAAGGTCATGGCGCGCTATCCGAAGCGCATCGCCCCGTTTTTACACCTGCCCGTGCAGTCCGGCTGCACCAGGACACTGCATCGCATGGGCCGTCCCTATAGCGCCGAGGCCTTCGAGGAGACGGTGCACATGATTCGCACCAACTTGCCTCAGGCGTCCCTTTCGTGCGATGTCATCGTCGGTTTTCCCGGCGAGACGGACGAGGAGTTTGAGGAGTCGCTGGCGCTGTGCCGCCGCGTGGGCTTTTCGCGTATGCACGTGTTCCGCTACAGCAAGCGTCCCGGTACCCTTGCTGCCGACATGCCCGACCAGGTGCCGCCCGAGGTTATGGCTGAGCGCAGCCGCCGCATGCGAGCCGCGGCGCAGGAGCTCGCCATTGCCGACGCTCGCCGTCGCGTGGGAACCGTCGAGCGTGCCGTGCTCGAATATGGCGACAACCTGACGCTCGGTTCTTTCCATCATGCCCGTCTTGACGATACCCGTGGACTCACAGCCCCGTGCCTGCTCGATGTTGCTATCATCGGAGTCGATGATTCCGGCTTGGTCCATACACGCAGGGAGGTTCATGGAAGCCTCGAAGATTAGACTTACCGTTCCCGGGGGAATTGACCCTTCGCGCGTTTTGGGTGCCGGCGACGGCGTCCTTCGTGCGCTGGAGAGCTTGGTTCGCGCCCACGTGGTCGCCCGTGGCGACAGTATCGCCGTGAGCGGCGACCCGGACGAGGTCGAGCTCGTGGCGCGTTTTTTCGAGCATGCTTTTCGCGAGGCGGCCGCCGGGCGTACACTGTCTGCCGACGATGTCTCTCGCTGCCTGGTCGTCTTGCGCGATGGCGAGCACGAGGCTACGTCGCTTCGCGACGACGTGCTGCTTTCGTATCGCGGTCGCGCCATTCGCCCCAAGACGCTCGGCCAAAAGCGCTACGTGGATGCCATCCGCTCGCATACCATCACGTTTGGCCTAGGTCCTGCCGGTACCGGTAAGACTTATTTGGCCATGGCGCTCGCCGTTGCCGCGCTCAAGCGTCATGAGGTGGGCCGTCTGATCTTGACGCGTCCGGTTGTAGAGGCGGGGGAGAACCTGGGCTTTTTGCCCGGTACCCTCGAGGAAAAGATCGATCCTTACATGCGTCCGCTCTACGACGCCCTTTTTGACATGATGGATCGCGAGCGCACCGATGAGCTTATGGAGCGCGGCGTGATCGAGATCGCCCCGCTTGCCTACATGCGCGGCCGCACGCTGAGCGATGCCTTTGTGGTGCTCGACGAGGCCCAAAATACCACGCCCGAGCAGATGAAGATGTTCCTGACGCGCCTGGGCTTTAACTCCAAGTTTGTGATTACCGGTGACCTGAGTCAGCGTGACCTGGTGGGTCGTCGCGGCGGTCTTGCCGACGTCGAGCAGATTTTAGGCCGTGTCGATGATGTCGCATTTTCTCACCTCGAGCGTGCCGACGTGGTGCGCCATGCCTTGGTGGGGCGTATCGTCGAGGCATACGATGCTTATGATGATGTACGCGAGAAGCGCGTGCACGACCGAAAGGAGTCCCGTTGAGTGTATTGATCAGCAACGATGCCGAGCTCGATACGCTGCTCGACGCGCAGGAGGTAGAGCACATCTGCGAGGTCGTGCTTGCCGCCGAGGGCGTTGAGCGTGAAGTTGAGATTTCCCTTTCGTATGTCGATGAGGATGAGATGCACGAGCTCAACCACGAGTGGCGCGGTATCGACCGCACCACCGATGTCCTCTCGTTTGAATGCGACTCGGCCTTTGACGAGGATATTCCCGCCGACGAGACGCTCGAGCTCGGCGATATCATCTTGGCTCCGCAGGTCATTGCCCGTCAGGCCCCCGGCTTTGGCAATAGCCCTGCCGACGAGTGCCGCCTGATGCTCGTTCATGGCATGCTGCACCTGTTGGGGTACGACCATATCGAGGACGACGAGGCCGAGGTCATGGAGGCCCGCGAGGACGCCATCCTGCGCGATCTGGCGCTCGAGCGCGGCGAGGACCCCAAGCTGGTCCACGTCGGCCCCATCACCAACCACGCCCACGACTAGGAGCCTCCTATGATCCCCGGTTCGAACAAGGACCATCCGTCCTTCTTAAAGTCGTTCTCCTACGCCATGGAGGGCTTCGTCACCGCCGTCAAGACCGAGCGCAACATTAAGGTCATGCTCGTGGCGGGCGTGTGCACCGTCATTGCCGGCTGCATCGTGGGGCTCGACATTGCCGAGTGGGCCACGGTTATTATCTGCTGCGGCCTGGTGATTCACGGCGAGCTGTGCAATACCGCTATGGAGGCTATCGTCGACCTGGCGACCCAGG
>CABUUD010000146.1 GCA_902494585.1 uncultured Collinsella sp. | reverse complement strand
TTGTCCAGGCTTGGGTCGAGGGCAGCTACCAGAAGCTCTGGCAGGCACTCACGCTCTCCAAGACCATTCCTTCGGCAAGCGTTGCCAAGCAGATTCTGGACGAGCTCATCGAGGCCAACAAGGATTTCTGGCCCGAGCTTAAGTAAGGACTACTGTCTCGAACTCTTACGCATCTCTGCTTCATTTGCGCCGCCGCGGTGTCCGGATTCGCCCGGATGCTGCGGCGGCGCTATACTTATGAAGTTTGAAGTACCTGTACCAAAAGGAGCTGTCGTGTCCCTTTCCATCGGTATCGTGGGCCTGCCCAACGTGGGCAAGTCGACGCTGTTCACCGCGCTTACCAAAAAGACCGGCCTTGCCGCCAACTACCCGTTTGCCACGATCGACCCCAACGTGGGTATCGTCGATGTGCCCGATAGCCGCCTGCAAAAGCTCGCCGACATCGTTAACCCGGGTCGCATTGTGCCGGCGACGGTCGAGTTCGTCGACATCGCAGGTCTGGTGAAGGGTGCTAACGAGGGCGAGGGTCTGGGCAACCAGTTCTTGGCCAACATCCGCGAGACCGACGCCATCTGCGAGGTCGTGCGCTACTTTAAGGACCCCAACGTCATGCGTGAGGTGGGCCGCACGGGCGAGTTCGTCGATCCCGCCGGCGATGCCGACACCATCATGACCGAGCTCATCCTGGCCGACATGGGCACACTCGAGAAGCAGCTGCCTAAGCTCGAGAAGGAGGCCAAGCGCGACAAGGAGCTCATGCCCAAGTTCGAGGTCGCCAAGCGCCTGCTCGCCTGGCTCAACGAGGGTAAGCGCGCCGCATCTATGGAGATGACCGACGAGGAGCGTGCCGCCGCCAAGGGCCTGTTCCTGCTCACCATGAAGCCCATCCTGTACGTGGCCAACGTGGACGAGGATATGCTCAACGACGACCTGGCGCCCATCGATGGTGTCAAGCCGCTGCCCATCTGCGCCAAGATCGAAGCCGAGCTTTCCGAGCTCGACCCCGAGGACGCCGCCGACTACCTGGAGAGCCTGGGCCTGGAGCAGCCCGGTCTGGACGTGCTCGCGCAGGCAGCCTACAAGCTGCTCGGCCTGCAGTCGTTCTTTACGGCCGGCGAGATGGAGGTCAAGGCCTGGACGGTTCGTCAGGGCGCGACCGCCCCGCAGGCCGCCGGCGTCATCCACACCGATTTTGAACGCGGCTTTATTAAGGCCGAGGTCATTGGCTACGACGACTACATCGAGCTCGGCGGCGAGCAGGGCGCTAAGGCTGCCGGCAAGCTACGCATTGAGGGCAAGGACTATGTCATGGCCGATGGCGACGTCGTGCACTTCCGCTTTAACGTGTAAGGGCGACGCGCATGTTTAAATATGGCAAAAAAGCCGGCTACATGGGCATCGCGCTGCTGGTGCTTGCGGTGATTCCGCTGGTGGTTGCAGCGTTTGTTATCCCCAACATTGGTCCCGAGGTGGCAACAAAGTTTAACGCAGTAGGCGAGGTGACGCGTTGGGGCAAGAGCTACGAGCTGCTGGCGCTGCCGGTGCTCAACCTGCTGCTCGGCGTGGCGACGTATTTTACCGCCGGTCGTCAAGCAAAGAACAATGATGACTCCGCCGCCATGGCGCGCATCGTGTGCGAGCGTTACCTGCGTAACGGTTGCATCACGGGTGTGTTCCTCAACGTGATCAACGTTTACTTTATGTACTCGGCGATTACCGGAACGGGCTTTGGTTTTGGTTTCTAGCTTGTCCTTTTAGGCAACGAGTCTGCACGCATATTCAATGGCTGCTGCGAGGCCGCCGCTCGATCGTGGTTTAAAGACCATGTCGGCGGCGGCCTCGTTTTCGTATCCGGCGCCGCGAAGGGCGAGCGCTATGCCGGCTTCTAAAAGGAGCGGCAGGCCGCGTTGGCTGGTTGCGATTACGGCAGCCTGATTGAGCGAGCAGCTGTGCGCCTGGCATTGGGTGGCAAGTTCACCTTGCGCCGGGCAAGGGGCCAGAACGGCGGCGACGCGACTTGATAGCAATGCAAATGCTGTGCGCTCATCGGGCGAAAGGCAATCAGCTTCAACGACGACGAGCTTGGGCGGTGCGCTGTTTGTGCGAAGCGCGGCTCGGTGCATGCGGACCGAAGAACCCGACATAGAAAACTCCTGTGTATTCGGCAAAACGTAAACTATAGTTTACGTTTATGTTCGGCTCCATTTCAAACTCGGCTGCATGGACGAACGTGCGAAACAGATTCTTGGCAGGCGGGTCGAAGAGACACGCAGAGACCTCGGTATCTCCAAGGTTGATTTTTGTGTGGCGACAGGAATCAGCCGACCCTACCTCGACCGAATCGAAGATGGGACGGCAAACTTCACGCTCAAGGTTCTATTTAAGATCGCGCCCGCACTCGGCATGACGGTGTCAGAACTTCTCGAGGGTATCGGATAGGGGATACCCGTCGACAACCGAATTACGCCATCGGGATACGGTCGTGGTTGACTTGGCTGTAAAACAGGCGCTGAATCTCGGCCGCATCGCGTGACTGGCCGAGCGCCCACATGGTCTTGGCCACGAGCGTTTCGGTGGTCATATCGTCGCCGCGCAAAATACCTGGATGGTCGGCGTAGGCACGGCCGACCTCATAAACGCCCAGATCGAGGCCCTCTTCGGGGACTTGCGTGGTCATAACGACGGTGCGACCCGAATCGACCCAGCGAAAAATCGCCTCTTGGAATGTCTCGCCCGACTCGCCAAACTCGGGGATACCGCCAATGCCAAAGGTCTCCAGAATCACGGCATCGTAGCTATCGGCCAGGGCGTCCAGGATACCCGGGTTCACGCCGGGCGTCAGCTTAAGGACAAACACGCGCGGGTCGATACTGTCGTAGAAACGAACCGGGCTCTCATTCTGGTGCGTGCCGTGAAGACCGTTGCGCACAATGCGGTCGTTGCGGATGTAGGCAATGGGCGGATAGTTGACGCTAATGAACGCGTTAAAGCTCATGGTGCGCTGCTTGCGGGCGCGCGTGCCGGCAATGGCTACGCCGCCAAACACGATCGAGACGTCGTGCGAGTGCTCGTCGAGCGCATAGAGCAGGCTCTGGTACAGGTTGAGCTTGGCGTCGGTAAAGGGATTGCCCATGGGCTTTTGCGAGCCGGTGAGCACGATGGGCTTGGGGCTGTCCTGGATCAGGTAGGAAAGCGCTGCGGCGGTGTAGCTCATGGTGTCGGTGCCGTGCAGAATCACGAAGCCGTCGTGGTCGGCATAGCCCTCGACGATGACGTCGCGGATGCGCATCCAGTCGCTCGGGCGCATATTGGTGCTGTCGATGTTCATGGGCTGCACGACGTCGAGCTCGCAGAGGCCCGAGATCTCGGGGACGCTCTGGGCGAGTTCCTCACCGGTCAGGGCGGGGGAGAGGCCGTTACCGTCCTCGGTCGATGCGATGGTGCCGCCCGTGGCGATGAGAAGGATGCGCTTCATGCTGGTATTCCTATCGTATTTGCCGCCACAGAGGCGGAGTCGTTCGGCAGTATTGTGGCACAGGGCGTCCAATGTTCAAACGTATTACATCATCTGTAACGTTTGGCAACACTTCGATTGCCGTCAAATAGGGGCCCAGGTCGTGCGTTTGCCGTGCGCTGATGGCTGCGAGGGACGAGAAACCCCATATAACGTGTACACTATGGGAGTTATTTTCGTTTATTCGCGCGGGTGGGCACCGGCTCCCCGCCAACAAGAGGGGGAAACCATGGATCAAAAGGCTTCCGCAAAGGT
>CABUUD010000145.1 GCA_902494585.1 uncultured Collinsella sp. | reverse complement strand
GTGAGACCCGCAGCGATTCGATGCGCCAGGCGCTCATAGCCGGCAGGGCTGTAATGCAGGCCGTCCGGCATGTAGAGCTCGCGATGCTCTGGCAAAAACGGGCTGATGCCGCTTTGCGCATACAGGTCGATCACCGGCACGGAGTAGCGGTCGCAGACCTCCAACATCGCTCGCACGTAGGCGTCTTGCGTCAGACCCAAATGGTTCGCCTCATCGCTTGCCGGGATATCCTTCTCGTGCTTACCACTCGTCTTGCATGGCGTCATAAACACGAGCTTTGCCTGAGGTGAGCGCGCCGTGATGGTTCGGATCAGATAGTCGACCGCACCATAGAACTCATGCACATCGGTGCTGCCCAACTCGCCAAGCGGCACGTTGCGGCTAAAGTCGTTAACGCCGCCAAAGACAACATAGACATCGGCCGCATCGTCGATGCCGTCCAAGCGCTCGACAAATGAATCGGTACGGTCGGCCTTGATGGCGATACGCGAACCCTTGATGCCAAAGTTCTCGACGACTGCACCTCCCAGCAACGCGCCCAGATGCGAAGTCCAAGAGATGTCGTTGCCGCCTGCGCCGCATCCGTTATCCCCCCATGTGGTCGAATCGCCAAAGCAGCAAATGGTCGATTCACTCAAGTTCTTCGTTTCCATAATCTTCTCCTCATCCGCCCATTGGCGGCCATACAGGTACGTACCGTTTATTTGCAGCATGCCGAGGGGCTATGCACGGTCGCATTTCGCAACGTGCGAATCGAGCCATTCGATATCCTCGACAAGATGTGTCACTCCCAGATGGTGTCCACCCGGACACACCTCGTGCCGCAGAGCATCTCTGCGGCCCAGCAACTTGTAGGCATCGCGCACGATCTTGAGCTGTTCATCGACATTTTTCAGCCCGCGCGAACCGTTCAGATGATCTTCTTCGCAGCTCTGCACTAACAACGGGCGCGGCGCAATAAGCGAGGCAATATCGCCCATGTCGAGCAAGCGCCAAAGTCCGGGTGTGTAGTTGCAGCTGCAATTGCCGTTGAGGTGCAGCAGCGAATCATCAACACCGTACAGGTAGCCCGAGACAAACGTCTTGCATACGCGTGGGTCGAGCGCCGCCAGATGCAGCGTCATGTATCCGCCGCCCGAAAAGCCAAAACAGCCCAGGTCGTCCATGGCAATGTCGCCGCGCGCCTCTAGGTAATCGATCAGACGCATGTTATCCCAGGCGTTGAGGCCCGCAACGGTAAGTCCCAGCGGCTCGGCCATGCGCGCCTGGTTTAGGCACGTGCCGCGCAGAAAGCTGTTCTCGTCATCGCCCTGACCCTTCCAGTCACGACGGTGTCCCCAACCGCGTGCGTCGGGGCAGACGGTCACGTAACCCATACGCGCCAAACGTAGACCGTAGTCGTAATTGAACTTACGCACAGCATCATCGACCGCCGGCACGCCCGTCACGCCCGCAACACTTGCGGCGCCTGCTCCCTGATGGCCATGCGGGCAGATATAGCAACGCTTAAGCCCCCGTCCATCAAGCTTCGGATGAGACGGCTCCAACAGGTAAAACGACATCCACACATCGTGCTCAACCTGCAGCATCGCATGAGTACGCACAATGCCGCCGGCAACCCGCACGCGGCTGAGCTCACGAATCTCAATCGGGACGCGGTCCATAAGCGAAAGGCCCAAAACATCGTACAGACGAGTCCTGGTCGCAATCTTCCACGCCTCAAAATCTGCAGGAGTCTTGCCCGCAAATGCCGCCGAGCGCCCCTCGCGCTTCAGCCGGGCACGCAGCGCAGGCTCGTCTTCGCAGTACGTCTCGATGTGCACGGTGCGACCATTGGCAGATAGCCCAGCCGTCTCCACCGCATCACCGTCGCCGCCCTCGGGATCCCAGCCATCCACACCGGCAAGCACCTGCTCGCGAGCGTACCCGGCGGCAGCCATCACATCGAGTTCATTCGCCCACGGCACCCAGCCGGTAGTATCGCCCGCCGGCCCATACAGGATCGCGCCAGCATACTGCGCGCAGTTGTGCGCCGCCGGTTTATTCCAATCCCACCAGCCTTCGCGCTTGATATGTCGCCCTAGCCAACAATCGATCAGCGCAGTTTGCGCCCATTCGCGCCAAGGACGGCCCAGGTAGACCGAATCCGGCGCCACGCCATCCGGAGCTGTAAACGAACAACCATGAAACACAAATCCGTACGGCTCGCCTTTAGGCGTGGAGGCTGCCGTTACATACCCGTTGACATCCATATCGCGGTTGAGCGAGCGAATCTCGCACCCCTCAAAGTAGGCACGCGCGCCGCCAAAGATAAAGTCGACATCGCCCTCGATCCGGCAACGTCGGAAATATTGGCGCCCCACCCGGCGCGGCGCATACTGTTTGGGTCCTATGAACCCGCCCGGTTTGACCTCATGCGGCGGCAGCGGACCCAAAAACAGTGTGTCCTGGTGCCCCTTAATGCAGCAGGCATCGACAACCAGACGGTCGCCATCGGCATACAGGGCAATCGCCTGACCGACCTCGCGCCCATCGCCGGCATCATTTACGATCGTTAGGTTCTCGAGCCGCACGTCGTCGGCATCGACCAAAACGGTATAGGTCCTAAAGGTGCCGAGCATTCCGTCGATGCCCGAGCCGTCCTCCGAAGGCATCTTGGCACCCAGGCCGCCCATGATACGCACGCTATCGGCCGTCTCTCCCTCAATCGTCACATGCGAGCGATGAATCTCGACCCGCTCGCGGTACTCACCCGGCTCGATATGGATTGTCACCGGCCGTCCGTCATTCGGACAGGATTCGTCAATTGCCTCCAAGGCCTTAGAGATACTGTGATATGCCCCCGCACGCTCGGGCGAAACCTCAAAAAATCGTCTCTCACTCATCATCAGCCACCGCGTCCTTTCGTCGTAGACCGTCTACGTTGCAGTTTCGGCATATAAAAAGTTCGCGCAATGGGTCGGGAAGGCCCTGCCCATCGCGCGTCGCGACATACCGAATTTAATTGTTTAGGAGCAAACGCCTACGCGCGGATAACCCTGTCGACGTTCTGGAGCTGCAGCTCCTCTCCGTCCTGGCCCTCGATCACCACATTTTGCAGATCGAGTACCTTGACGTTTTGCGCAATGATGCCCTGACACACCATGGGTTCAACGCCGCAGGCCATGGCCGGGACAAAGGGCTCGGCATCCGGCGCGAAGGTCACGTGGACATCCTGGAACGTCAGGCGCGTTACTTTACTCTCGGGCAGGCCCGTGATGTAGGCAGCGGCCGCGTGGCAGTTAGTGGCCTCGATATCGCAAAACGTCGTGGCACCAAAGCCGGGCGTGAGGTCGTCGACAGGCAGCGTCTCGCGAGACTGCACGTAATCGGTCTTGCCGTCCTTGTCGCAGAAGTAGAAGGAGTTGACCACGAAGGGCGTGAGCACCTCATCCATGCGAATGTGCTCAAAGGTAATGCCCTCGTTGACGGCATCCTTGCCGCGCCCGCGGCGGGTCTTGACGCGCAGGCCGCGGTCGGTGCGCTCAAAGAGGCACTTGCTCACGGTAAGGTCCTTGATGCCGCCGGCAGCCTCTGAACCCAGGACCACGGCGCCGTGACCATCGTGCATGTAGCAGTGAGAGATCAGCACGTCGTGCGTGGCGGGACGAAGCTCGGGCTCAATGCCCAGCTTGCCGCTCTTGATGGCGATGCAGTCGTCGCCCACCGAGAACTGACAGCCAAGGATGCGGACAAAGCCGCAGCTCTCGGGATCGAAACCGTCGGTGTTGTGGGAGTTCTTGGGG
>CABUUD010000144.1 GCA_902494585.1 uncultured Collinsella sp. | reverse complement strand
TCGACCAGGCACCAGAGCCGGCGCCGGCTGACGACCCCACCTATGCCGCCGCGCTGACAGGGGCGGCGCAGCTCCTGGCGGACGAGGCCCGCACAGCCGGCACCTACACGGGCAAAGAGCCGTTCAACTTTACCGTTGCCGCGTTATTCCCCGCAGCGCAGGTCACCGGCGGCGCACCGCAGGTTCCAACGGGCCTGCTCACCCACCAGATCGCACGGTTCTAACAGGGCGTAAACGCCCAGTACAAAGACTCGGCCGCTCAACAAACAAGGGGCGGGGATACATGCGCATGCATCCCCGCCCCTTTCACATTGAGCAATGATGTCGGCAATCCACGTCGCCACGCCCAGGCTACCCGCGCTGCGGACCCGTTGCCGCCACGAGCGGCTCAAGACCCAGCTCGCGCGCATAATCTTCCTGCGTAAAGACTTCGACCAGGTCAAACGTATCGGTTGCATCGTCAAACGCAAAATGCAGCACCGAGCAGTTGCCCGGCACACGGTCGCGCTCGTCTGCCGCCGTGCCCTTCACGTGATCCATAAACTCCTTGATAGCCGAGCCATGGCTTACCGCGAGCACGCACGAATGATCCGGGCGTCGCATAAGATCGGTCAACGTCGCCACCATGCGCTCGCGCACCTGCATCTGCCCCTCGCCGCCGAACTGGCGGTAAAAGTCACGCCACGGACGCCCAGGCATCAGCATCACGCGCTCGGCCTCGAAGTCACCAAAGAACCACTCACGCAGGCCATCAAGGCGCTCGTAGACAAGGCCCGGCCACAGGCTGGCGATAGTCTGCTCGGTGCGGTGCAGCGTCGAGGTGTAGGCATGGTCGGGCTCAATGCCGCGCGCACGCAAGAACATGCCGGCGCGCGCCGCCTGGTCGCATCCCAGCTGCGTGAGAGGCGAGTCGCTCCAGCCCTGAATAATGCGCTTAAGGTTGAATATCGTCTGTCCATGACGGACCAGATACAGGTCTTTATTCATAGGGGGTCCTTTCGTTTGCTACCAACCCAAGAGCGAAAACGCCCCATCGAAATAACCAAAATGAAGCACGGCGCCGTTGTCGGGCTGTTCTCCCCCGCCGGCCACATACTCAAGAAACTCCTGGCAGGCAGAGCCGTGGGAAACGGCCAGCACGCAGTCGTGCCGAGGCCGAGCCATAATACGGGACAGCGCTGCAACCATGCGCGCCCGAAGCTCGCCTTCAGACTCGCCACCAAAGGCCACCGGATAATCACCCCAGGGCTGCGACGGCATGTCGCGATTTGATGTGCCCTCCAGCGAGCCCAGATGCCACTCGCGCAGGTCATCGACCAGCTCTATGGAACGGCCCTCGCCAACGATAAGCTCAGCCGTACGCTGTGCCCGACCCAACGGAGACGAATACGCATGGTCAAACGTCACGCCACGGTCCTCAAACGCCGCGCGCGTCGCCAGCGCCTGCTCGCGCCCGCGCGCCGTAAGCGGCGAATCGTGCCAGCCCTGCAAAATGTTCTGCACATTGAGCTCAGTCTGCCCATGCCGCACCAAATACAGATCAGCCACATGCCCTCCCCTCGTACCACCACAAAGGGGACGGTCACCTTTGTGGTGGTTTACCGCCGGATCACGCCGCGGCGACGCTCAACTACACCAGTACGTCGGCGAGTGGACGCTTGGGTACGTGGTGTACCTGCGCCTCGTCACGCCAGTAATTAATAGAGCCGTCGGGGTTGGAATCAATTGCATCGATCACCTGTGTCTCGGCGGGAACGCCAAAGACCATGATCAGCTTGACCTCGTACTTGTCGCCGTCAAGTCCCATGACATCAATCGCACGAGGCGGAAAAGCCTTGAACATGCACGCCGCCACCTCGGGCGTAGCGCTGCGGGCGGCGAGCATCATCGTCTGCGCGGCGATACCAGCGTCTGCCTCGGTGATTGGCGCGGCAGGCTTGCCCGGAGCGGGACGCTCGGCAAGGATCGCGATATAGCCGGTCGGGCGCTCGCCCTCGACAGGACCCGACCAATCCTTGAGCGCACCAGCCCATGTGAGCTTTTCAAATAAGCTCGAACACTCCTCGGCGTCGCTCACCACATGAAAACGCAGACACTGAGCATTAGCGCCGCAGGGAGCCAGGTGCGCCAGCTCTGCCAGCTCAAGCAAAAACTCGCGCGGTACGCGCATGGACTCGTCAAATCGACGGCATGTGCGGGCACGACGGACCAGCGCGTCAAACGATTCCAGACCGAGTTTTTCGCAACCTTGCTTTGCCATCAACTCCACGCTCGACGGCGCCGCGGGAACAGCTTCGTTCATAGAGACCCCCAATACAAGGCAATTGTTCTTAGGAAAATCTAACCTAAAACGCAGGCAATAACGAACAGGGCCGCAATGTTCTACACCTGTTGAATAGAAAAACGCGACATGGGGAACAACGAGAACAAATCGGGACCTTTGGGTTACACTTCGCCCTCCCCAACCCATACGCCGGTGCCTTTAGGCGATACTTGTTGTAGCAACTGCGGCATACGCCGCAAAAACAACAATGACGGCAAACGCCGTGCGGAAAGGAGACCTCATGGGCATCTTTAAGAACGACGACCAGCAGTCGAATCTGTTTGGATTTGACGAGAAAAGCATGGCAGGCAAGGCAATCAAGGCCGTGCGCTGGATCTACGCCGCCACGGGCGTCATCGCACTGCTTGCCGGCATCGCGCTGCTGTTTGCGCCCGCCAAGTCCCTCGTCTTCCTGACGACCGTCCTGGGCTTCTACTTTGTGATCACGGCTGGCGTCAGGCTGTTCACCGCCATTTTTGAGCCGCTGCTGCCCGCCGGCTGGCGCGTCACGAGCATCATCTCCAACCTGATCATCATTCTGGGCGGCGTCATAATCCTGCGCAACCAGGCCTTCTCGACCGCGACGCTCACCACGCTCGTGGTGGTCGTGGCCGGCTTTGGCTGGATTGTCGAAGGTGTCATGTCCATTCTGGAATCCGAGCTTTCGTCTAACCGCGCCCTCGCTATCCTGAGCGGCGCGCTCTCCATCATCGCCGGCGTGTTCGTGTTTATCTATCCGCTGTGGTCGGCAAAGATGCTCGTCATCTTTAGCGGCGCCGCGCTCCTGGTGTTTGGCGTGACGCTGATTATTCGTGCTATCCGCTTTGGCAAGCTGGTGCGCTAGATGCCGCGAACGCTGTTTATTGATGGCGACGCCTGCCCGGTCACGCGCGAGTCGATCGACTGCGCGCGGCGGGCGGGCGTCGCCGTGGTTATCGCCGGCAACAGCACGCAGAACCTGGAACGCCACATTCGCCGCGACGATCCGCGCGATGCCGAGCACGCACGACACGGCTTTTGGGTCACGACGCTCGACGTGAGCGTGGGCGCCGATAGCGCCGACTTTGCCATTATCGAGCGCCTGCAGGCGGGCGATGTGGTCTTGACTCAGGACATTGGCCTGGCGAGCATGGTGCTCGGCCGCGATGCCGCCGCCATCGGCGTGCGCGGGCGCGTGTACGACAAGGCGACCATCGACATGCAGCTGTTTATTCGTCACGAGGAAAAGAAGGTGCGCCGCGCTGGCGGTCGCACCCGCGGGCCAGCAGCCTTCACCAGCGAAGACCGCGCCCGCTTTAAGCGCAACCTCACCGAGCTGCTCCGCTAACCAAGGTAGATTTTTAGGACATGCCTAAAAATCTACCTTTTTGTTTTGGGCGGTGTGAGCGCTTCAGGATCCATGGCTCAACAAGAAACGGGCTTCAAAATGCCATGCGTCGCCGCATTGTGCAGGCGCCGTGCATGGCTATTTTGAAGCCCGTTT
>CABUUD010000143.1 GCA_902494585.1 uncultured Collinsella sp. | reverse complement strand
TTGTCCAGGATCTCGAAGGGGCCGTGGAAGAAGTCGCAGGTGTTGATGGTGCAAGAGTCGATCTGCAGCATCTCCTGCACGTTGCAGATGCTAAAGACGTAGGCGGCACCAAAGAGCGGGCCCTGGGCCATGACGTTGATGCAGGGCTTGTCGGCGTTCTGCTCGGCCCACTTGGCAGCGAGCGGACGGGTGTACTCGACGGCCTTGCGATAGATGGGGTCAACCAAGTCGAACGCGGCCATAGCGGTCTCGTACTCGGCATAGCCCTCGGTCTGCTGCGTGAGCTCCATGGCGATCATGGTCACGACGGCGGAGTTGGTGCGGCCCATGCAGGACTCGTCGACGGCCAGGCTGTCGTACTGGATCTTGTAGTCGCAGACCTCGGTGAGACCGGACTCGTCAACATAGATGGCGATGGTGCTGGCGCCGTGGTCCTTGGCGACCTGAGCGGCGACGATGGTCTCCTTGGTGCCGCGCATGGACACGACAACGGCCAGGGTGTTCTCGTTGACGTAGGCCGGGGTGGCATGCACGAACTCGTTGCTGGTGTAGCTGGAGCTCACGACCTGCGTGGCCTCGTGCTCCATAAAGTACTGAGCAGGATAGTTGCCGCCGTTGGATCCGCCGGCGCCAATCCACACGACGCGCTTGATGCCGCCCTTGTCTGCCTTGTCAGCCAAAACCTGGGAGACGACATCCTTAACCTGTTCCTGAGTAGTCATCGCGCATCAGCCTTTCTTCTCGTTTGATGCTCTTGATGGCATACAAGTTACATACATGTTTTGGTTATGTCGACTAGTTGTATGCTATATTTGACTTAGAAATTCTGCTGCTAAGGTTTTCGATTACTCGTTACCAGCGATTTTATTGTTGTGTTGAATACATGCTTGCTTAGTTAAGCATACAAGTTAGATATAGGTTGGCAATATGAGCATCTCATCTAAAAAGAAACTGAGCCAATACGAACGCTTGGCGGGTACGCTTCGCGACCGCATCGCCGCCGGCATCTACGCACGCGGAGACAAGCTGCCGTCCGAGATGGAACTCATGGACGAATCGGGCCTGTCGCGCAGCACCGTGCGCCACGCCCTTAAGGTGCTCGTTGATGAGGGCCTGGTGCGCACCGAGCGCGGGCGTGGCGCCTTTGTGGCCGACACGCCCGCGCTCCACGAGAACAACCTGGTGTTTTCGAGCTATACCAAGCAGGTCGAAGGCCAGGGCATGAAGCCCACCACGCGCACCGTGGACTCGGGCTTTGCCAAGGCGGCCGGCAGCATAGCCAAGTTCTTTGACGCCGCCGTAGGCAGCAAACTCGTCAAACTTGTCCGCCTGCGCTACCTGGACGACGCGCCGCTGTGCTTGGAGACCACCTACCTGCCGCCAAGCTTCGAGACGCTCATCGATCGCGATATCAACGGTTCGCTCTACGCCACGCTGCGCCAGGAATTCCATCGCGCGCCGGCACAGGGACACAAGACCTTTGAGGTGTGCTATGCCTCGCAAAACGAGGCGTTTTTGCTCAACGTTGAGCGCGGGCAGGCGTTGATCCTAATCACCGACTACGTCTACGACACCGACGGTCGCCCGCTCCACGTCTCCAAGCGCATCCAACGCACCGACCGCGCCAAATACACCGAGCCCATCGGCTAACCAACACCAAAACCACCACAATGGGGACAGGCACCTTTGTGGTGGTTTTAGGCGAGGAGGTCGGGGAACCAGGTTGGTTTGGGTTGGTTGGGTGTGCGCTCGGCCAGGACCAGCTCCATCCAGCACATGTCGTACCAGCGGCCGAACTTTTGGGCGCAGCGGTCGAAAGCGCCCACCAGGCGATATCCCATATGGGCATGGAAATCCTGGCTGTTGTGCGTCAGGTACTCGTCGTCCTTGTCGTGCGGCACGGCGATGAGCGCGCACATGTTGGTGATGCCCATCGCGATCAGGCATTGCTTGAGCGCATCGTGCAGCTTGCGACCCAGCCCGCCGTGGCGTACATCGCGCGCCAGGTAGATCGACGTCTCGACCGACCAGTCGTACGCCTCGCGGCTGTTAAGCGGACTCACATAGGCATAGCCTACCGGACGCCCGTCCAACTCCATCACCAAATACGGATAGCGCTTGAGCGTACGCTCAATACGCCCGGCGAACTCCTCAACGCTCGGCACCTCGTATTCGCAGGTAATCGCCGTCTGGCGCACATACGGCTCATAGATGGCAAGCAACGCCGGCGCATCATCGGGCGTCGCCAGGCGAATCGTCGGCTCGGACATCTCGGTCATACAACCCTTCTCCCCCAAAAGCAAAGGCCGCCCTGCGCCAAGCTCAGGCGCAGGGCGGCCCTTTGTCATTACATCAGGCTACAGGACAGCCGCCAACGCGTCGATATCCTCCTGCGTCGTGGCCCAGCTGGTGCAAAAACGCACCACCGTGTGGGTATCGTCGTACTTTTCCCAGTACTCAATCGAGGCATGCTCGCGAATGCGGGCCATGTCCTCGTTGGGCAGAATCACAAACTGCTGGTTTGTGGGCGTCTCCAAGAAGAACTGGTAGCCGCGCTCGTGCAGCACGCGACGCAGCGCCTGAGCGGTCTCAATCGCCTGGCGACCAATCTCAAAATACAGGCCGTCGGTAAAGAGTGCCTCAAACTGCACACCCGTCAGGCGGCCCTTGGCCAGCAACGCGCCATGCTGCTTAATACGCGGAATGGGATGCGCCGGGGCGTGCATGCCGCAAAACACCACGGCCTCGCCGCAAAGCGCGCCGCACTTGGTGCCGCCGATGTAGAACACGTCGCACAGCTGCGCCAGCTCGGGCAGGGTAATGTCGCACTCATCGGCCGCCAGCGCATAGGCCAGGCGAGCACCGTCCACAAACAGCGGAATCTCGCGCTTCTGGCAAACCGCGTGAATCGCCGCGAGCTCGGCCTTGGAGTACAGCGTGCCGTACTCGGTCGATAGGCTCACGTACACGGCGCCCGGGAACACCGTGTGTTCGTAGCTCTCGTTTTCGTAGAACACCTGGATATAGTTCTCGAGGTCCTCGGCGTGCATCTTGCCCTCGTAGCCGGGGATGGTGAGCACCTTGTGGCCGCCAAACTCGATGGCGCCCGCCTCGTGGCAGGCGACGTGGCCAGTCTCGGCAGCAACGACGCCCTCGTACGGCGCGAGCAGCATGTCGATCACCGTCGCGTTGGCCTGCGTGCCGCCTACCAGAAAAAACACGTCGGCATCGGGGGCCTGACAGGCCTCACGGATAAGCTGCTTGGCACGCTCGGTATGCGCATCGGTACCGTAGCCGGGCTGCGGCTCCATATTGGTGTCGACGAGCGCCTGCAGCACCGCCGGATGTGCGCCGTGGGAATAGTCGTTGTTAAACGCGAGCATGGCAATCCTCTCTTACCGGGTATCGGCCAGATGATTCAAACGGGGCTATTGTACGCCGTTGGGATAGGCAATGCGCGCGGCAAGGCACTCAAGTGCCAGTACCAGGGCAAAGCCGCAGCTCACGTCGCTCAAAAAGTGCGCACCGATCACGATGCGGCCAAGCGCGACGAGCGCCGCAACCACAGCCGCCGTCCAAAAGACCACGCGGCGGCGCGACGGTTTTCCCTTAAAGGCCGCCGCGGGAAGCCCGGCGAGCATAAGGCCGATCGCCGCATGCGCCGTGTGTCCGCTCGCAAACGACTTGAACCCGTCCTTGATCACGCCGGCGGCGATATAGCTCCACTTGTCGGGATTGCCGATCACCCACCACGGCTGAAAATTGAGCCCCGGCGTGACCTCGATCACGCGCATGCGCGGGCGCGACCACAGCGGCTTA
>CABUUD010000142.1 GCA_902494585.1 uncultured Collinsella sp. | reverse complement strand
GGAAGAGGCCCGCATCGTCGCCGCCGATGCATTTGATGATTGCGCGTGCCTGGGCGCCGCGTCGATTGCCATCGGCGTGTTCGATGGCGTGCATCGGGGGCATCACGAACTGATCGACGCGGTCGTTCGCGATGCGCGTAACCACGGCTGCAAGGCTGTTGTGGTCACCTTCGATCCCGACCCGGACGTGGTGGTGAGCTCTTCGCCCGCTCAAAAATTGATGACGACGGCCGACCGCCTGCATGCCCTGGCTCTCACCGGGGTCGATGCGGTCGTAGCCGTTCCCTTTACGCCTGCGGTTGCGGCACTCGACCACGTGGGCTTTCTTGAGCTGCTGTCGCGCGTCGTCGATATCCGCTCGATTCGTGTGGGCAGCGACTTTAGGCTGGGTCGCGGCGGCGCCTCGGGCGTTGCCGAGATGCAGACATGGGGTTCCGAGCACGGAGTTGACGTCTATGGCCACGAGCTGCTGTGCGTCGATGGGCAGACAATCTGCGCTACCCGTATTCGCCAGGAGCTGCGCCAGGGTCATGTTGAGCTTGCTGCCGAGCTGCTCGGCCGCCCGTACATGTTGCGCGGTATTGTTGCCGGCGGTCGTCACCAGGGTTCCGACATGGGTTTTCCTACGGCAAATATTCAGGTGCCCGAGGGCATTCAGGTGCCTGCCGATGGCGTCTACGAGGGCCTGGTGCTGGTCGACGATACCGTATGGCCTGCCGCTGTCAACGTGGGCCTGCCGCCGACGTATGCCGACGATGCCGCCTCGGCGCATCTCGAGGCCAATTTGATCGGGTATGCGGGCGACCTGTACGGCGCCTCGGTGTCGCTGGCGTTTACGCGTTGGCTGCGCCCGTCGCGCGTGTTCGATTCGCTGGACGAGCTTATCGCGACCGTCGAGGGTAATATTGACGATATTCGTCATCATTTTGGTGAGCAGGGGGTGAGCATCCGTGATTAGCGATGAGGAAAAAGACCAGGTGCGCGCTGCGTCCGATCTGGTTGCCATCGTGCAGGAAACGGTTGAGCTCAAGCCCCGCGGCCATGAGTTTTGGGGCTGCTGCCCCTTTCATGGCGAAAAGACCCCGTCGTTTCACATTATCCCCGCCACGCAGGTGTGGCACTGCTTTGGCTGTGGTGAGGGCGGCGACGTCTTCACCTATATCATGAAGCGCGAGAACCTGAGCTTTCCCGAGTCGATTCGCTACTTGGCCGACCGTGCCGGCATTGAGCTGCACGATACCGGCGCTTATCGCGAGCGCGGCACCAAGCGCGCCCGCATCTATGACCTGTGTGCCGAAACCGCCCAGTTCTATCACACCATGCTTATGCGCGGTAAGGATAGCCGTCCGCGCGAGTATTTCGCCAGCCGCGGTATGGGCGGCGACGTCTGCCGCCGTTACTGCCTGGGCTTTGCGCCGGGTCGCAACGCGCTGGTGTCGCATCTGTCGCAGGCGGGCTTTACCCCGCAGGAGATGATCGACGCCAACGTGGCCGTGAGCCGTGGGCGCGGGCAGCTTGCCGACCGTTTTTACGACCGCGTGATGTTTCCCATCTTTGACGAGCAGGGTCATAACATCGCCTTTGGCGGGCGCATTATGGGCGACGGACAGCCTAAGTACCTCAACACCGCCGAGACGAGCGTGTTCCATAAAAAGCGAAACCTCTACGGCTTTAACTGGGCTAAGGAGTTTATCGTCGCGCAGGATACCGCCATTGTAGTGGAGGGATATACCGATTGCATCGCCTGCTGGGAGGCGGGGATTAAAAACGTCGTCGCCACGCTGGGTACGGCGCTGACGGAACATCATGTAAAGACGCTCACCCGCTTTGCCAAGCGCATCGTGTATATGTTCGATGGCGACGCCGCCGGTCAAAAGGCCGCTCGCCGCGCGATTCAGTTTATCGAGCAGGATTCGATGGACCTGCGCTGCGTGGTGCTTCCCGACGGCAACGACCCTATGGAGTTCATCACCGCGCATGGCGGCGAGGCACTGCAGGCGCGCATCGACGCCGCCGAACCCCTCATGGACTTTGTGTACCGCTCACTGCAGGAGTCGAGTGACATTACCACGCCGGGCGGTCGTGCCAAGGCGCTCGAGGATGCGCTGACGCTTATCTATCCGCTGCGCGATAGCTACATGATCGATACGTACTTTATCCAGATTGCCGACTTGTTGGGTTTGGACCTGGAGACGGTGCGTTCGAGCTCGGGCCGTGTGTTTCGTGATGTTGCCAAGCGCGAGGACGCCGAGCGTCGTCGCGAGCAGAACTACGAGCGCCAGCGGGCGCAGGCCGAGCGTGCAGGCAGCGCGGGCGGTCGGGCGTCCGGTTCGCAAGGGGCGTCTCGCGGTGCCTGGGCGTCGGGAGCGACACCGCCGGTGTCCACACCGGTCGAGGAAGAGCCGTACGACTATGTGCCGCTCGAGGCCTACGGGGCTGCGCCGGTCGAGGTCGTCGACGATATGCCGCCGATCGATGTGCCGGTTGGGTTGGATGGTGCGGCGCCGGTTGCCGATGCAGCGGGCGCGTCTGCGGCGCCGACGATGCCGATCGTGCTGACCGACCTGGAGCGAAAGTCTTTGGCGGGGGAGCGCGAGCTGCTGACGATGCTCACGAGCTACCCCGACCTCTTCCGCACGTATGCCGACCGCATCTGCTCGATCGAGTGGGTGGATCCGCGCCACGAGTCCATCGCGTGGGCCGTGCTCGCCACGCCGCCGGGCACCGACCCCACGACGTGCATGGATGCGGCGCGCGCGGTGTGTCCCGAGGCGGCGTCGCTTGTCAGCGCCGGGCGCATTTCGTCGACGAGCAAGCACCCCACCGAGACGAACATCGTGTTTATGCTCGATACCCTCGAGCTCTACACCATCAAACGTCGTATGCGCGCCGCACAGGCCAAGCTACGTCAGGACCGGTCGCTCGACGACGAGGCGCGCCGTGTGCTGACGATGCAGGCGATGCAGGATTCTCAGCGCCAGCGCGAGCTCCAAAAGTCGATCGGCGGCGTGGCAGACCCGTTCCGTTTGATCGGTTTGGACACGACGGGCGCCGACCAAGCCTAGATGTTGTGGTCAACCAGCGTATTTACGCCTATATCCAGTCTGAATTTTGGGTATAGACGTCAATGTGTGTGCTAAAGTAATGAGTCCTGTGGACTATGAAGGGAGAATCTGTGCCAAAAAAGAGTGAGAGCACGGGTACTGGGCTGGAATCCTACGTTGCAAAGCTCATGGGCAACGGCTCAAACAGGACTTCGGTAACCGAGGACGAGATTCAGGTCGCCCTGAAGGATATCGATGTGTCTGACGAGCAGCTCAACGCGGTGTATTCCGCGCTGCGCAACAGCGGCATCCAGATTATCTCCGCGAGCGGTAACGACGACGCCCCCATGGACGTCGACGATGACGATAACGATAGCGATACCGACGATTTCGATGACGACGAGCACGATTCCGGCTCGCTCGACGATCACGAGCTTAAGATGGCCCGCCAGGCCGACGCCGAGATGGGTTCTTCCAAGAGCAAGAAGAAGCGCACCGTGCGCACGTCCCGTTCGCGTTCGCGCGTGCGTGGCATCGATGCCTCCACGGTGATGCTGACCGGCGACCCGGTTCGTATGTACCTTAAGGAGATCGGCAAGGTCGACCTGCTGACCGCCTCCGAAGAGGTCGATCTGGCCATGAAGATCGAGGCCGGTCTCGAGGCCACCGAGAAGCTCGAGGCTGCCGAGGCAGGCGAGCTCGAGCTCACGCGTTCCGAGATGCGTCGTCTTACGCGCATTGAGAACGTGGGCCTCGAAGCCAAGCAGGCACTCATCAGCGCAAACCTGC
>CABUUD010000141.1 GCA_902494585.1 uncultured Collinsella sp. | reverse complement strand
CTCGGGGGTGGTGCCGGACTCGGAGGCGGTGAGCACGACGGACTTGTCGGTCATGCGCTTGTGGCCGGAGACGTTCCACTCGGCGGCGTGGATCAGGTAGACCTCGAGGTCACGGTCGCCGAACTTGTTCATGAGGTACTCGAGCTGCATGAGCTCATCCCAGGTGCCGCCAACACCCATCAGGAACACGGCGTCGTAGCCCTCGTCGGCAACCTTATCGGCGAGCGCGGTCATCTTCTTGCCGGTCTCGTAGAGCGCCTTGCCGTCCTCGAGGTAGCCCTCCTGGTCGAAATTCATGATCTCGATCTTCTCGGTTTCCTTCATTTGCTTCTCCTTTCTGGGGATGCCTTAACAATCCCCTATGCCAACGAGCGACAACGCCCGCCTACATTCCGTAACACTCAGCTGCTTTGGCCTTAAGCGTGTTGACCGATTCCTCGTAGCCCTCCGCCTTGACTTCCATTTGCTTGGAGACGGCATCGAGATACGGATGGACATCCCACGAGTTCAGGCGCTCGGTGACCATTGCCGCCATCGTCTGGAAGAACACCAGGCTGGGAATCGCGGCCAGCAGCGGAGCCACCTGCGGCACCGCGATCTCGTGTGCCTTGCCCTTGGGGTGCATGGTTAGCAGGACGGCCTTCTTCGTTACCTTCGACAGTGCGTCGGCGATATTTGCCAGGCGCTCCGAGCCCTGAGGGTCGTCGACGATAAACACCAGGTAGCCCGGAGTAATCTGCATCTCGGGACCATGGACGAACTCCTCGCCCTCGTGATGCATGGCCGGAATCTTGATGGTCTCGCTCAGCTTGAGTGCCGCCTCTTCGGCAACGCCATAGTTGGGACCGTTGCCCACAACCATGGCAGGCACGTGCTCCGACAGCTCGAGCAGATGATCCTGGACATATGCCTCGGCGGTCTTGCACATCGTGGCGTTGGCCTGGATCGCATCGTTCAGGTCGCTCAGGCGCTGAGCAACGCCCTCGGCGTCAATCGTTCCACGCGCCTGACCACCGTAAATACCAAAGAGCACCAGATACTCGATGAGCGTCTGGACGCCCAAGGTCACAAAGTCCACCGACTCGACGCCCACGCCGTAGTCGAGAACGATATCGGCATGCTCCTTAATGGGAGCCTCGACGTTTGCCGTCAGCGCAACTGCTGCCATGTCGTGCGCGCGCATGTAGTCGAGCGCCGCAATCGTATTGGTCGAGTAGCCGCTCTGAGAAATGGCGATGTTGAGCGCGTTTTGCGGATAGGTGTGCTCGAAATCGACGAAGGCCTCGGGCGTCACGACGGACACCTGCATCTGCAGTGCATCCTGCAGGTAATCGCGGGCGCAATCGGCGGCATGACGGGACGAACCCGAAGCAACAATGCGCAGCGCGCCAAAGGATGCAGACTGGAAAATCTCGACGAGCTGGCTTACAAGCTCGGACGAACGCTCGAGGTTCTCACCCATACGCACATGGGCAAGCTGAACGTAATCGAGCATTTTCATCGTCTCACCTCTTAATAAATCATTAGTATTTGATACCAATCACAGTTACAGGTTACGGCTTTTTGATACCTATTTGCCGACTAATCTTTCCCCATCGGCGAACGGTCGATTTTGAACCATGTAAGGTTGTATATACAGCCTGCTTAACGATTCGAAATCAGTCGGCTTTTTCAGCCTGCTATGCAAAAGCACCAGCTAGTACGTATAGGTATATCCGCCCGCATCGCCGCGGTTGAACGATTTGACGTACTCAATCGCCTGGCCGCTCGCGTCATAGCTCACGCATTCCAGCGTCAAGGCAAGATCGCCTTGCTCCAGGCCAAGCAGGCCGGCGTCTCGCGCGCCCAGCGCTTCGATATTGAGCTTTTCCTGCGCCATGACCGGCTTTCGCCCCAGCATCTCATAGGTCTCGTACAGACTGAAGACCGACACATCAATCTCCTCAATGGTCGGGAACAGCAGACAGGGGATGAGCGCCATCTCAATTGATACGGGGTCGCCGTTTACACAGTTAAGACGTCGAATGGAATAGAGCAGGTCGTCCTCGGCGATGCCAAACAGATCGGCATAGTACGGTCCGGCGTAGCGCTTGGAGCGCGCGAGGATACGGACGGACGGCTCGCCTCCCGAGGCGCGGACCGATTCACGGAAGCCGCCCGTACGCTCAAACGTTACGGGCACCTTCTGCGCCACGAAGGCGCCTTTTCCACGAACACGGCGAATCTGGCCGCGACGAACCAGCTCGTCAACGGCGCTTCGGATGGTCAGGCGCGTCGTGCCAAACTCCTCGGCGAGCTCGTTCTCGGACGGAATCATCGAGCCCGTGGGATATATGCCGCGCTCGATCCGTTCCTCGATACGGCGGCGTATGCGCATATAGACCGGAGTGGTCTCTACTGTTTCAGCCATTGTTCACCTGCCACGCTCTTCATGCCGTTCTTTTCGCCGTTATCGGCAAAGCGGAACTTCGTGGGCAGAATCACCGATTTGCAATGCTCCACAAAGCGCATGTCCTTATCGAATTCAATCGTGCTCTCGTAGAATACCGGCGTTCCTTCTTCTTGTTGGAGAAGCTCGGCCTCCTCGGCGTTCAGGCGCGAGATTGAGATGTGCTCGCGTCCATGCTCAACACGCACGCCGCCTTCTTTGAGCAAGACGTCGTAGAGGCTCTCGTGCTCAAAATCATGGTCGGGAAGCGACGGGCAAAGAGACAGGTTGACATGGGCTGTTTCGATTGAAGCCGGCTCGCCCTCAATAAGACGGACGCGCTGCATGCGGAGCAAGGGAGCGCCTGCGGCAACCCCAAGCTTGTCGGCAAGCGCCTCATCCGCCTCGACCGTCTCGGTGGAAACCAAGCGCGAAGAGGGGTGCAGGCCGGCAGTCCGCACGGCATCGGAGAAGTTATACGTTTCCTGGAAGATGTTCAGCGGTTTGGGAGGACACACATACGTGCCCGATCCGCGGCGGCTCTCGAGCGTTCCGCACGGAATGAGCCGCGTGATGCCAGCACGCAACGCCGTACGCGAAACGCCAATAACCTCGCACAGCACGCGCTCGGCCGGCAGGCGATCGCCACCTACAAGCTGATGGTGCTGGATGTACCAAAGAATTCCCTCAACAGCACGGTCTTTGGGGGGAATTGCATAAGATTCGCCTGCCATTGCACAGACTCCTCATTCAAAAATGTATGTCACCAGAATTAGGCCAGTCCTCCCATGGCATCAAACTCGGCCTTGATTTTCTCGGCGACATTCCGATACGACTTATATAGGCTTGAATCGCGTTTGACTTCGTCGGTCATAACGGGAATCTCAAGTTTTGAAACCTCGTCTTTTCCCGTCTGAACCGCCACAACAACACCCATACCAAGACACATATTACGCTTGGCAGCGTTTATTTTTGCCGCCTTCGCGGGATTTGCCAGAATACGCTGGGCAAATTCCTGTTTTGAAGGCGTCTCGTCGGCCTCCGGATCGCCAGCCTCGGCCACCTCGCACTGCAACACATCCGCATAGTCAAAGATCTTTGGCTCGGCACCGCGCTGATGCACAGCCCACTTGCGACGCGTAGCATCCTGGTAGATAGCCGGCAAAAACGTAAACCGCGGCGGGTCCAAAATAGTATCCGTGATGGTAAACACATCGGGATCAAAGGCATCCTGCGGGTTTTTCTTCTTGAACAGCCCCATATCAGCCTCCCGTACTAGCATTAAACAACTCAAGCTGAATATAGCACCAATTTCAAGCTAGCGCTTTACCTTATCGGTGCGTGGCGTCTATGGCTCGCTCAGCGGGGCAATACGGGCGAGGGCCGGGGAGACATACTTTGTGTTGAGAAGTGGGCTTCG
>CABUUD010000140.1 GCA_902494585.1 uncultured Collinsella sp. | reverse complement strand
GGTTGCCACGGCCATCAAGAGAACGAGGGCCACGAGGGCTGTGGCTGCCACTAGCGGCAAATGCTCTGGCGTCAAGACGTGCCATTCGCGCAACAAGCCACACAACGACGAAGGCCGCTTGGAATACCATCCAGGCGGCCTTCGCCATACACGACTCTACCAGTCGCTACTTTTTATTACGCATCTGCGCTTCCATCTGGCGCAGCAGATCCATATCGGACTTAGGACCGCCCGTTCCCAGGCCGCCCATGCCGCCCAGACCCATGGCATCCAGACCGGGAATATTGGGCATGCGCATCTTTTTGCCCTTCTTACCCTTTTTGCCCTTCTTGCCGCCGGCCTGCGCCTGATTGGCCATCGTGCGCATGCGGCCCATCATCTTGTTCATCTCGCCCCACTGCTTCATAAGGCTGTTGACCTCGGTGGGAGTCACGCCGGCGCCCTTGGCGATACGGGCGCGACGCTGGCCGTTGATAATAGAGGGACGCAGGCGCTCCTCCTTGGTCATCGACATGATGATGGCCTCGTTCTTGTCGAAGATGCCCTCATCCAGGTTGCCGCCCATCTGGTTGAGCGCACGCTGACCACCGGGGAGCATGCCCAGGATGCCCTTCATGCCGCCCATCTTCTTGACAGCCTTCATCTGGTCGAGCATGTCGTTCATGGTAAAGCCCTCGCGCAGCATACGCTCGGCAGCCTCGAGCTGCTCGGCGTCGGCGGCCTCCTGGGCCTTCTCGATGATGCCGACGA
Source organism: uncultured Collinsella sp. (assembly GCA_902494585.1). Taxonomy (GTDB): domain Bacteria; phylum Actinomycetota; class Coriobacteriia; order Coriobacteriales; family Coriobacteriaceae; genus Collinsella. The sequence goes on along the minus strand of CABUUD010000140.1, from coordinate 3,120 downwards.
CGTCGCCCATGCCCAAGATTCGCTTGGCCATGCGGTCGGGGTAGAACGGCTCCAGCGAATCGGGCTTCTCGCCCATGCTCACGAACTTGATAGGCTTGCCGGTCACCTGGCGCACGGAAAGCGCGCCGCCGCCACGGGCATCGCCGTCGAGCTTGGAGATGATCACGCCGTCAAAGTCGGTACGCTCGGCGAAGGTCGAGACGACGTTGACAATATCCTGGCCGGTCATGGCATCGACGACCATCAGCACCTGATCGGGCTTGACGGCCTTCTTGATGTCCACGGCCTCCTGCATCATCTGCTCATCGATCTGCAGACGACCGGCGGTATCGACGATGACCACGTCGCGCAGGTGGTCGACGGCCTCCTGGATGGCGCCCTTGGCGATATCGACCGGGTGCTCGCCGTCACCGCGGAAGACCGGCACGCCGATCTCTCCGCCGAGCGTGGCCAGCTGGTCGGCAGCGGCGGGACGGTAGACATCGCACGCGGCGAGCAGCGGCGAGCGGCCCTGCTTCTTGAGCAGGTAGGCCAGCTTTACGGCAGCCGTGGTCTTACCGGAGCCCTGCAGGCCGACGAGCATGATGACATTGGGAATGCGGTTGCTAAAGACGAGCTTGCTCTCGGTGGAGCCGAGCATCTCGGTGAGCTCATCGAGCACGATCTTGACGACGTTTTGCGCCGGCGACAGCGACTCCATGACCTCGGCGGTCATGCAGCGCTCCTTGGTCTTGGCGACAAACTCCTTAACGACCTTGAAGTTGACGTCGGCCTCGAGCAGCGCCATGCGAATGTCACGCATGGCCGAGGTAATATCGGCCTCGGTCAGCTTACCCTTGCCGCGTAGGCGGTCAAATGTGTCGTTGAGGCGATCGCTCAGAGAATCAAACACTAGTCACTCCTTAATTGGACTCGCCCACCAGGGCGCGGCAGAAATCTTTGGCATTGAACTCCTGCAGGTCATCGACCTGCTCGCCCACGCCCACGCGCAGGATCGGGAGCTTGAGTTTCTCGGCCACGGCCATGGCGATACCGCCCTTTGCCGTGCCGTCGAGCTTTGTCATGATAATACCGTCCAGACCCAACGCCTCGTTAAACTCGAGCGCCTGGTTCAGACCGTTTTGGCCCGTCGCGGCATCTATCACGAGGACAACCGAGACGGGCATAGGGCCGGCGGCCATATTGGCGGCGCGCTTACGCGTCACGTTGACCACCTTGGCAAGCTCGCGCATGAGCTCGGGGCTCGTGTGCAGACGGCCGGCGGTGTCGATAAGCACCAGGTCGCTGCCGCGCTTATCGGCCTCGTCGAGCACGTCATAGCAAACGCTTGCCGGGTCGGAGCCGCGGTCGCGCTTGATGACGGGGACGCCGGCGCGCTGGCCCCACACATCGAGCTGCTCGATGGCGGCGGCGCGGAAGGTATCGGCCGAGCCGATCACGACATTTTTACCGCGGGCAGCCATGGCACTCGCGATCTTGCCGACCGTCGTGGTCTTGCCGGCACCGTTAATGCCCACAAACAGCACGCAGCTCGGCGTGTCGGCGAACGGATCGCGCTCAACGGGCACAAAATGTTGCTCGAGCTGCTCGGCCAGGGCGCGACGGAGTTGCGGGGCGGTCTTGAGGTTCTTCTTGGCCGCGGCATCGCGCAGGTCATCGGACACCTTAATCGCGACCTCGGCACCCATGTCACCCATGACGAGAGTGTCCTCTAGGTCCTCCCAAAAATCCTCGTCGACCTCGCCGCCAAAATAAAAGACCTCGTTGAGGGCCTCGCGGCTGCGCTCAAGTCCGCGCGAGAGAGCATCGAAGAATCCCATTATGCATTCACGACCTTTCCGGTTTCGCGATCGAGTTTTTGCGAGACGACGCGGCTGACGCCGTCGGCTTGCATCGAGACGCCGTAGAGGACGTCAGCGTCCTCCATAGTACGGCGCTGATGCGAGATAACCAAGAGCTGCGTATCGGAACGCAAAACATCGAGCGCGCCGATGAGCTTGGACAGGTTGGCGTCATCGAGCGCCGCCTCGACCTCGTCCAGCACATAGAACGGCACCGTACGCGTGCGATACACGGCAAAGAGCAGGGCGAGCGCCGTCAGGCTCTTCTCGCCGCCAGACATGAGCATCATCTTGGTGATGCGCTTGCCGCGCGGCTGCGCCACGACCTCGATGCCCGTCTCGGCCGGATGCTCAGGGTCGGTCATCTCCAGATGTGCCTGGCCACCCGGGAACAGCATGGCGAAGATCTCGCGGAAGTTCGCATCGACCTTCTCGAAGGTCACCAGGAAGGCCTTACGCATCTTGCGGTCGATGGCCACGGTAATCTTGGTAAGCGCCTTGCGCGCGCTCTCCAGATCGGCCAGCTGCTCCTCGATGTAATCGGCGCGGCGCTTGAGCTGCTCGTACTCCTCCATGGCAACCTGGTTCACAGGGCCCAGGTTGTTGATCTGGCGCACGAGCTGGTTGAGCTCGCGCTCGGCGGCGTCGCGATCGGTGGGCGCAGGAAGCATGAGCGCTTCCTCGAGCACCGTGGTGCCATCGGCGGTAATGGCCTTGATGGCCGCCTCTACCTGCACCTCGAGCTTGCCGCGTGCAACCTTGAACTCGTTTTGCGTCGCGGTGGCGGCATCGACCCGCTCCTTGGCGCGGGAGACCTCGGCCTTGGCGTCCTCGATGGTCTTCTTGAGCGAGGCCGAGTCCGCCTCCTCGAGTGAAGCCTGGTCACGCAGGCGCGCGGCCCAATCCGACGCGCGCTCCAGCAGGGCCGAATAGCGCTCGTGCATGGGGTCGACGCGCAGACGCAGCAGCTCGAGCGACCGCGAAGCCTGGCGTGTTCCGCGGATACGACGGTCGATGCCCTCAAGACGATGCTCCAGGTCGGGCACGCGGCCCTTCAGCGAACGCAGACGCTCGCTCGTCTGAGCCAGGCGAACCTTGGCATCGGCGAGCTTGCCGGCTGCCTCGGAATCATCACGGCGCACGCGATCGAGCTCGTCATTGGCTTCGGCAATCTGGAGACCCAGGTCGCTTGCCTGCGCACGGGCCTCGTCGCGCGAACGGGTGAGCTCGTCAACGCGCGGACGCGCAGCGCGAACGGCCTCGGCGGCCTGCTCGCGGC
>CABUUD010000139.1 GCA_902494585.1 uncultured Collinsella sp. | reverse complement strand
TGCCCAACAAACCCGTGAAGATCATCATGCTTACCGGCTACCTCGGTGCCGGCAAGACCACGCTGCTCAACCACATCCTCGCTAACGACGGCGGCATCCGCGCCGCCGTGATCGTCAACGATATCGGCGAGATCAACGTCGACGCCAGCCTTATCGCCGACGGCGGCCTTTCCGAGACCGATGACCTCATCCCGCTCACCAACGGCTGCATCTGCTGCACGCTTTCGGACGACCTTGCTAACCAGCTGCAGGGCATCGCCGATTCGGGCAACTTCGACTACATCATCATCGAGGCTTCGGGCATTTGCGAGCCTATCCCCATCGCCTACACCATCTCGAGCTTCTGCGACGAGGCCAAGGTGGGCGGCGAGCCCAAGCTCGCGCTCGACAACATCGTGGCCGTGGTCGATTGCGCCCGCATGTACGACGAGTTCAACGGCGGTCGCGACCTGCTGGCCGAGGATATCGACGAGGACGACATCGAAAGCCTGCTCATCCAGCAGATCGAGTTCTGCTCCACGCTGATCCTCAACAAGACCGATACCGTGACGCCCGAGCAGATCGCCGAGCTCAAGGCCATCGTGCGCAGCCTTCAGAAGGACGCCGTGATTGTCGAGGCTCAAAACGGCGAGGTCCCCATGGAGGAGCTGCTCGATACCGACCGCTTCGACTTTATGCGCGCCTACAACTCCGCCGCCTGGATCGAGGCCATGGAGCATCCCGAGGAGCACGACGACCCCGAGGTGCTCGAGTACGACATCGAGACCTTTGTGTACTCGCGCCGCAAGCCGTTTGACCTGCAGAAGTTCACCGATTTTGTTGAGCAGGAGTGGCCCGACGAGGTCATCCGCGTCAAGGGTCCGCTGTGGCAGACCGGCAATCCGGACATGTGCTACATGTTTGAGCAGGCCGGCCACCAGATGCGCCTGATGGAGAACGGCCTGTTCGTTGATTCGGCGCCCGAGGGCGAGAAGCAGAAGATCATCGACGAGAACCCCGAGATCATGCAGATTTGGGACGACGAGACGGGCGACCGCATGACGAGCCTGTGCATCATCGGCCGTCACATGGACAAGGATGCGCTCATCGCCTCCCTCGATGCCTGTCTGACCGACTGGCACCGCGCCTAGGTTTATCCAAGCGGGTATTTTCCGCCTACGTAGCCGCCAAACCACCACGAAGGTGCACTGTGCCCTTCGTGGTGGTTTTTCGTTCTGAGCCAAGGAGATTCATGTTCAACATTGTGCTGTACGCGCCCGAGATTCCGGCCAATACGGGCAATATCGGCCGCACCTGCGTGGTTACCGGCGCCCGCCTGCATCTGGTGGAGCCGCTGGGGTTTTCGCTCGACGACAAGACGGTGCGTCGCGCCGGCCTGGGCTACTGGCAAAACTTGGACGTGACGACCTATGCCGGCTGGGAGGATTTCCTTGCGTGCAACGGTCTCTCCCCCGCCGATGGCCGTCTGCATCTGCTGACCAAAAAGGCACGCCGCACCTATGCTCAGAGTACCTACCGCGATGGCGACTACTTGGTCTTTGGCAGTGAGAGCTCGGGCATTCCCGAGCCACTGCTTGCCGCGGCGCCCGAGCGCTGCGAGCGCATCCCGATGCTGCGCGATTGCGACTCACTCAATAACGCCAAGGCCTGGGAAACCCACGAGGAATCGCTGGGGCATACCGAGGACAGCCACGAGGCCATCCTTCAACAGGATATCTGCGGCAACTTCGTCAACCCGAACGACTACCGCATCAGCGCACTCAACCTCTCCAACAGCGCCGCCATCGTCCTCTACGAAGCCTTGCGCCAGACAGGCTTTCCGAGAATGTGACAAAGGGACAGTCCCTTTGTCACATTCGGTTATAGGTAGCGGCCGGTGATGCTTGCAGGGCAGGCCACGATGTCGCCCGGCGTGCCGGCGCAGACGATTTGCCCGCCGGCGCCGCCACCGCCCGGGCCCATGTCGATCACGTAATCGGCGTTACGGATAAGGTCGAGATCGTGTTCGATCACGATAACCGTAGCGCCCTTGGCAACAAGGCCGTCGAACACACTCAGCAACACCTGAACATCGAGCGGATGTAGACCGATCGTAGGCTCGTCGAATACGAATACGGCATCGTCCTGCACGCGTCCCATCTCGCTCGCAAGCTTAAGACGCTGCGCTTCGCCGCCCGAAAGCGCCGGCGTGGGCTCACCGAGCGTAAGATAGCCCAAGCCCAGGTCGTGCAAGGTCTGCAAGCGCGCCTGAACCTTCTTGAGTCCCACCGTGGCGTCGAGGGCCTCGTCCACACTCATGTCCATGAGCTGCGGCAACGTAAGCAGACTCCCGTCCTTGCCCTCGCGATGGATATGCGAAGCCGCGTCTGCATAACGTGAGCCGCGACATGCCGGGCAGACGATCTCGACGTCGGGCAAAAACTGCACGTCGAGCGATATCGATCCCGTACCATCGCACGTAGGGCAGCGCAGAGTGCCAGTGTTGTAGCTAAAGGCACCTGCCTTGTAGCCAGCTGCCTTGGCCTCTGGCGTGCGGGCGAAGGCGCGGCGCAACTCATCATGGATGTCGGCATAAGTCGCCACCGTCGAGCGCACGTTGGCGCCGATAGGCGTAGCGTCAATCAGGTTTGCGCGGGCAATGCCTTCGGCATCGATCCAACGCACATGTTTTGGCAAGCGCTCGCCGGCTGCCTGCGCCTTGAGTGCCGGGATGAGCGTCTCGAGCACCAACGTCGTCTTGCCCGAACCCGAAACGCCCGTCACCGCGACAAGGCGACCGCGCGGGATATCGACTTCGAGCGGCTTGACGGTATGGATGGCATCGGTTGCCATGCGGATGTGACCCTGGTCGAACATTTCCTCGTCAGTCACCTGCGGGCGCAAGCGCTTGGGCTCGGCGCGCAAAAACGGCGCGATGCGGCTGCCCCACGATTGCTCGACCTCGTCTACCGTACCAGTGGCAATCACATTACCGCCGCCTGCTCCGGCAACGGGGCCCATCTCGACCAGATAGTCGGCTTCCGCCAGTACGCGCGTATCGTGGTCGACAACAACCACGGTGTTGCCGTCATCAACCAGATCGCGCATCACGCCTACCAGACCATCAACATTGGCAGGATGCAAGCCAATCGAGGGCTCGTCCAGCACATAGAGCACGCCCGTCGATCGGTTGCGCACCACGCGAGCGAGCTGCACGCGCTGGCGCTCACCCGTGGAGAGCGTAGCACCGGCGCGGTCGAGTGAAAGGTAATCGAGACCCAGGTCGACCAGACGACGGGCCGTGCTCAAAAATGAATCGCAGATATCCACTGCCATGGGCTGCATCTCGGCCGGCAAGGATGCGGGCACCCCGCGCACCCACTCAATCGCCTCGCCCAATGTCATGGCCGCCGCCTGCGCCAGATTGATACCGCGCACCTGGGGCTGGCGCGCAGCCTCGGAGAGACGCGTGCCGCCGCAGTCACGGCATGGCCCCTCGCGTAAAAAGCGCGCAACGCGCTTGAGGCCCTTGTCGTCCTTAACCTTGGCGAGCGCATTCTCGACGGTATAGACGGCGTTGTAATAGGTAAAGTCGAGCGGCGTGGCGCCCTCGCCGTTTTTGGGAACGTAGAGAATGTGCTTCTTAACCGCCGGGCCGTGGAACACGATATCGCGCTCTTGAGGCGTGAGCTGGTTAAACGGCACGTCGGTGCGCACGCCCATCTCGCCGGCTACCTGCTTCATCAGATCCCACATGAGCGTACCCCAAGGAAGCACCGCGCCCTCGTTGATAGTCTTTGACTCGTCGGGCACCAGGCTCGCCTCGTCCACCTCGCGCATAACGCCGGTGCCGCCACAAGTGGGACACGCGCCGCCGCTGTTAAAGGCAAGGT
>CABUUD010000138.1 GCA_902494585.1 uncultured Collinsella sp. | reverse complement strand
GGGCAACGCCCCGGTCATTCCAGATAGCATCTCGAGCCCCATCTCGACGCTCACGAGCCAGATCGCACTCGACATGAGCTATTCCTCGGGCCTGCATCGCTCGGCTCTGTTTGGCATGGGCGTGGTCCTGTTTATCATCTCAGCTGCACTGGTGGGTATCGTTCGCCTGATTTCAAAGAAGAGGGGGTAGGCTATGTCCGATTCCGTTGACACGACGGTCGATGCGACCTCGTCGCGCGAGCTCATCAAGCGTGCCCTTTCCCATGGCAAGAAGGGCCGCATCAACAAGGACCTGTCCAACAAGATTATGCTCGGCGTGTTTCGCGCCGCGGCCTATATCACCACCCTGGTGTTGCTCGCCATCATCGCCTACGTGGTCATTAACGGTCTTCCGCATATCTCGCTCGACTTTATCTTCGGCTGGCCGCAGGGCGTAAACGCCGAGGGCGGCATTTGGCCCACGATCGTCTCGACTATCTACGTGACGGCACTCGCCATGCTCATCTGCACGCCGGTTGCCGTCTTGGCTGCGGTCTATCTGGCTGAATACGCCAAGCAGGGCAAGATTGTCGACATCATCCGCTATGCTGCCGATGCTCTGGCCTCGGTGCCTTCCATCGTTATGGGCCTCTTTGGTTACGCCTTGTTTGTTGAGGCCATGGGCCTGGGTCTTTCGATGGTTTCGGCCGCCCTGGCGCTGGCGCTTCTGATGCTGCCCATCGTCATGCGCACCACCGAGGAGGCAATCCGCGCCGTTCCGCGCTATATCCGTTGGGGCGCATATGGCCTGGGCGCCACCAAGTGGCAGGTCGTCTCCAAGATCGTGCTTCCTTCTGCTTTTGGCCGCATTGCCACCGGCATCGTCCTTGCCATCGGCCGCGCCATCGGCGAGACCGCGGTGGTGCTCTACACCATGGGTCAGGCCATCAACCTGCCCATATCGCCGTTCGATTCCGGTCGCCCCATGACCGTTCACCTCTATTTGCTTGCCAACGACGGCATCAACATGAACGCAGCCTACGGCACCGCGCTTTTGCTGATGGCGATTATTCTGGCCTTCAACCTGTTTGCGCGTTATCTGTCGCGCAAGCGCCGCTAGTTAAGGAGTCCCATGTCCGTCTATCAGTCCGCTCCCACGCCGGAGCAAGCGGCCATCACGGCCAAGGATTTCAACTTTTGGTACGGTGACTTTCATGCGCTGACGGGGCTCGACCTCAACATCGCCAAAAACGCCATCACCTCGTTTATCGGTCCTTCGGGCTGTGGTAAATCGACGTTTTTGCGCTGCATCAACCGTATGAACGACCTTATCGAGGGTACTCGCGTCGAGGGCACCATGACACTCGACGGCAACGATATCTATGCCGAGGGCGTCGACCCGGTCGACCTTCGTCGCCGCGTGGGCATGATTTTTCAGCAGCCCAACCCGTTTCCCAAATCCATCTACGAGAATGTCGCTTTTGGCCCTCGTCTGCAGGGCGTGACTAGCAAAAGCGACCTCGATGACATCGTGGAAGAATCGCTCAAGCGCGCCAACCTCTGGAAAGAGGTATCCAATCAGCTCAACAAGGACGGTTTGGCGCTCTCGGGCGGTCAGCAGCAGCGTCTGTGCATTGCGCGTGTGCTTGCGGTGCAGCCCGATGTCCTTCTGATGGACGAGCCCTGCTCCGCCATCGACCCCACGTCCGTCTCCAAGGTCGAGGATCTGATGGCCGAGCTGGCGCCCGAGATGACGATCATCATCGTCACGCATTCTATGCAGCAGGCCGCTCGTATTAGCGACTACACCGCATTTTTCTTGCAGGAAGTTGCCGGCGAGCCCGCCACGCTCATCGAGTATGGTCAAACCGACGCGATCTTCACCAGCCCGGTGGATTCGCGGACGGAAGACTATATCACCGGCCGCTTTGGCTGATCGGTGCGACTAGTCCCAAGCCGATCGGACCTGGTCCGGTGCGTATTCACTGTGCGGGCGGCATGACCGCACCCAACTGATTGGAGTGAACCATGCGCAAACTGTTTTCCCGTCAGCTCATCGAGGCCCGTCACGAGATGTTGAGCATCTACGAGGCCGTCGATCTTGCCCTTCACGACGCCGTGAAGGCCTATGTGACCGACGACCGCAAGCTCGCCACTAAGACCAAGAAGCGCACGCTTTCGATTGATGCTCGCTGCGCCAACTTGGAGGCCGTGTGCTACAACCTGATCGCTACGCAGTCGCCGGTCGCCTCCGACTTCCGTTTGCTGCAGACGATTATCTACGTCGACTTTAACCTGCAGCGCATGACCGATAAGGTTCGCCAGATCTGCCGCGCCACGCGTCACATGGTCAAGGCCGACATCTCGCTGCCTCAGGAGCTCGTCGGCACGGTTGAGGCCGAGGCCGAGGCCGTGTACCAGGTGCTGGGCTCGTCGCTGTCCGCGCTCGTCACCAACGACATGTCCATCATCTGCAACCTGGCCGTTGAGGATGAGCCGGTACATGCGGCGTACGAGAAGTTCTTCCGTACCTTTAACCGCATGGACACCGGCGATTTTATGGACGACGACAGCAACTATGACGACCTGCGCCGTGCCATCATGGTTTCGCGCTACCTCGATCGCATTGCCTCGATTTCCATCGATGCCGCCTGCCGTCTGACCTTCCTTTTGACCGGACAGCGTATGACTGCCGGCGATATCGCCTGTACGGATGAGGACGAGCTCGAGAGCATGCGCGTGCCTTCGGGCGAGGGCGTCATTATGAGGCCCGCCGTGGATGCACGCTTTGTTGCCAAGGTGCCCGCTAACGAGGTGAGCGAGGGTCTTCGCTACCTGTTGGATCATCTTGAGGACGAGGATGATGCCGAGGACGACGAGGAGTAGGGTACCCCGTTCGTTGAGAGATTGTAAATACCTAAGGGAGCGCGGCCTTGCGGATGCGGGGCTGCGCTCTTGCGTTAGCATGGGACTACTTGTTGTGCTGTTAGCGGAGGCGATTGGCAATGGATAACTATTTGAATGTAATGCGCGCTCGCCGCGAGCAGATACTCGAGCGTTTCTATGCCGCGCTCGATCGCGCCGGGAGGCCCCGTGATGCCGCGCGTTTGATTGCCGTGTCCAAGACCGTCGGCGTCGATGAGACCATCGCGGCCATCCAGGTGGGATATCGCCATTTTGCCGAGAACCGCCCGCAAGAGCTCGTCCGCAAACTTGCAGGTCTGGCGGATCATCCGGAGCTGCCCGAGGTGCGCTTCGACATGATTGGCAACCTTCAGACCAACAAGATCAACGCGGTGTTGGGCTCGGCCGAGCTGATTCATTCGGTGGGGTCGCTTCATTTGGCGCAGGCGATCTCGAGCCGTGCCATTCGCAAGATCGAAGCTGGCGAGCTCGCCGCCCCCCAGCAGGTGCTGATCGAGGTTAACGTAAGCGGCGAGGAGTCCAAGGGCGGTTTTTCGCCCGATGAGATTCGTGGCGCTGCCGGCGAGCTTGCGGAACTTGAGGGAATTTGTGTGCAGGGCCTTATGACTATGGCCCCTCGGGGGAACAAGGATGTGGCGCGTCGCACCTTTGCCGGGCTGCGAGAGCTGAGGGATGAGTTGGAGGCGGCGCATCCCGATCTGAGGCTGCCCGAGCTTTCTTGCGGCATGAGCGAGGACTTTGAGCCTGCCCTTGAGGAGGGCTCTACGCTCGTTCGCCTGGGCAGGGTAGTATTTAGCCCGGAGTTTGCAGTAAAATAGGGCTCTGAAGTGCGCACTGGTTTACAGAGCGCCTGCACTAAACCGTGAGAGGACACAACCATGGGCTTCCTTGACGAGATTAAAAATAAGATGCACCTGGGCGGCCAGCAGGGTTACGACCAGAGCTATGACCAGGATGACGACTACGGCTACGATGACGGCTACGATGATGGCTATCAGAACAACGGCTACAGCGGTACCTCGGGCGAGGGCTTCTATACCCAGG
>CABUUD010000137.1 GCA_902494585.1 uncultured Collinsella sp. | reverse complement strand
TCGGCTAGCTGATGGCTCGAGATATCGAGCACGAACTCGGCACCCTTTGCCTTAACACGGCGCAGAACCTCGGCCAGGAAACCCTCGGAGGTGTTGGGGGGCAGCGAGCCACTAATGACCAGGCAGGTCATGTCGTCGAGCGAATCGATGAGCTCAAACATCTCCTGCTCGTTGGCAGCATTGATGGCGGCGCCTGCGTTTACCATGTTGTACTCGGTATCGGGGCCGGCGTTGAGGAAGACGTTAACGCGCGTGATGCCGTCGGTCCACACGGGCTTGACGGGCACGCCCAGGGCCTCGGCGCCCTTGACGATAAACTCGCCCGAGAAACCGGCAAAAAAGCCCAGGATCGTGGTGTCGACACCGTAGTGATCGAGGGTGAACGAGACGTTGAGACCCTTGCCGTTGGGCGTGTAGACGGCGTTACGGGTACGCGTGACGGTGTTGGCAGCAAGGCCGTCGCAGGCGATGTTGTAGTCAATGGCGGGATTTGCAGTGAGCGTGTAAATCATGAATGTTCCTTTCACGAAGTAACGTGTTAATGAAAGTATATTCCACCCAACGGTAAAAGGCTAGGACAACTCGGTGAACGGTGTGGAAGCGATGAAGTACGGCAGAGCATCTCTCTCCAATAACGGAACAAAAAAGGCGCCCCAGCCGAAACCGGGGCGCCGCATGCGCACGAATATGTCGCGTTTCGATTACTGACGATCGAGCTTGCGGACAGCAACGCGCTTGCTGTACTCGTCGACGTGACCGAAGTCGCCGATGCCGACGGACTCGGCAACGTTGGCGCCGGTGGCCATAGCGAGCTTCATGGCCTCCTCGACGTTGTCGCGATCCCTGTACCACTTGTGCAGGAACGCAGCGAGGGTGCAGTCGCCGGCGCAGACAGAAGAAACCAGCTTGATGTTGAACTCACGCTTGGCGTACCAAATATCCTCGCCGTTGGAGAAGTAAGCGTCGCCGCGGCTACCACGGGTGAGCAGCACGTTCTGAACGCCAGCGTCGTGAGCCATCTTCATGGCAACGCGGACCTCGTCGTCGGTGTCGACCGGCACGCCGAAGATGGCCTTCATCTCGTGATGGTTCGGCTTGATGAGCAGCGGCTTCTTGTGAGCGAGCTCCTTGAGCTTGTCGGAGGACAGGTCCAGGACGACGTCGGCGCCACGAGCCTGAGCGTGCTCCATGACCTGAGCCAGGAAGTCGGGCGTAGCTTTGGGAGGCACGGAGCCGGAAACGATCAGGCACTCGAGATCGCCCGCGGTGTCCAGGATGTTGTAGAGCTCCTCCTGGTGCTGCGGCGTAATAGGAGCGCCGGGGTTCAGGATGCCGTACTCGTGCTGGCCATCGTTGACGTAGGTGTTGATGCGCGTGATACCGTCGGTCCAGACCGGGCGGCACAGGCAGCCCAGGTTCATGACCTCCTCGACGATAAACTTGCCCGTGAAGCCAGCGAAGAAGCCGAGTGCGACGGTGTCAACGCCCATCTTCTTAAAGGCGAAGGACACGTCGAGGCCCTTGCCGTTAGCCGTGTAGCTGGCCGAGCCGGTGCGGACGTTCTCGTCGGGCTCGAGCGGAGAGCTCGAAACCGTCATGTCGACAGCCGGGTTAGCGGTTAGCGTGTAGAACATTTACAGTACCCCCTGTATATGTGAGGGCCGCGTGGCCGGCCCATTCCAACCACGCGGTTACCTCTGATACCAAATTAGCGAGCTGCGGACTCGAGCAGTGCCTTGACCTCGGCGGCGGTGTTGCAGGCGAGCGCCTTCTCGGCGAGCTCGTCGCACTCGGCCTTGGTCCACTGGCTGATGGTCTTGCGAGCGCGCAGGATCGACGGAGCGCTCATCGAGAACTCCTCCAGGCCCCAGCTGATCAGCAGCGGCTCAAGCAGCGGATCGGCAGCGGCCTCGCCGCACATACCGACCATGATGCCGGCCTTCACGCCGCTCTCGATGATGTTCTTGAGCGAGCGGAGCACGGCGGGATAGTACACCTGGTACAGGTTGGAGATGGTGTCGTTGCCACGGTCGGCGCACATGGTGTAGCCGATCAGGTCGTTGGTGCCGATGGAGAAGAAGTCGGCGACCTCGGCAAGACGGTCAGCGAGCAGCGAAGCGGCCGGCGTCTCGACCATGATGCCGACCTCGATGTTCTCGTTGAACTTGCGACCCTCTTCGGTCAGCTCGGCCTTGCACTGCTCGACGAGCTCCTTGACAGCCACGACCTCCTCGACGCAGGTGACGAGCGGGATCATGATCTTGACGTCACCGAAGGCGCTGGCGCGCAGCAGGGCGCGGAGCTGGACCTTGTACTGGTCGGGATTGGCCAGGCAGTAACGCACGGCGCGGAAGCCCATGAAGGGGTTGTCTTCCTTGACCATGTGCAGGTACGGGATCTCCTTGTCGCCGCCCACATCAAGCGTACGAATGATGACCGGAGCGCCCTTGAGCGCGCTGGCGACCTTGCGGTAGGCGTTGAACTGCTCCTCCTCGGAAGGAAGCTCAGCAGAGTCCATGAACAGGAACTCGGAGCGGAACAGACCGATAGCCTCGGCGTCGTGATCGAGCGCGTTGGGCACGTCATCGGGGTTACCGATGTTGCAGGCGATGATCTTCTTGATGCCATCGGCAGTCACAGAAGGCTTGCCGCGGAAGGCCTCGAGGGCTGCCTTCTCGGCAGCGAAGGCCTCGGCCTTGGCGGTGTAGGCGGCGAGCGTCTCCTCGTCGGGATCGGCCTCGACGATGCCCTTGCCACCGTCGACGACAACGGTCATGCCGTTGCGCAGTGCGGTGCAGCTGTTGGAAACCGAAAGGACAGCCGGGATCTCGAGGGCGCGCGCGATTATCGCGGAGTGCGACGTACGGCCACCGGTCTCGGTGACGATACCGGCAACGTGGGCCTTATCGATCGTGGCGGTCATGGACGGCGTAAGGTCGTGCACGACAACGACGGTGTCCTCGGGCAGGACGGAAAGGTCGACGACCTCCTTGCCCAGCAGCTCGGCCAGAATACCGGTGCGGATGTCGGCGATATCGGCCGCGCGCAGACGGAACATCTCGTCGTCCATGGACAGGAACATGTTCTCGAACATGGTCGAAGTGTCCATGAGCGCCTGCTCGGCGCAGGTGCCGCCGTCAATGGCGGCGTTGATGGCGTCGGTCATGCCCGGGTCCTGAGCCAGGACGATGTGTCCGCTCATGATCTCGGCCTCGGCCTCGCCCACCGTCTCCTTCATGTGGTCGGCCTGAGCCTGGGTCTTCTCGCAGAAGACCGAAAGAGCGGACTGATAGCGCTCCTTCTCTGCTGCCGAATCAGCAACCTGGTGCGGCTCAAACGTCAAGTCGGGATCGACGGCGACCATAACGGTGCCGATACCGATGCCCTCGGAAGCGTTGACTCCCTGATACATTCCCATTCCTCTCTCCGTGTCATGTGATAAAGCGTTTTGCCATATCCATGACAAAAGAGCGCAGTTACCTTAAAACAGGTCACTGCGCCCCCAAATATGAACTTAGTTGTTCAACATGCGACCCGTTTGAGTTCTACTCGCCAAGACCGCTCTTGATGAGCTCGATGGCAGCAGCCAGAGCCTCGGCCTCGTCAGCGCCGTCGCACTTGACCTCGACCTCGGTGCCGCAGGGGATACCAGCAGCCATGAGGGCCATCGGGGACTTGCCGTTGACCTCCTTCTCGGGGGTGACGACCGTCACGTCGCAGGCGTACTTGCCCATGGTGGAGGCGAAGAGGCCAGCCGGACGCATGTGAAGACCCTGAGGATTAACGAGGGTAGCCTTCTCAGAAACCATAATTGACTCCTTTTTGTGTTTAACCCCTGTCAGCCATGCGACAGGAGCCATATTCACGACGTTGTTTATATTAACTCACATCAAACTGTTTTTCATTGTGTTTCGCACGAATTATTGGACGGATGTCGTTCCTGGCCGCTTGCCTGCCGGGCGGGGCGGTTAAGTTTGCTGCTCTACAGTCCTGCGCAAGACGGAAAGCACATTAAGTGCTTTCCTTT
>CABUUD010000136.1 GCA_902494585.1 uncultured Collinsella sp. | reverse complement strand
GCGGGCACTCCAGGTGTCCGGAATCGACGCGAGCCAGCTGGATCTGATCGTCTGCTCGACGACGACGGGTGACCACCTTGTTCCCGCTGAGGCGTGTGCCGTTGCTGAGCGACTAGGCGCGACGTGCCCTGCCTTCGATGTCTCGGCGGCTTGTGCCGGCTTCGTATTTGCGCTCGATGTCGCTGAGGGCTATATCGCCCGCGGTCGCGCCGAGCGCGTGCTTGTCGTTGCTGCCGAGCAGATGACGCGCGCGCTCGACTGGACCGACCGTGCCACCTGCGTGCTCTTTGGCGATGGGGCAGGCGCCGCAGTGATTGAGACTGGGGGAGACAGTCCCCTTGCCGTTGAGCTTTCGACGGCGCCCGACGTCGAGACGTTGCGCGTTCCCGGTCTGGTCGGCACCTCGCCGTTTAAGGCTTCCGCAGATAGCGCGAGCGTGCTGTCCATGAATGGCCGCCGTGTGTTCAAGTTCGGCGTCAACGCCATCTGCGACACGGTCCATAAGCTTGCGAGCGATGCGGGCATTTCGGTCGAAGATATCGATCATTTTGTATTCCATCAGGCTAACGAAAGAATCCTGAGCCAGGCTGTCAAGCGCCTCGGCGTGCCAGACGAGCGCGTGGTTCGCACGTTGCGCGAGACCGGCAACATTTCGAGCGCATGCATTCCGCTTGCCCTCGACCGGCTGGCAAACGCCGGTGCACTTCACACGGGCGACACCATCGCCTTGGTTGGATTTGGCGCCGGTCTGGATATAGGTGGCTATCTGCTTCGTTGGAAGTAGTTGCACATAGGAAAAAACGCCCCTAGGGCACAAACAAAGGAGAACTACCATGGCAGATCAGAAGACCTTCGAGCGCGTTTGCGACGTTATCCGCGAGACCGCCGGTCTTGACGATGTCGAGATGAAGCCCGAGTCCACGCTCGAGGAGATTGGTCTCGACAGTCTGGGTACCGTCGAGATCCTCGTCGCCGTCGAGGACGAGTTTGGCATTCAGCTCGATACCGAGGAGAACCCCAAGACGGTCGGCGAGTTCGCCGATACGGTCGAGGCGGCATTGGAGAAGTAGAGATGCTCAAGACTCCTCTCTGCGATCTGCTCGGCATCGAAAAGCCCGTGTTCCAGGGCGGTATGGCCTGGATTGCCGACGCCTCGCTGGCGTCCGCAGTGTCCGAGGCGGGTGGCTTAGGGATTATCGCGGCCATGAACGCCGACGCCAACTGGCTGCGCGACCAGATTCACGAGCTGCGCGCCAGGACGGATAAACCCTTTGGCGTCAACGTCATGCTCATGAGCCCGTTTGCCGACGAGGTCGCGCAGGTCGTGATTGACGAGCGAGTGCCGGTCGTCGTGACGGGCGCCGGCAATCCCGCCAAGTACATGAAGGCGTGGAACGAGGCGGGCATCAAGGTCATCCCGGTCGTTGCCTCGGTGGCGCTGGCGCGCCTCGTGGCGCGTCGTGGAGCCACGGCGGTTGTTGCCGAGGGCACCGAATCGGGCGGCCATATTGGCGAGACCTCGACGATGGCACTGGTGCCGCAGGTTGTCGATGCGGTCGATATTCCCGTGGTTGCGGCTGGCGGTATCGCTGATGGCCGCGGCGTGGCGGCCGCCTTTATGCTGGGCGCCGCCGGCGTGCAAGTGGGTACGCGCTTTCTGGTCGCAGACGAGTGCACCGTCTCGGAGCAGTACAAGGAGATGGTCCTGAAGGCCAACGACACTTCGACGCGTGCGACCGGTCGCTCGACGGGACATCCAGTGCGCGCCCTCAAGAGCCCCTTCACCAACGCCTATGCCAAGAGCGAGGGTTCCGGTGCGAGTGCCGAGGAGCTCGGTGCTTTGGGAACCGGTGCGCTGCGTAAGGCCGCCAAGGACGGCAACTACGAAGAGGGTTCGTTTTTGTGTGGACAGATTGCCGGCATGGTCAACGAGCGCCAGAGCGCACGCGAAATCGTTGACGACCTGGTCGATGGCGCCGAGCACGTCCTGAAGGGTGCGTGCGCATGGGTGGCGTAGCGTTTTTGTTTGCCGGCCAGGGTGCCCAGCACCCCGCGATGGGCGTCGACCTCATCGAAGCATCGCCGGCGGCCGCCGAGGTGTTCGCCATTGCCGATGAGGTGCGCCCGGGGACGAGCGAGCAGTGCCGGAGCGCCTCCAAGGAGGAGCTCTCGCAGACCGAGAACACGCAGCCTTGCGTGTTCGTGCACGACTTGGCTGTCGCCGTCGCCCTGCGCGAGCGCGGCGTGGTGCCTGCCGCCTGTGCGGGATTCTCGCTGGGCGAGGTCGCTGCACTCACCTTTGCGGGGGCATTCGATACGCGAGCGGGTTTTGAGCTCGTGTGTGAGCGCGCGGCATTGATGGCCACGGCGGCCGAGCGTCACCCCGGCGGCATGCGCGCCGTCATCAAACTTGATGCTGCGCAAGTCGAGAACCTGACTGCGCAGGCCGGCGAGGACTGCTGGCCGGTCAACTACAACAGTCCGCAGCAGACGGTTGTTGCCGGACCGCCCGAGGCGCTGCAGGAGCTCGACGTCCTAGTAAAAGAGGCCGGCGGCCGCGCTATGAAAGTCGCGGTGTCGGGTGCATTCCATAGCCCCTATATGGCAGAGGCGACTGAGGGGCTGGCGACGTATATCCAAGCCGGCCACGCGCCGTCTCCGCTGCTGATTCCGGTCATGGCAAACGTGACGGCGGCGCCCTATCCGGCGGACCCGCGAGCGGCATCGGACGTCTTGGCCAATCAGGTGAGCCATGCCGTGCGCTGGGTCGACACGCTGCATACTCTGCAAGATCAGGGCATCGATACGTTTATTGAGGTCGGACCTGGCAAAACGCTGTCGGGCCTGGTCAAGCGTACGCTGAGCGACGTTCGCGTGTATTCGTGCGAGACGGCCGAGCAGGTCGCAGCTATTGCCGACGAGCTCGCATAGTCCACAGGGCTGTAACCCGAAAGGAATGACATGGGCAACTTGAACAACGGCGCGCTCGAGCGCAACGACTCACGTCGCGTGGCACTGGTCACGGGCGGTTCGCGAGGCATTGGCCGCGCCTGTGCAACCGGTTTGGCGGAGGACGGCTTTGATATCGCCGTCATCTATGCCGGTAGCGTCGATGCGGCGCGCAAGACATGCGAAGCCTGCGAGGCGGTTGGCGCCACGGCGCGCGCATATCAATGCGACGTGGCCGACCCCGCTGCCGTCAATGCCTGCATCGAGGTCGTGCTCAATGACTTTGGTTCGATTTGGGCGCTCGTCAACAACGCCGGCATCACGCGCGACGGCCTGCTCATGCGTATGGGCGACGATGCCTTCGACCGCGTGCTCGATGTCAATCTCAAGGGCACGTTCAATACGACGCGCGCGCTCACCAAGACCTTTATGCGCCAGCGCGGCGGCTGCGTCGTCAACATGAGCTCGGTTGTGGGCCTGATGGGCAATGCCGGGCAGGCCAACTACGCTGCCTCCAAGGCGGGCGTGATCGGCCTGACCAAGGCGGTGGCGCGCGAGCTTGCGCCCCGCGGTGTACGAGTGAACGCGGTCGCCCCTGGGTTTGTCGAGACAGATATGACGGCAAAGCTTTCGGAAAAGGTGCGTGCGGCAACCGAGGAGCAGATTCCCCTTAAGCGCATGGCGCGCCCCGAGGAAGTGGCCGGCGTGGTGCGCTTTTTGGCGAGCGATGCGGCTGCCTACATTACGGGCGAGGTTGTACGCGTTGACGGCGGAATGGCGATGTAGAAATTAGGGCCGGAGAACGGCTTGGATGAGGAGACCATGATGGAACAGAGAGTTGCAATCACCGGCATCGGTGCCGTATCGCCGCTCGGCAACACCGCGCTTGCCACCTGGGCGGCAATGTGTGCTGGCGCGTGCGGCATCGGCCCGATTACGCACTTCGATACCGATGCGTTTGCCGTCAAGGTGGCGGCCGAGGTCAAGGGCTTTGACGGCAACGAGTACTTTGGCAAGCGTGACGCCAAGCATCTGGACCCCTGCGTTCAGTTTGCGATGGCGGCTTCGGACGAGGCAATGCACGATGCGGGCTT
>CABUUD010000135.1 GCA_902494585.1 uncultured Collinsella sp. | reverse complement strand
TTGGTGCGGCGTATAGGATTCGAACCTATGACGTTCTGATTCGTAGTCAGACCCTCTATCCAGCTGAGGTAACGCCGCAACGCACGGATTATTATGCACGTGAGCCCTCGATGGGTCAAGCAACAATTTGGAAAATTTTTACGGAGCGGTAATTAAGCTGTTCGCGCCTCGACCGAGGTTCGAATCCATGCGGCGTCCGCCTAAAAGAAAAGCCCCCGTTTCCGGAGGCTTTAAGTTCGATTGGTGCGGCGTATAGGATTCGAACCTATGACGTTCTGATTCGTAGTCAGACCCTCTATCCAGCTGAGGTAACGCCGCAGCGCAAGACATATAAAACCACTTTAGTTCATTAGAGTCAAGCAAAATCTCAAACTTTTTTCGCGCGGGCCGCAATTTGTCACGCTGCACCACGAGCATCAGCGCTTTTCGTGCGATCGATTGGCCTTTCGATCACATCGAACCCGACGCCGAGCTCCCCCAGAAGCGACCGCACCCGTTGGGCACAGTCGTAGTCGGCAAACGAAATGCTCAGCATTCGGGCCACCTGATTAGAAGTTCCAACGCCATAGAAGTGCTCAAGGACAACAAGCGCCTCATGCGCCACAAACGTCTCGACCACATGCGGCGACTCCTCATAGCACCATTGCGTCAACGGTCCCTCACTCGTCTGCCGAACCACCAAGCCACCCATACCCGACGGCTCGCACGTTACCAGCAGGTGCTCCCCGCCCTCATCGCTCTGGAACAACACGACCCGCTCGTCGAACAGCTCCATCACATCCCCTTTCTCTTGCTCTTAGTTAGCAAAAGCATAGCAGGTAAATGCATGTATATAGAACGTTTGTTCGTGTGTTTTCTATCGAGCTGTCCGCACGGCATGGTATAGCCGCACACAAAAAGGGCGCCCCTAAAAGGAGCGCCCTCGCAAATCGCCTATGCAGCTAGCTTACGCGACCGGCTCGATCTTCTCGAGGCCGCCCATGTAGGGACGCAGAACCTCGGGGATCGTGATGGTGCCGTCGGCGTTCTGGTAGTTCTCCAGAATGGCAGCCATGGTACGACCAGCCGGCAGGCCGGAACCGTTAAGGGTGTGCAGGTAGCGCGAACCCTTGAAGTTCTCGGGGTCGCGATACTTGATGTTGGCGCGACGGGCCTGGAAGTCGCCGCAATTGGAGCAGGAGCTGATCTCCTTGTAGGCGTTGTAGCTCGGCAGCCAAACCTCGATGTCGTAGGTCTGACGGGCAGAGAAGCCCAGGTCGCCGGTGCACAGGCTAATCACGCGATACGGCAGGCCCAGCTGCTGCAGCAGGTACTCAGCCTCGGCGGTCATGCTCTCGAGCTCCTCGTCGGACTCCTCCGGCTTGGCAAACTTGACCATCTCAACTTTGTCGAACTCGTGCTGGCGAATGATGCCGCGGGTGTCGCGACCGGCGGAACCGGCCTCCTCGCGGAAGCAGGGGGTGAAGGCAGTGTAGCGGCGAGGCAGAGTGTCGGCGTCCAGAACCTCACCGGCATGCAGGTTAGTCAGTACGACCTCGGCGGTAGGGATCAGGAAGTTGTCGCCCGAGACGTGATAGGCGTCGTCCTCAAACTTGGGCAGCTGGCCCGTACCGAACATGGTCTGACGCTTGACGACGATGGGCGGCCACCACTCCTTGAAGCCACGGCTCGTGTGCGTGTCCAGGAAGAAGTTGATAAGGGCGCGCTCAAGGCGGGCGCCGGCGCCACCGAGAACGGTGAAGCGGCTGCCGGAGAGCTTGTTGCCGCGCTCGAAGTCGAGGATGTCCAGATCGGTGCCCAGATCCCAGTGCGGCTTAAAGTCGAAGTCGAACTCGCGCGGGGTGCCCCAGCGGCGACGCTCGATGTTCTCGTCCTCGTCCTTACCGTACGGAGTAGCCTCGCACGGAATGTTGGGCAGGTGAGACATGAAGTCGTACTGCTCCTGCTCAAGAGCGGTACGGCGCTCGGCCAGACCGTCGATCTTCTCGTTGACGGCGCGCACGGCCTCCTTGGCGGCCTCGGCCTCGTCCTTCTTGCCCTCCTTCATCAGGGCGCCAATCTTCTTGGACTCGGCGTTACGCGTAGCCTGGAGCTCCTCGACCTCGGTGATGACGGCACGGCGCTCGTCGTCGAGTTCAAAGAACTTCTCGCGATCCCAAGACGTCTGGCGATTTGCCATGGCGGTATCGATGGCATCGGGGTTCTCGCGAACAAACTTGATATCAAGCATAAGATCCTCCGGCGATATACATTCCATTTAGGTTGCAACCTTGTACATGTATGGGCAAGTATATACTTATGAGCGTTTACGACCCAACTCAACTACGCAAGAAGGCACCCAATGGACGCAGTTTTTTCCTTTTTGTTTGGCACCCGCACCGGTTTTGCCATCCTTTTCGCCGGCGGCATCCTGCTATTTGCGATTCTTGCCTTTGTAATGGAGAAGCGCACCCATAAGATGTATGTCGACCGCGGCCCCAAGTCCGAGGACGAAGAAGACAGCTTCTGGGACTAACCTGCCAAAAAAGGACAGGTTTATTTTGGTCGGTTTTATCTGGGCAAACGCAAGCGCCCCGCAACTGGAATTGAGCCAGTTGCGGGGCGCTTTTTGCTCAAGGTACAAAACCGCAGGAAAAACCTGCCAAAATAAATCTGTCCCCAAATGACAGGTTTTACTGAAGGGTGGCGTCGATGGCCTTGACTAGGGCGCTGCGCATGCCGGCGTCCTCGAGCGCGACGACGCCCTTGATGGTAGCACCGCCGGGCGAGCACACGGCATCCTTCATCGCTGCGGGATGCTGACCGGTTGCAAGCTGCAACTTTGCCGTACCCAGCACCATCTGGCTCACAATGCGATAGGCATCGGTGCGCGGAATACCGTGTTTGACGGCCGCATCGCCCAGAGCCTCGATCGCCATGGCGACAAACGCCGGGGCGCAACCGCCCACGGTACCGCCCACAAACAGCAGACTCGAATCGAGCTCGACCACTGTGCCAAGCTTTCCGAGCAGACCGAGCACCGTGGCACGCTGCTCACCGCTAAGCGTGGAAGCCTTCTCGCAGGCGATAACGCCCTCGCCCACCGAAACCGGCGTGTTGGGCACCGTCGAGATATGAGCGACACCTGGCAGGACCTGTTCCCACTTGGCACTATCCCAGGTCCAGGCGACCGAAAGGACGACCTTGTCGGCAAGCGCATCCTTGAGTGGAGCGAAGACCTTCTCAATCATGTACGGCTTGACCGCCGCAACCACGATATCGGACGCGGCAACAACCTCCGCCGCATCGTGGCAGGCAGCCATGCCCCGCGCCTCGCAACGCTCAACCAGAGCATCGTAGCGGCCTGCGCAGGCGCACATGTCGCCCGCGGCCACGCCGGCGGCAATCCAGCCATCGGCCATAGCGCTCGCCATATTGCCAAAACCGACAAATCCGATCTTCATATCACACAGTCCTCTCAGATGCATTCCTCAAAACGAAAGTCATTGTCCCACGCCATTGTTTCGTATTACCGACTTACTTGTGATACGGCTCGCCACGGCTAATCTTGCAGGCGCGGTAGATCTGCTCCAGCAGCACCACGCGCGCCAGGTTGTGCGGCAAGGTAATACGTCCAAAGCTGAGCATCTCGTCGGCGCGGGCACGCACGGCATCGCTCACGCCGTCCGATCCGCCGATTACAAAAGCGATGTCGCTGTTGCCTCGCAGCATGAGGTCATCGAGACGGGTCGAGAGCTCCTCGCTCGAACGCTCCTTGCCCTCGATAGCCAGCAGAATCACATGTGCCCGCGGTGGCAGGGCAGCAAGAATCGCCGCGCCTTCTTTGTTGCGCGCGGCATCCACACCGCCCGCCTTGGCCGGATCGATATCGGCAACCTCACGCATATCTACCTTGGCATAGGCGCCTAGGCGTTTGGTGTATTCGGCACACGCGTCCTTCCAAAAGCGCTCTTTGAGCTTGCCAACGCAAACAACGGTATATTTCACGCGCGTCTACTCCTTCGACTCGTTCTGAACTTTGCCGGCGGTCAGCATCTGCTCGAACATCGAGGCCGACTGTGAGAAATCGCTCG
>CABUUD010000134.1 GCA_902494585.1 uncultured Collinsella sp. | reverse complement strand
TCGGCCAAGACGTCCACCGTGCGCCTGATTGGCGATGAGAACTCGGGCGTGTCCGCCATGGTGCAGGATACGCGCGCCCAGGGCATGCTGCAGGGTCTGGCTGACGGCCCGCTGCGTCTTGAGTACGTGAGCGTCGACTCCGATGTTAAGGTTGGCGACATCATCGTGACCTCGGGCATCGGTGGTGTGTTCCCCAAGGGTCTACCGCTCGGCACCGTCTCGTCGGTTGAGAAATCGTCCAACGACGTGTACTACACCATTGTGGTGCGCGCTCAGACAACGGCCGAGAACAACGAGGAAGTGCTGGTCATCACCTCGCTGACCGACGAACAGTCGGCGTCGGATGAGGACTTGAACACGGCCAACAGCACGCCGCAGGGAACGTCGCGCGATGCTGCGACCAAGACGAAGGACGAGAGTTCGGATGACAGTTCCGACACGTCCGATACGACCGATTCTGGCTCGAACGAATAGGGGGCATGTCCATGGATCTACACGAGCAGGGGATGAGCTCCCGCACGTTTGTAATCGCTGCCATCGTGTGCGTGCTGCTGCAGGCAGGCCTGGCACCGCAGATTTCCATTGCGGGCGGTCGCGTCAACTTTATGATTATCCTGGTGTGCCTAAGCGTGTTCTCGGGCGACCCGACCCGTGCCGTCGTGTGCGGTTTTTGCAGCGGCTTGTTCTATGACCTTTCCGCTGCCGTGCCGGTGGGCGTTATGTCGCTCCTGCTGACCGTGGGTTCTTTTGCCCTGGTGCATAGCGCTGCCGGTCAGACGGGCGGTACCCCGAGTGCGCGCGGCATCACTGTGGGCGCCTTCGCGTTCGTCATTAATGTGATCTACAGCATCATCTTGCTGTTTATGGGTTTGGAGACGAGCTTTGTCGTGGCGATCTTCGGCCATGCGCTGCCGTCTTCGATCCTGACGGGTCTGGTTGCCATTCCGTTTTTGATGTCCGGCGTCGTGCCGCAGTCCGGTTATGGATTCTCCGCACGTGGCGGACGCCAGACGGGCATGCGCTTTAAGCCCAAGACCCGTAAGCTCAAATAGGGGAGGCTCGTAGATGTCTTCCCAGTTGACGGTTATTATCGCCGGTATCGTGCTGGTTGTGGCCATCGTGGTCGCACTGGTGATCATGCGTCGCGGCGATTCTCGTTTTACCTACGATACGCAGCATGGAACGGCCCCGCGCGCCACCGAGGGCGAGGGCAATACCGCGGCGACCGCCTTTAAGGGCCGCTTCTCCATCCTCACCACGGGTGTGGGCGCGATGTTCGCGGCGCTTGCCGTCAAGCTGTGGGGCATGCAGATGGTCTCGTCGGACTATTACGAAAAGCAGGCCAAGAGCAATCAGACGCGCACCGTTACCACACCCGCTGTGCGCGGCCGCATCCTCGACCGCAATGGCGTGGCACTTGTCCAGAACCGTCCCTCACTTGCTGTCGTGGCCTACCGCGACCTTGCCGAGGATGAGGTTCTGGTTCGCCATCTTGCCAACGTGCTCGGTATGCCCTACGTGGCGGTGCTGCGCAATATTCAGGACAATTCCGAGGGCGCTCAGAGCCTGCATACCATCGCGACGGACGTCCGTCGCTCCACGGTTGCCTATATTCAGGAGCATGCCGGCGAGTTCCCGGGCGTCAAGATTGCCGAGCGTACCGAGCGCCAGTATCCATATGGCGAGACGGCATGCCATATCTTGGGCTATACCGGCACCATTACCTCCGAGCAGCTCGAGGCCCAGAATAAGAAAACCTCTGGTGATGATGATGCTTCTGCTGGCCGGATTACGTACCAGTCGGGCGATATCGTGGGCCAGGCGGGTGTTGAGAGCTACTACGAAAACCTGCTGCAGGGTATTCGTGGCGAGCAGACCGTCAAGGTCGATGCCTCGGGCAATGTGACCGGTCAGGCCGGCGCCGTGCCCGCCAAGGCCGGCTCCGACATTAAGCTCACGCTCGATCTTAAGATCCAACAGGCCTGTGAGACGGCGCTGGCGAGCGCCATCGAGCTTGCCAAGACCACTGGCTACAGCAATGCCGGCAACGGCGCTGTGGTGTGCCTCGATCCCAACAATGGCGAGATCCTGGGCATGGCGAGCGAGCCCAAGTTCGATCCGTCCGTCTTTATCGGCGGCGTCTCAAATGACGTGTGGACCGAGCTCAATGATGACAAGGGTTCGCACCCGCTGCTCAACCGCGCCATTAGCGGACAGTACATGTCGGCCTCGACCATCAAGCCGCTCTCGGCACTGGCCGGTCTTGAGTTTGGAACCTACACGTCGGGGCAGACGACCAACTGCACGGGCTATTGGACGGGCCTGGGCAAGGCTTGGGGCAAGCGCTGCTGGCTGACGTCTGGCCACGGCACCATGACGCTGCAGTCGGGTATCGCCAACTCGTGCGACCCCGTCTTCTACGACATGGGCAAGGCCTTCTTTTATGACGAGCAACATTCCGAGGGCCTGCAGGAGGTCTTTCGTCGCTGGGGCCTAGGCAAGACCTGCGGTATCGATCTGCCGAGTGAGGGCGCGGGCCGTATTCCCGATGCCGAGTGGAAAGAGTCGTACTTTACCGACGCCTCTGCCGAGGACCGCAAGTGGAATGCCGGCGATATGACCAACATTGCCATCGGCCAAGGCGACATCCTGGTGACGCCCCTGCAGATGGCGTGCGCCTATATGGGTCTTGCCAACGGCGGCAAACAGTACGTGCCTCACGTGTTTTTGTCTGCCGTGTCGCGCGATGGCGACGGCGATGCCTATAAGTACAACGGCAAGGGCAAGAAGAAGCGCCTGGAGGCCAAGATCAACAGCGATTCGGATTTGGCTCTTGTGCGCAACGGCATGCACGACGTGATTTACACGGCATCGACGTCCCTGGCGGCTCACTTTGGCACCCTGACGCCGCAGGTATACGGCAAGTCGGGCACGGGCGAGAAAAGCGGCGAGGACGAATACGCGTGGTTCTGCGCCTATGCACCGGCCGATGATCCCAAGTATGTCATCGCTACTGTCCTGGAGCAGGGCGGCGGTGGTTCGGATACCGCGATGCATGTCGTGCGCGACGTGCTCGGCGTGATTTATGACGAGCCCGATACCTCTTCGGCCTCGGGCGATTCTTCGGTTCGATAGGAGGTTGCGATGGATTTTTCTCCGGCGGATCTGTTCCGTTCAACCAAGACCGGCTCTCGCAGCAGCCTGGACCGCGTCAACAAGCAACTTTCGGCCTCGCGCGGCACGTTTCGCCAAAAGGTGCATATCGGTGTGCTCGTGGCCACAGTGGCGCTCGTCGCCTACGGTGCCATCATTATCTGGTCGGCTTCGCAGTTTAAGGCCGATGCTTCGTTCTCACGCCATCTGCTGGGAATTGGTATCGGGGCGTTGCTGGCGGTGCTGGTCTGGCGTACCGACCTGCGCGGTATTTCCAATTTCTCGACGGCGTTGCTCGTCATCGACCTGATCGTGATCTTCTCGCCCAAGATTCCGGGTCTGTCCTATACGGGCGGTCTGGGCATGACGGGCTGGATCAAGATTCCCGGTATCGGCTTGACGTTCCAGCCGGTCGAGCTTGCCAAGCTCATCACCATCTTCTTTATTGCCACGCTTGGCTCGCAGTATAACGGCCGCATCGATACCGTTCGCGACTACGTCAAGCTCTGCGGCATGCTGTCCATCCCGTTTTTGGCCGTCGTCGCCATGGGCGACCTGGGCTCGGGCCTGGTCGTGCTGGTCTCGGGCGCCATCGTCATCTGCATGAGCGGTGCGCGCCGCGAATGGGTGCTGTCGACCCTGGCCCTGCTCGTGGGCCTGGTGGCCCTCGTCCTGGCGCTCGATTCGGTCTTTGATTCGTTGCTCGGCCACGATGTGCTCATCAAGCAGTATCAGATGAACCGCCTGACGGTCTTTATCGACCCCGATAATGCCGATTCGGACGATGCCTACAACCTGCAGCAGTCGCTTATCGCCGTTGGCTCGGGCGGCTTCTTTGGTAAGGGTTTGGGCCATGCGACGCAGTCGGCCGGCGGCTTTCTGCCCGAGTTCCACACCGACTTTGTCTTCGCCTTCCTCTCCGAGACCTTCGGCTTCTGTGGGTCCTTTTTGCTCCT
>CABUUD010000133.1 GCA_902494585.1 uncultured Collinsella sp. | reverse complement strand
GTCAATGCCGCCTTGTTTCAAGGCACCTTGCTCGCTCTGGCGGGTTTTCGCTGTCGTTGCCAAAACATCGACGTAGCCCTGGTCGCAAGTAGTCGTTGGGGACGTTCTTAAATGACTAGTCAAACAAGAACGTCCCCAACGACTAGTCATTTAAGAACGTCCCCAACGACTAGCTAATAAAACGGCGCCCGTCGGCGATGTTGCCGGCGGGCGCCGTTGTTTTGAAGACGAAATGATCCGTTTTCCTCCGTCCCCAAGGGATCGTTACAGCGAGTCGATAAAGCGCTGCTGGGCGGCGCGGCCGGCTTCGTCCCACTTAAAGACGCCGGCGTTGTCGAGCACGTGGCCAAACACCACGCCGACCTCCTCGTGCAGGATATCGATGGCGTTGTCGGCCGTAAGCTCGTCGGCGCGGCGGGCAAAGACGTCCTCAGCCCATGCGGCGTGGCTGCGGCAAAGATCATCGCCCTCGAGCGCACCGGCAAGGTCGTAGCTGGCATCGACCTTGGCTGCCAGCAGATGCTCACGGACAGCGCCAAGCTCGGGAACCAGGCGCGGCGGCAGAATGGCCAGGCCCATGACCTCAATCAAGCCGATGTTCTCTTTCTTAATGTGGTGGTACTCAGCATGCGGGTGGAAAACGCCCAGCGGATGCTCGTCGGTCGTGATGTTGCAGCGAAGCGCCAGGTAGGCCTCGTAAATCTCGCCGCCGGCATTGCCGCGGGAGTCGACGCGGCGGATGACGGGCGTCACGGTGTTGTGCGCCACGCCATCGGCCGTGTGCGCGATGACGCCCACAGACTCATTGGTCCACTCGCGCCAGGCGAGGATAATCTTCTCGGCAGCGTCGAGCAGCTGGGCGCGGTTATGCGAGCGCAGGCGCAGCACCGAGAGCGGCCACTGCAGCACGGTACCGGTGACCTGGTCAAAGCCGGGCACGCTAAACTGCGAGACCTCGGCGGCATGCATCATGGGGAACTCGTGCGCACCGCCCTGGAAGTGGTCGTGCGACAAGATCGAGCCGCCCACGATAGGCAGGTCGGCGTTGGAGCCAATAAAGTAGTGCGGGAACAGGTCGACAAAGTCGAGCAGGCAGGTCAGGCCCTTGCGGTCCACGTGCATCGGGCGATGCTCGGAGCTCATGGCAATGCAGTGCTCGTTAAAGTACGCGTACGGGCTGTACTGGAAACCCCAGCGCTCGCCGTCGAGCTGGATGGGGATAACGCGCAGATTCTGGCGGGCGGGGTGAGCGCCGCCGTCGGCTGCGGCGGAGCGTCCGGGGTAGCCCTCGTTTTCGATGCAGAGCTGACAGGCGGGATACTTCTCGCCTGTGTTTTTGGCGGCACCGGCCGCGGCAATATCGCGCGGGTCCTTTTCGGGCTTTGACAGGTTGATGGTGATCTCCAGGTCACCCCAGTTGGTGGGGGTGCTCCATTTGATATTGCGCGCGATGGCGGCGCGGCGCACGTAGCCGGCGTCACAGCACAGACCGTAGAACCAGTCGGTCGCGGCGCGGGGCTCGTCGACGCCCATGCGGCCGTTGAACTCCTCGTTTACAATCGAAGGCCTCGGCATGAGCACGCCCATGATGCGCATGGCGATGCGGTCGCGGCCCGATGTCGTATCCTCGGCAGCACCGTTGGCAACGGCGGCCTCGGAAAGCGCGGCAAGCGTGCCTTCAAGGTCAAAGTTGGGCAGGGTATCGGGGTGCAAGAGCGAGAGTTTCTCGACCTGGAGCGCCCAGGCCATGTCGAGTGCCGGTCCCGTGGCGCCGATGCACTCCAGAATGGTGTTGTATGCCCAGATGCGGTCGTCCTGTCCGATCATCGATCGATGAATGGCATATTCGATGAGGCCTTGCGCGGCCTCGCGCACATCAGTCATTACAGCCATGCCGCGTAAGCCCCCTTGTCAGAAATTGCGTAGTGGCGGGCAGACCCCTCGCCCAGCCAGCTGTTCATCTTGGTGATAAAGGTGTCGACCAGATCGAGCGGCACAAAGGCCTGGATGGTGCCACCAAAACCGCCGCCGTGGATGCGGACGGCGCCACGACCGTCGAGCACATGCTCGGCCAGCGCCAGGGCATACATGGAAGGCTGCTCGGAGCCCAGCTTAGCAACAACATTCTGCAGGTACATGGCAGAGCTGGCGCCGGACTCGCGCGTCAGGACCAGGAACTGGTCAATGTCGCCGGCGTTCAGGGCCGCCCAGCGCTTATCGACTAGGCCGTTCTCGTACCAGTAGTGAACGGCGCGCAGGCAGGCGCGGTCGCCCAGCTTGGCACGCAGCTCGGGGAGCTTGGCGTCAAAGTCCGCCACGTTTACCTCGCACAGGCGTGTCTTGCCAAACTCGGCGGCGATGTCTTGCATCTCGCGCGGAACGGCGGCGTAGTCGTCGGTGGCAGCCACGTGGTCGGCGCCGACCTTAACGAGCACGAGCGCGTAGCCGTGATCCTCAAAGTTGAGCTCGAGCTTCTGGGTCTTAGGCTGGGCTTGATCCTCAAAGTCCATGTAGGCAAGGCCGCCCAGGCACACAGCGGCCTGGTCCATAAGACCGCAAGGCTTGCCATAGTAGTTGTTCTCGGTGCGCTGGCTCATCTGGGCGAGTGCGACGGGCTCAATCGCGGGCGCGCCCCAAAGCGTCTCCATAGCGCGGCCGTATGCCGCCTCGACAGCAGCGGAGCTCGAAAGACCGCCGCCCGAGGGGACGGAGCAGGTAAAGGCGAAGTCGAAACCCTTGGGCTCAACACCAAGCGCTGCGACCTCGTAGGCCATACCGCGCACGAGGCTTGCGGACGTGCCCTTCTCGGACTCCTGAACATTCAGCGTGTCGAGGGTAATCTCAAACGTGGGGTAGCCCTCGTCGGCGACGCGGACCTTGTTGGAATCGGTTGCCACGGCGATACCGTCGACAGCGACATCGAGCGAGCCAGCGATAACGTGGCCACCCTCGTGGTCGGTGTGGTTGCCGCTGATCTCGGAACGGCCGGGCGCGTGCACGTAGAGCACCTGGCGCTCGTCGATGGGGCCAAACTCCTCCTCAAACAGCTTGGTGAGGGTGGCGAGTATCTTTTCGTCGGGGGCGGTCATATGGGTCCTTTCCTTGACGCCGGAGAGACTGGTCCGTGTCATTATGAGTACGTTAACAATATTGAGCACCACAAACCAGACGTTCGCGGCGACGCACGTTACGGGCTATGTTAACGTACTCATAACACAACGCTTGTCACTTTTTGAGAATCTGGTAATCGGTAGAAATACAGCCGTGAACGGTGCTGCCGTATGGACTTATAAAGCAGAAGAGGTGCAGATAGAAAAAGTAGAGTACGTTAACATGCGTCCGACGATAGCGGGCCTCGGCGCGGGATGTATTTCTGCCCGGGCCGGCATTCACGCTATTCAGATCTCGCAAGGGTGAAGGTGATCCTGTGGCAAGGCGCCCTTCCAACGATACAGGTACGCGTCCGGTTTCCATGGCCGACGTTGCCCGCGCTGCTGGCGTTTCGCAGCAGACGGTTTCTCGCGTCGCCAACGGCTTGCCTAACGTCAACGAGCAGACGCGCCAGCGCGTGCAAGCCGCTATGCAAGAGCTCGGCTTTCGTCCGAGTTATGCCGGTCGCTCGCTGCGCGACGGCCGTTACCATTCGGTCGGCCTGTGCGTCAACGATGTCACTAAGTTTGGTAACCTCTCAATGATCGATGGCATCGCCAGCGCTGCTCGCGAGCATAATTGCGCCATCACGCTGGTCGAGATGTCCAAGACCGAGGAGTTTTCGCTTGCCGAGGCAACGCGTCGTATGGCCGCGCTGCCCGTGGACGGCATCATTATCGGCATGAGCCGTATGGCTCCCGATTTTGAAACGTTTGATCCACTGCCGGGTATCGGCACGGTTATCGTCACCATGTATGCGCACCCGCGGGTGACCACAGTCGACTCCGATCATTACGGTTGCTCGCTGCTGCTCATGGATCATCTGTTTGAGCTGGGACACGAGCAGATTCGCTTTATCGGCGGCCCGTCGTTCTCGGTCGACGAGCAATTTCGTCGCGCCGGTTGGCAAGATGCTCTCGAGCGTAAACACATCGAGCCGGTAGAGCCGCTCGAGGGTGACTGGTCTGCTAACAGCGGTTACGAGGCCGGCAGGTACCTGGCCGAGCACGATCGCACCATGACGGCGATCTATGCGGCAAACGACCAGATGGCAAATGGCGCCATTGCAGCGCTGCGCGATAGCGGCTTGCGCGTGCCCGAGGACGTAAGCGTG
>CABUUD010000132.1 GCA_902494585.1 uncultured Collinsella sp. | reverse complement strand
TCATGCTATTCGCGATCACTATCGTCCCCGTTTTGCCGGTGACGAGCTGCCCGAGGGCACCGCTGGCTGCATCGTGGCCTGCGCCGACAAGCTCGATACCATCGCCGGTATCTTTGCCATCGGTGAGCCCCCGACCGGCTCCTCCGACCCGTACGCGCTGCGTCGCGCCGCCATCGGCATCATCAACATCCTGCGCGATCGCCTGCCGATTGACCCCACGTCGCTCATCGACTTCGCGCTTGAGCTCTATAGCGAGCAGGGTATCGAGTTCGAAGCCGCCGAGGTCGCCCAGCAGGTTCGTGACTTCTTCCACGGCCGCCTGGTGAGCATGGCCCGCGACGAGAAGATTCCGGCCGATACCGTCGCCGCCGTCTCCGCGGTGCACATCATCGCCCCGTCCGTCTTCTTCGCCCGCTGTGCCGCGCTCGACGAGGCCCGCAAGAACGATGCCGAGACCTTCGACAACCTGGCTACCGCCTATGCCCGCGCTGCGCACATCTCCAAGCCCGAGCTGGGTGCGGAGTACGACCGCAGCCTGATGGGCGAGGCCGAGCTCGCGCTCGCCGACGCCTCCGAGGCTGCTCAGGACGCTGTCGATGCCGCCCTTGCTGCCGAGGATTACCCGGCCGCATTTGCTGCCCTTGCCGCCCTGCGTGCCCCCATCGACCGCTTCTTCGACGAGGTTATGGTCATGGACAAGGACGAGCAGCTTCGCGATAATCGCCTTAAGCTGCTCAACCGCTTCGAGGCCGTTTTCTCCGGCATCGCAAACATCGGTGAGCTTGCTCGCAAAAAGTAAGCCAGCCTGCGCATAAGCGCAAAAGGA
The DNA here is from genome assembly GCA_902494585.1 of uncultured Collinsella sp. GTDB lineage: Bacteria > Actinomycetota > Coriobacteriia > Coriobacteriales > Coriobacteriaceae > Collinsella. The sequence continues at coordinate 3,641 of CABUUD010000132.1, read as the reverse complement.
GCCCCGCATGGATTGCCCGGTCACCGCTCGTCCCACCGTTATCGTTATCTCCGACTCGCTCGGTGATACCGCTTGTGAGGTGGTGCTTGCGGCGTCCGGGCAATTTGATGAAGGGGCTTTTCGTTTGTTGCGCCTGCCCAAGGTGAACTCGGTGGAGCAGGTCAAGTCGTTTGTGGGCCCGCGCGTTGATGCGGACCATCGCGATATTGCCGTGTTCCACACCATTGTCGATCCGGCGCTTCGCGCCCGCGTGCTCGATTACCTGGGCATACTGCATATTCGTTCGGTTGACCTGATCGGCCCAGCGCTCGCCGTGCTGTCGTCGCTCATTGGTGTGCCGCCCAAGGGCGTCGCGGGTGTGATTCACAAGACCGATGACCGCTATTTCCATCGTATCGAGGCCATGGAGTATTTTGTTGAGCACGATGACGGGCGCGGCTGCGACGACCTGTCGGGGGCCGATATCGTGCTGCTGGGTGTATCTCGCACGTCCAAGACGCCGCTGTCGATGTATTTGGCCTATCAGGGCTACAAGGTCGCCAATGTCCCACTGGCGCATGGCATGGAGCCGCCGAAGTCTATTTACGAGATTGACCCGATGCGGTTGTTTGGTCTGATTTCGACCGTCGACGTTATTTCTGAGATTCGCGATAGCCGCTTGGGCGATGACTACGCCCGTGCCGTCGCCGGCTCCTATGCCGAGCCCGAGAGCGTGCGCAGTGAGCTTGAGGAGGCCCGCGCCCTTATGAAGCGCCTGGGCTGCTTTGTGGTGCGCACCGACGGCAAGGCGATCGAGGAGAGCGCTGCCGAGATCATTGGCCACTTGGAGGAAATCCAAGAAGCCCGTGCCCGCCGCGCCGCTCGCCGAGTTCAACAGCAGTAGTCCTTCCTGGGATGATTTTTCTGGGACGGGGATTAAAAAATCATTGTGTACCTAATGATTTTTTTATCCCCGTCCCAGAAAAATCATCCCAGATGACTAGGTGGATAAAATTGCCCTGTCTCAAATTGACTAGTATTGCTAAAGCGATTTAGCAAAGAACTTGCATTTGACCTGCAATTTTCTTGCAGTGGTATCTTCATAAGGTAACCACCTTTACCTACCGTTTACCGCCGCATTTATCACGTTTACCAAACCCCTCGCCCTCTACGCAAGCCCGCTCAACGTCCGCCGTATAGTTCCCTCACGGCCCGCATCCGGCGGGTCGATTCGTCACCACGGTCGTGCGCGAGAGCGCATGGAAGGGGAAGTATCGTGAGCGATTGCAAGAGGGTTTATCGTTTTGGAACCGACGCCCAGGGCACCTGTGTCACTGAGGGCGACAAGTCCATGAACTTCGTGCTTGGCGGCAAGGGCGCAAACCTTGCCGAGATGAGCCGCATCGGCCTGCCGGTTCCCGGTGGCTTTACCATTACCTGCCAGACCTGTGTCGAGTACTCCGGCGCCGGCAACGTCTGGCCCGAAGGCGCACTCGATGAGATCGTTGCCGCCGAGGCCGACCTCGAGGCCCGCTGCGGCAAGAAGCTCGGCGACGCCTCCGACCCGCTGCTCGTGTCGGTTCGCTCGGGCGCTCCGTTCTCCATGCCCGGCATGATGGACACGGTCCTCAACTTGGGCCTCAACGACGACTCCGTTCAGGGTCTCATCGCCCAGACGCAAAACCCGCGTTTTGCCTGGGATAGCTACCGCCGCTTTATCCAGATGTTCTCCAACGTCGTTATGGGTGTCGATGCCGACCTGTTCGAGAACGCGCTGACCCAGGCACGCCTGGTCGCAGGCGCTCGCGTCGATTCCGAGCTTTCGGCCGAGGACCTGCAGGAGCTCGTGGAGACCTTTAAGGGCATCTTCTCCGAGAACGTCGAGGCCGCCCTGTATCCCGAGCTCGAGGTCGCCGACGGCAAGCCCGTCTTCCCGCACAATCCGGAGCTCCAGCTGCGCCTTGCCATCCAGGCCGTCTTTGGCAGCTGGATGAACGAGCGCGCCTGCATCTACCGCAAGCAGCATGGCATTTCTGACGAGCTCGGCACCGCCGTCAACGTGCAGGCTATGGCCTTTGGCAACAAGGGCGAGACCTCTGCGACCGGCGTCGCCTTTACGCGCAACCCGGCCGATGGCACTAAGGAGTTCTACGGTGACTTTTTGGTTAACGCCCAGGGCGAGGATGTCGTCGCCGGCATCCGCAACACCGAGCCCATCGCCGACCTCAAGACCACCCCGGGCCTCGAGTCTGCAGGTGAGGAGCTCGAGCGCGTGTTCCTGACGCTCGAGGACCATTACCGCGATATGTGCGATATCGAGTTCACCATCGAGCAGGGCAAGCTCTGGATGCTCCAGACCCGCGTGGGCAAGCGCACTGCCACCGCCGCCTTGCGCATTGCCATCGAAATGGTCGAGGAGGGCCTGATCACCCGCGAGGAGGCCGTCAGCCGCATCGACCCAGCACAACTCGACCAGCTCCTGCATCCGCAGTTCGACGCCTCTAAGAAGTACGAGGCACTTGCTACCGGCCTTAATGCCAGCCCTGGTGCCGCCGTGGGCGAGGTCGTGTTCTCGAGCGACGATGCCGTCGCGCGTGCCAAAGAGGGTCACAAGGTCATTTTGGTTCGCTGGGAGACCAACCCCGATGACCTGAAGGGCATGGTTGCCGCCGAGGGCATCCTGACCAGCCACGGTGGCAAGACGAGCCATGCCGCCGTTATCGCTCGCGGTATGGGCACACCCTGCGTCTGTGGCGTCGAGCGCTTCCACATTGACGCGGCTGAGAAGGTCGTACGCATCGAAGGCAGCGATCGTGTGCTGCACGAGGGCGATGTCATCTCCATCGACGGCACCCAGGGTATCGTCGTCGACGGCGCCGTTGATCTGGTTTCGGCCGAGCTCACCGGCGACCTGGACACCATCTTGTCCTGGGCCGACGAGATTCGTCTGGACGAGACCTGTGGCCACGCCAACCATGTGCGCGTCAACGCCGACAACCCCGAGGATGCCGCGCTCGCCCTCGAGTTTGGCGCCGAGGCCATCGGCCTGTGCCGTACTGAGCATATGTTCCTTGGCGACCGTAAGAACATCATCCAGAGCTTTATCCTGTCTGACGATGAGGTCGTGAAGCGGCAGGCCCTGGCCGACCTGCTCAAGGTTCAGACCGAGGACTTCCTGGCGATGTTCAAGACCATGTCCGGTCGCGATGTGGTCGTTCGCCTGCTCGATCCGCCGCTGCACGAGTTCCTGGATAATCCGCGTGAGCTCGAGGTCGCCATCACCAAGAAGGAAGCCGCTGGCGCCAACGAGGAAGAGCTTGCCGCTCTGCGCACCCGCCTGCGTCGTATCGACGGCATGGTCGAGTCCAACCCGATGCTCGGCCTGCGCGGTGTGCGCCTGTCCGTTGTCTTTGACGACCTGCCACTCATGCAAGTTCGCGCCGTGGCCACGGCTGCTGCCCGCCTTATCAAGGAGGGCGTCGACCCGCGCCCCGAGATCATGGTTCCGCTCGTTTCCATTACGGCCGAGCACGTTCAGACTCGCGAAGTCATCGAGCGCGTGATCGCCGAGGTTTCCGCCGAGGAAGGCGTCGAGCTCAATATTCCCGTGGGCATGATGGGCGATCTCGTCAGCGACCATGCAGGCACGCGGCAGCTCGAGC
>CABUUD010000131.1 GCA_902494585.1 uncultured Collinsella sp. | reverse complement strand
GCCGCGGTCGCTGAGCGTCCGGCTCCCGCCGTCTATCCTGCAACATCATCGATGGGCGGCGCTTCGCGGCCCCAGCGTCCCGCGCCCCAGCAGGCATATCAGGCCGCTCCTGCTCCCATGCCGCAGCCTACCCCCATGCCCGTTCCGCAACCTGCTCCGGTTCCTGCGCCACGGCCGACGCCTGAGCCAATGCCGCAGCCCGCGCCGCAACCCATGGCGAATGCTGCAGCTACTCCCGCGGCTCCCGCGCTTACGCTTGCCGATCCAGTAATGGGTGAGCAGCTTCGTCTCACGGACGCTGCCGTGCTTGGACGCAACGCGTTTCCTTCTATGGCTTCGAACTTTGCCATGTCCCGGCAGCATGCCAGCGTTCGTTTTGAGCGGGGCACATGGATGGTTGCCGATGAGGGGTCCAATAACGGAACGGCTCTTATGCGTGGCGGCCAGATCCTCAACTTGGTTCCCGGCGTGGCCCAGCCGATTCATACCGGCGATACGCTGCTCATTCCGGCTGCGTCTGGCGAATTTGCCCAATTGCGTCTGACGGTTACTGTGGAGCAACCGCCTGCAGCGCAACCCGTGCAGACCCAGGCTTGGTCTGTGCCGCAGCCCGCGCCTGCTGCGGCACCGGTTGTTTCTGCCGCTGGTGAGTCTGCGGGTGTCGAGGGCTGGTTTGTCGAGTGCCCCGAGTGCGGTCGTTTGCATCTCGTTGCTGATGAGCGTGCAAAGGTTGGGGATGGCTGTGAGGAATGCGGTTGCTCGCTTGCACGTACCTCGGCCGTGTACCGTACGCTCGATCCGGGCGAGGATTACGCCGATGTTCGTTAGCCATGTGCTTGCCCCCGTCGTCTCGCTGGGTCCGGGAGAACGTATTGTTGTCTGGACCGCTGGTTGTTCAAAGCGTTGCGCCGGATGTATTTCGCCCCAATGGCGCAACCAGCTGCCCGAGCAGGATGTTGACGTTGATGAGCTTGCGCAGATGTTGCTCGATGCGGCGCGCGAACATGGCGTACATCGGCTGACGGTTTCGGGTGGAGATCCGCTCGAGCAGGCATCAGAGCTTGTGAGGCTGCTGGCAACAATCCGCGGTGCTTACGACGACATTCTCGTTTACACCGGCTTCACGTTTGAGGAGCTGCCGCAAGTGATCGGTGCGGATACGTGGGAGACGCTTAAGTCTCTTATCGATGTGCTGATTGACGGCCCGTACGTAGACGAGCTCAACGTGCCCGATTGTGCGCTGCGCGGCTCGACTAACCAGCGCGTAATCTACCTGAGCGACCGCCCACACGATGATTACGACCAGTATCTTCAACAGCCTCGTCAGCTTCAAAACTATGTCCAGGACGGCACGGTTATCACCGTTGGTATTGCCGACCGCTACCACCATGAATTTTCTGCCAAGGAGGTATAACACATGGCAACTGATTTCGAGCGCCAATCCTGGCAGCGCGAGATGCTCAACTTTAAAGGAGTGAAGAGCCTCTTTATCCTTGAGGGCAACGTCAACGACAAGTATCCCGATGTGATTGACGGCGGGCTCCAGTTTTCGGAGCTTGCCGAGGTCGTACGGGGCCTTTTTGAAGACGCCAATGGCTCAGTTGAGTATAACGTGGCATATTTCGATCCCATCCAGCTGTTCTCGAGCAGCATGGGCAACGTCGATTGCAAACGCCTGGTGTCGTTGGCCCATGACGAGGCTTCCAAGAGCGATGATCGCATGATGGAGGCGAACGCCTGCATCGCCGATGGCCGCCAAGCATATGCCACCGAGCAGTCGAGCCTGCCATCATACGGCGAGGTTATCCGCTCAATGTTGCGCCTTAAATACAACGACAATCCCGATGGCGGCACCGAGGCCAAGCCGCTTTGCGTGATCGTCAACATGGCGTCGCGTCTGCTTGCCTCCTCGACCGGTCTTATGCCCGACGAGACGCAGTTCTTCCTTAACCTGTACCTTGGTGCCAGCAAAGCACGCCTTATTAACCGCACGGCTGTCAACACGCTCATTCTGGTAACGGATAACGTGCGCAACCTGCCCGTGTGGTTTATCGAGGAGAACCCCTTCTTGCGCACCATCACGCTGCCGCATCCCGACCGCGACATGCGCGAAGCCTATATTCAGAGTAAGTTTGGCTTTGGTGAGGCGCTGTCCGATTCCGATAACCGCGCGGTGCGTCGCTTTATCGATACCACCGACGGCATGAGCGTTAAGGAGCTCGAGGGCCTGCAGCGCATGTATCAGCGCGATATGCAAAACCCCGAGGCTTCCATCGAGGCCATCCTTCCCAAGCTCGTCGATGTATATAAGTACGGTTTTCGCGAGAACAAATGGCAGCAGATGTTCGAGAAGCTCGAAGAGGATCCCGAGGCAAAGATCAAACGCCGCGTGAAGGGCCAGGACGAGGCCGTCGAGAAGGCCGTCACCGTGCTCAAGCGCTCCGTCATGGGCCTTTCGGGTGCCACCCATTCGTCTGGTTCCAAGCCCAAAGGCGTCCTGTTTTTGAGCGGTCCCACCGGTACCGGTAAGACTGAGATCGTTAAGGCCATTACGGAGCTCCTCTTTGGCGATGAGCGCAGCATGCTGCGTTTTGATATGTCCGAGTACGGTGCCGAGAACTCCGATCAAAAGCTCTTTGGCGCTCCTCCGGGATACGTGGGCTATGCCGAGGGCGGTCAGCTTACTAATGCCGTCAAGGCCAATCCGTTCTCGGTGGTTCTTTTCGATGAGATCGAGAAGGCCGCACCGAGCATTATGGACAAGTTCCTGCAGATCCTCGAAGATGGCCGCCTGACCGATGGCCAGGGTAATACCGTGTACTTCTCTGAGACGGTCATCTTCTTTACGAGCAACATCGGCTTTTCCAAGATTGAGATCGATGCGCAGGGCAACGAAGTTCGTAATACCATCGCGCCCAACACGCCCTATGACGAGATTTGCGAGCGCGTGCGCACCGAGATGGATCGCGAGTTTAAGCCCGAGTTCTTGGGTCGTATCGGCGACAACGTGGTGATCTTCAACTTTATCGATGACGCCGTGGCACTTCAGATCCTCAATTCCAAGATCGATGCCGTTAACCGCAACGTGCATAAGGCACAGCCCGATATTACGGTTGAGGCGACCGATGCCGCCCGCGAGCTGCTGCACTCCATTGCCATGACGGACGCCGTCAAGGCCAAGGGCGGCCGCGGCATTGGCAACTTGGTGGAGAGCGGTTACCTTAACGGGCTTTCCGATTTTCTGTTTGAACACCGCGCCGAGTGGCGCGGTCGCCCCGGTATGGTGGCACGCGCCGTGCCGCAGGGCGAGGGCGATGATGCGCATATCGCATTTGAGCTCGTGCCCGGATCGATGGGAGGCGATTGGCGATGACGAAGTTTATCGCTGCAGCAAAAACCCAAGCGGGAACCAATCACCCCGTCAACGAGGACCGTTTGCTTCTTGACGGTAATGTCCTTTGCTATGGCCTGGTAGGCGATTGCGAGCGCGAGATGGGCTGCATGGCAGTCTTTGACGGCGTGAGCGAAGGCGGGCACGGAGCGGCCGCCTCGACGCTTGCTGCTCAGGCGTTTGCGCAGGCCGTGCGCGTCTTTGATACCGATGCTGTCAACGCGTTACAGGAGCGCCTACGCATGGCGGGCGAGCGAGCCGAGAACGATGTTGAGACGTATGCGGCTCGCTATGGACTGTCTGTTGCCGCATCCACGGTTGCCGGCCTCGTGGTTGCTCCTGACGGGCACGGTGCTGTTTTTAATGCCGGCGATTCTCGCGTGTACCGACTGCGCGGCGCTGTGCTTGCCGTGCTTAGCTGTGACCATACGCCTGAGCGGCGCGTGGGCGGCGTTGGCGCTGAATACAGGGATGATGCCGTTTCACATTGTATTGAGCTCGCGATTGGACTCAATCAGGGCGGTCGCAATCTTGAGGTCAAGACGACCGTGATGCTTCCGGGCGATCGCTATCTGATCTGTTCCGATGGTATCGATGGGCAGATTGCACAGGAACGTTTGCAGCAGATGCTTGCGAGCGATTCGACATGTGCGCAGTTGTGCGAAGAGCTGTATGCCGAGGCTCGGGTGAACGGCTCGACGGACGATGCAACGCTGATTGTAATTGAGGTGGGGGAGTAGCCATGTCTGATGAGACGATTACGGTACACCGAGATGGTGGCAATGGCAATGATGAGACCGTAACGGTGCGCCGCGGGAATGCGCCCGTAGGAGGAGAGACGGTTACCGTGAACCGTGGCGACCAGGCCTCTGCGCCTGGAGAGACCGTGACGGTACGTCGAGCCGACGCTCCGGCATCTGGTGAAACGGTCACCGTCCGCCGCGACGACGCGCCATCGACAAACGAAACCGTAACGGTGCATCGCCCGATGACCGAATCGAATGGTGAAACAGTAACGGTTGCGAGACCGTCTGTTGGTGCGTCCGCCGACGGCAAGGCCGTTACTGTTTCACGCCCTGGTACTTCTGCGGCAGG
>CABUUD010000130.1 GCA_902494585.1 uncultured Collinsella sp. | reverse complement strand
GGGATCGCCGCCTATAAGTCGTGCAATATCGCGCGCCTGTTGCAAAAGCGCGGCGCGCGCGTCAAGGTCGTTATGAGCGAGCATGCCACCGAGTTTGTGGGCCCGCTCACCTTCCGTGCACTCACCAACGAGCCGGTCGCTGTAGGTCTGTTCGACGACCCCTCCGACCCCATCCACCACATTTCGCTGGCGCAGGAGCCCGATCTGGTGGTCGTGGCGCCCGCGACGGCCAATATCATCGCCAAGATGGTCAACGGCATCGCCGATGACCTCATCTCCACGACGCTGCTTGCCACGCCGCGACCCATCGTGATCGCACCCGCTATGAACAACGGCATGTGGAAGGCGCCGGCGACGCAGGCCAATATAGCCTCGCTGCGCGACCGTGGCGTCCATGTGGTGGGGCCCGGCAGCGGCTACCTTGCCTGCGGTGACGTGGACACGGGACGCATGAGCGAGCCCGAGGACATCGTCGAGGTCGTCTGCGAGGTGCTCAACCCCGCGCCTCAGGACCTGGCAGGCAAGCGCATCGTGATCACCGCCGGTCCTACGCACGAACCGATCGACCCCGTGCGCTTTATTGGCAACCGGTCGTCGGGCAAGATGGGCATCGCCCTGGCGAGGGAGGCTGCTCGCCGCGGCGCTGCGGTCACGCTCGTGTTAGGACCGACGTCGCTCGATGTCCCCCGCGGCGTGGAGTGCGTGCGCGTACAGACCGCCGCAGAAATGCTGCAGACAGCGCTGAGCGCCTTTCAGACGGCCGATGCGGCCATTTGTGCGGCCGCCGTCGCCGACTACACGCCCGCGGCCCCTGCCGACCATAAGCTCAAAAAGACCAACGAGCGCCTGGATCGCATCGAACTAGTCGAGACGGTCGATATCTTGGCCGAGCTCTCGCGCCAAAAGGAAGAGCGGTGTGTGATCGGCTTTGCGGCCGAGACCGATAACGTCGTGGAGTACGCGCAGCGCAAGCTCGCCCGCAAGGGTTGCGATGCCATTATCGCCAACGATGTCTCGCGTGCCGATTCGGGTTTTGGAACCGATACCAACAAGGCCTGGATCGTGAGCACAGCGGGTACGCAAGAACTTCCCGTACTAACAAAACCCCAGCTCGCAGATACAATTTTGGACTTGCTTCAAAATTTGTAAAAAAGTTCTTGCGCAAGGGCAAAGTTTCGGGTTAATATACTCCCTGTTGCGAGCGAGAGCAGAGCAACAAACAAAAGCTTCGGGACGTGGCGCAGCTTGGTAGCGCACTTGACTGGGGGTCAAGGGGTCGCTGGTTCGAATCCAGTCGTCCCGACCAGAAGTTTGTAGGTCAGGCACCTAGTGCCTGACCTTTTTTGTTTTAAGCAATTGCTTAATTTTGATTAAGCAACAGGGTGCCAAAAATCTACCTGCGCGATAATCACCTTTTGCGGCTACTTGCGCGTTTTACACGCGCTTGAGTCGATTTATTTACGCGCTATGAATCTACATACGCGTAGCTGGTATACAGCCGAGTATAGGCTGTATTTATCGCGGCGATTTACACAGAAATAGCGACTGTAACGAACAAGCGTGTCGCAGTATATATTCCAGCAGTTCATTTGATCGGTGGACAAGTGGGCTGTTGCAACGAAATGCCAAGCAGGATGGGCTCTATACGAGGATGCCGCAGGAGTAATGGCGGGGGAGTGCGGCAGGCGCTCTGAGAGCCGCTGTGTGACCTCATTTCTCCTCAAACCGATAACCTATGCCACAAACATCAAACCGTTCGAGTAACCGCCAAAAGAAAAGCCCGCACAGGCCGTGCGGGCTTAACAGATGAATCTAGAAGCACCAAGCTGGGCAGACGCGATTCGAGTTCGTCGCGCCGTAGTTGTACGACGGATCGCCGTTGCTGTTGACATAGAGGAAGAGCGCAGAGGCGCTCGGATTCAAGGAACGCTCCCACCAAGCGACGCCAACACTCAGGCAATCGTTACCCGAATAATTGTTCGTCACCTTACCCTTGAAGGCCTCGTACTGGGTTCCTTCGTTTCCGATCCAAGAATAACCAGACCAGCCGTTATAAGGGGTCTCGACGATTTCGGAATAACTGAGCATGAACAGCTTGTCCGAGGTCGCCGTCACGGCGGCATTCTTGTCGGTTCCATCAACGTTGTTCGTCAGCTTCCTGACCGGCTTCACCTTGGATTGGAAATCGGAGGGCATCAGGTTCCAGATCTCGCCGGAGTTCATCTTCGCGCGGAGTTCCGACTTCTCCCAGCCACCGGCATTGGTGTTGGTGGCGTTCACGCGAGATTTAATACCCGTCGAGGTGGCGAGGAACGTCAGGCCCGCCTTGCCGCTACCATCGGCCAAGTCATCGTGGTTGATGCCGATAATCTTGTACTCGAGCGTCTGACCATCGGTGAGCTTCATCGAGAACTTCGTCCCTGCATTCATCGCGGCCTCCGCCTTGGCGAAGGCGGACGATGCCTCGCCCTTCGCGGCGATGTCCTCGGCCACGGCCTTCTGCTCATCCAGCGTCCAGTCCTTCGCGTCCTTGGCGATAGCCGCCTGGACGGTCGCGGAATCGGTACCTGCAGACCCTCCGCCGGATGCGCCTCCCTCGACGCCGCCAACCGTCCCATTGTTCACCGTGTTGCCGACCAGGTTGAACTGGTTGCGGATGGCTCCGGCCACGCCGGGTCCCGCAAACACGATCACCAGGCCGATGACCGCGATGATCAGGACGTACTCGATGATTCCTTGGCCTCCGGAGGCGGATACCTCTAGGAGATACCCCCCTCCCCGGAGGTTCTGCGCCGCTGCATGCATATGCGACACTCCCTTCGCTCAGGGTGAATAGAAACGAGCTGAGCGTAGGGTTATCGCGGGAATCTGTCTTTGTCTTGCCGCTGCGGCATCTTGACTATTGCCATGCCTTGGGAAGGATTACGCCGGGTACGTTCTTGTTGGAGTCGCTATGCAGTGTATTCGGGCTGATGTTCCAGTCGGAACAATCCAGATGGAAACTCCGGCACTGCTCGGACATTCCCGTTAAGTCATATACAGCACTGAAATCGCACTTGGCACCGAGACCAGTTACGTCCACATCCGCGTCCGGAACGAATCGAAGCGGCATCCCGTTTCAAAACGAAGCCTCGGTCCATGAAGGAGACTTTCCCATATACATAGATTAAGATAATACCGTGTATGACGAATACGAACTTGAGCATATTCCGTCCGTATTCATACTGGATGATCAAGGAAACATCATCGGCTTATCCGAAGGAGAGGAAGAACCTCTTGCCTTATTAAAGAAATACGCCAAATACAACGGATATAAAGCGGAAGGAGGCGACATCGAGTAACTATCAAAGGCCAGATTAAGGAGCCGGCCATGAAGAAATGCCTACCCTCCATCGTCTCAGCAACTCTTTGCCCCTCCCTTGTCATGACACCATTTGTACCCGTTGCGGCAGCCCATGCCGACGAGGGATCTCCCGCCGAGAGCAGCGATATCTACGTCGGAGTCAATTACGACGAAAATTACGATATATCCCTTTTTTGAGCGCGGGCGCTGCGCGGATTCATATTCCAAGGCGTGGTGCGATTCTCACGGATCTGCAAATAACCGCCCCGCCCCTCACAAGGTCAAGCTGAACGCGAAGGAGGAGGCTTGCCTGCGCGATCTCTAGCTTGTTGGCACCGCTGAAGTTATCGCCGGTCTCGTGACAACCGGTCCTAGCGGCGGCTTTTTTGCAACCGCAATGACATCGTACCGACTTTTCATTTGCATGTTCTGAAAGGAAGTTGCCATGTTGTCGCAAAATCAATCGAGATACTTGAACACAATCGGCTTTGCCCTGCTTGCATTACTCTTTGCTAGCGACCTTTTGCTGAAACCGCCCAAGGAACTCGTTTTGCTTGCCATAGACTGCATTTCCGCCCTTTACTTTACGGCAACCCTAATCGTCGGACTAAAGGAGAGGAAAAAAGGCGCAGTCGTTGCGTCCGCCGTAGGCGTGATCACAGCCATTGCATCATTCTTTATCTGACACATTGGTGATTTAGGGGCGATATCGTAGGAATACGACCGGGAGAGTCGGGGACCAGATTGCCCGGGTTGCCCGGTCGGCTCGCGCGACGGCGCGGCGGTTCCACAGAAAGCTCTCCCGACTTCACGCCGTTTCTGATCGCATTGTAGACAGCCATCTCGTCTTCGCAGTCGGCGAGCACGCGGTGTGCGTCGTCGATTTGGATGTCCAGTAAATCTCGAAGGTCCTCCATGCACCAGCGTCCGAGATTTGGCCATGCGCGTTGCGCGAGCTGATAAGTGTCGATTGCGATGTTGTGGTTAAAGTCCAGGCCAAAGCCGTCCCAGGCAGAACAGCTTTGTTTCCTTGATTATCACCTTCATCCGGACACTTCCCGCATTCATCCGTGTGTGTACGGATGAATGCGGGGTTCGATACCCCGGCGGCCTGATCGGCAGACCGCCGGGAACTCTCACTCCTCGATAAAAGCCGGCACTCGGTTAGTCCTGCGCATCTTGAAAT
>CABUUD010000129.1 GCA_902494585.1 uncultured Collinsella sp. | reverse complement strand
TCGGTGTCCTTCACATACAGCGAACGCTCGGAGTACCAACGATCGAAGTCGCAATTGACGGCGTGGCAGAGGTCGCGCATGTTGTCGACCATCTTTACATAGCCGCGCTCGCGGAAGCTCTCCATGCGCTCCTGCGGATCAGCGTTGACCCACTTATCGCCGTCGGTGCGCCAGAACTCGGCGGCCTCGTCGATGATGTAGTCACCGCCGTAGGAGTCCTTGCCCAGAGTCTCGGCAAAGTTGTCCTGATACGGATGGGTCTCGGGATGCTCGTCGTTCTCGTCGGCAACAAAGGCGTCGCGGTCGGCAATCAGCAGCTTGTGAGCCTCGTCGATATCCACGCCCTGCTTGGCGATGATGTCGGCAAGCTGCATATAGCGCGTGCTGATGGAGTTGCCGAAGGTGTTCATCTGAGAGCCGTGGTCGTTGATGTAGAACTCACGCTGGATGTCGTAACCGGCGTGGTCCATAACGCGGCAAAGGGAGTCGCCCAGAGCGGCCCAGCGGCCATGGCCGATGTGCATGGGGCCGACGGGGTTGGCGGAGACGAACTCGACCTGGGTCTTCAGGCCGCCACCGACGTTGGACTTAGCGAAGTCCATACCCTTCTCGCGGGCCTCGCCAAAGATGGCATTCTTGACGGCGACGGAGAGGTAGAAGTTGATGAAGCCAGGACCGGCGATCTCGACCTTCTCGATCGCGGGGTCCTCGGGCATATGGGCGACGACGGCCTCGGCGATCTTGCGCGGGGCGCAATGAGCCAGCTTGGCGGACTTCAGGGCCATGGTGGAGGTCCACTCGCCATGAGAAGTGTCAGCCGGTCGCTCGATAGCGCAATCGTCAAGTTCAAATGCGGAAAGGTCGCCGGCCTCCTGGGCCGCAGCAAGCGCAGCGCGTACCAGCTCTTCAATCTTCTCGGGCATAGATCCTCCTTGTGTTAAAGCCCCCGAGCTCTTGGTCACTCGTAGGGCAAAAGCCAGAGTTTGTAGCACTCTATCACAAGCGGTAACTACTGTCGCAGGGTAAAGCTAATAGATATTGCATATGCACAAAAATGACTACCGCTCTTGCGCGGCGGTACAAAGTTGGCGGTTTGCCTGCTGTTTATACACGTTCTAGAAATGCATAAACGTATGAATAAGCCGTTCTATTTATCGAATACTCTTACCTATCGGAGTTGTGTGCTTTTCCTGCATAAAGTGATGGTTTGCGCACGTCATCGTGGTATTCTTAACATACGTAAATTCGTATAAGTTGGAGGTAGCATGTTCTCAATCGGTCAACACGTCATTCATCCGGGTCAGGGAGTCTGCACCGTCGTCGGCTTTAGGGACGACACACCGCAGCCCATGTTGTTGCTCGAGACCAAACAGGGACATGCGCAGACGATTCTCATGTACCCCGTGGCGCAGGCCGACCGTCTGCATGCCGCTATCTCCCAGCAAGATGCAGAGCACCTGCTGAGCCACTACGATGAGCTGGAGTGCGACACCTTTACCGAGCGCAATAGCTCGCTCGAGGAGACGCACTTTAAGCAGCAGCTCAAGCTGGGCGCGCCCGAGACGGTTCGCGTGGCAAAAACCATGATGCACCGTATTCGCCAGGCCGAGGAAGCAGATAAAAAGCCCAGCTCCTACTACATGCGCGTACTCAAGGAAGCCAAGCGCCGCTCCATCGAGGAGTTCGCCGTGGCCCTGGGCGTCACCGAAGAGGCCGCCGAAGCCCGCCTAGCCCAAGCCGCCCTCAACTAACCTGCCCACGCCAAAACCACCACAAAGGGGACAGGCACCTTTGTGGTGGTTTTTTCGTTCTAGTCGTTCTAGTAGTATTCATTCTTAGCAATACCTACGAACACAAGGAGTCTTTTATGGCAGAGCTGCTTTCCGCCGGAATCACCCGCGACCGTGCGTTCGAATTGCTCAACGAGCACAACAAAGACCCGTTCCACATCACCCACGGCGAGACGGTCGAGGGCACCATGCGCTACTTTGCGCGCGAGTTCGACCCCGAGAACGAGGAGTTTTGGGGCATCGTCGGCCTGCTACACGACCTGGATTGGGAGGAACATGAGGACGACCCCATGAACCACACTATCTATGCGGCCGAGATTCTTGAGGGCGAGGGCGCATCGCCTGAGCTCATCCGCGCCATCCAGACGCACACGTCCGATTTCAACTCTTCGCTGCCCAAGCCCGAGCTGCAGATGGAAAAGATCCTGTTTGCCTGCGACGAGCTCACCGGCCTGATCGGTGCTGCCGTGATCATGCGTCCGAGCAAAAGCGTCATGGACTTTACGACTAAGTCGCTCAAGAAAAAGTTCAAGGACAAGCGCTTTGCCGCCGGCTGCTCGCGCGACGTGATTTCGCAGGGCGCCGAGATGCTGGGTTGGGAGCTCCCCGAGCTCTTCGACCGTACCATCGCAGCCATGCAGTCCTTCGCCCCCGACCGCGACATCTTCCAGGCCTAACCGCCCACGCCACCTATAACCACCACAAAGGGGACAGGCACCTTTGTGGTGGTTTTTCGTTTGCGAGAGGTTTAGGGGCGAACCTGACCGGTGCCGCGGAGCTTGTATTTGTAGGTGGTGAGGGCCTCGGCAGCAAAGGGTCCGCGGGCGTGGAGCTTTTGGGTCGAGATGCCGATCTCGGCGCCCAGGCCAAACTCGCCGCCGTCGGTGAAGCGCGTGCTGGCGTTGGCGTACACGGCCGAGGCATCGACCGCATCCAGGAAGCGCTCGCAGGCATCCTCGTCCTCGGCGATGATGGCCTCGGAATGCATGGTGCCGTAGCGGTTGATGTGCGCGATGGCCTCGTCCTCGTTCGCCACGACCTTCACGCTCATCTCGAGCGCCAGATACTCGCGGCCCCAGTCCTCCTCGGTTGCGGCAACAAAATCACCGCCCTCGGCAAGACCAGCATCGGCGCATGCGGCGCACGTGGCCTCGTCACCGTGAATCAGCACACCGTGGTCGTGCAACACGGCCACGACCGCCGGCAAAAACGAATCTACCACGGCGCGATCGACCAGCAGCGACTCGGCGGCATTGCACACGCCCACGCGCTGGGTCTTGGCATTGACGATAATGTTGAGCGCCTTATCAAAGTCGGCGGATTCATGCACGTAGATGTGGCAGTTACCCGTGCCCGTCTCGATCACCGGCACGAGCGACTCGCGCACACAGCGCTGGATCAGGCCCGCACCGCCACGCGGAATGAGCACATCGACAATGCCACGAAGCTTCATGAGCTCGCCGGTTGCCTCGCGGTCGGTAGACTCGATCATCGAGACGGCCTCGCGCGGGAAGCCCTGGGCCTCAAGCGCATCGGCCAGCAGTTCGGCAATCATGGCGCACGAGTGATAGGCCAGCGAACCGCCGCGCAGAATGCAGGCGTTGCCAGTGCGGATGCAGATGCCCGCAGCATCGGCCGTCACGTTGGGACGGGCCTCATACACCATGGCGACCAGGCCCAGTGGCA
The DNA here is from genome assembly GCA_902494585.1 of uncultured Collinsella sp. Lineage (GTDB taxonomy): Bacteria > Actinomycetota > Coriobacteriia > Coriobacteriales > Coriobacteriaceae > Collinsella. The sequence continues at coordinate 1,073 of CABUUD010000129.1, read as the reverse complement.
CACTCACGCGGGTCAGGTCCACACCACTTGCAAGCACGCGGTGGTCGAGCACGCGGCCGACAGGATCGGGCAGCTCAGCGAGCTTCTCCAGGCCGGCGGCCATACTCTCGACGCGCTCGGGCGTCAGCAACAGGCGATCGAGCAGGCCAGCCGAGGTGCCTGCATCACGCGCGGCGGACATATCGAGCTCGTTGGCGGCAACGATGGAATCGACGCCGTCGCGCAGCGCCGCGGCCATGGCGCGCACGGCCTCCTGGCGCTGGACATCGCTCGCCGTGGCAAGCGCGCCCGAAGCGGCCTTGGCCTCAACGGCAAGATCGTGAACGTAGGTGGCTATATCGACCGACATGAACGGCCCTTTCTCTTAGATGTTTGCCAACCATGGTAGCCGATTTGCACGCATCCTCGCAGACGGTGGTAGAATTGGTCAACCCGAAACACCGCAACGAATGGAAGCATCACATGGCCCTCATCACTTCGTACCACGTCCCCGGTCTCTATGTCGAGGACCACAGCATCGACGTCCCCCTCGACTGGCGCGGCCTGGAGCCCATGCTTTTGGCCGTCGGCAGCACCATGCGCCGCGGCGCCATGCCGGCGCCCATCGCCGGTGCGCCCGAGAGCATCAAGCTCTTCTACCGCGTGGTTTGCGCGCCCGACTGCATTAACGACGACTTGCCGCTCCTCCTCTTTTTGCAGGGCGGCCCCGGCGGCGAGAGCCCGCGTCCGCTGTCGCCCACAAGCGATGGCTGGATCGAGGAGGCCGTCAAGCATTTCCGCGTCGTGCTGCCCGACCAGCGTGGAACGGGGCGCAGCAGCTGCGTGGACGGGCGCACGCTTGCCGCCTTGGGCGATCGTGCCGAGGCAGCAGGAGCCGATGCGGCCCGCTCACAGGCGGACTTTCTCAAACGCCACCTCGCCAGCTCCATCGTGCGCGATTTTGAGTACCTGCGCCTGGTGGGTTTTGGCGGCAAGCCCTGGGTCACACTCGGGCAGAGCTACGGCGGTTTTTTGACGTTGAGCTATCTGTCGCTCTTTCCCGAGGGCGTGGCGGCAAGCTTTACCTGCGGCGG
>CABUUD010000128.1 GCA_902494585.1 uncultured Collinsella sp. | reverse complement strand
CCGCCAAGCCGCAAAAGCGCGGCTTGGGCGGTCTGTTCGGTCGCAAAAAGAAAAACGAGCAGGACAGCATGAGCGATTGGCTTGGCGTCGAGGATGATTACGACGCCAAGAAGTCTGGTCGCGGTATCGGCTCGTGGGATAACTTCGAGGATGACGACGACGGCTGGAAGGGCGGTGCCACGTCTTCCGATGGAGCTTCCGCCGAGGATATGCTCGCTGCCGTTGCCTCCATGGGCGATGACGAGCTGCTTGGCCACGACATCTGGTTTGTGGCTACAGGCGCTTCCGATTGCGACGGCGCCGGCATGAAGGCGTTTTTGGCCGCGCATCGCGACAAGCTCCGCGGCGTGTTCTTTATCAACCTTGAGTCCATTGGCGCCGGTAGGCTTTCGGTCGTGACGGTCGAGGGCGAGCAGCAGTTGCTCAAGGGCGACCGACGCATCATGAACTTGGTCAACAAGGTGTGCAAGTCGTTCCATGTCGATTGCGGTGCATTTGAGATGCCCTATGCCAAGACCGATGCCTATGCTGCGCTTGAGGCAAGCCGACGCGCCCTTACCATTGCCGGCGTCGACGGTCCACGTTTGGCATGTGCTCACACCGAGGACGATCTGCCGTACAACGTCAATCCGACAAATATCGCTACGGTGTCCGAGGTCGTGACCGAGGTCATTCGTCGTTCGTAGGTTGACCTATAAGGAGTCTGCGTGTTTTCGTACATCAAGCGCCACTGGCCCGTCTATCTCATCTTGGCCCTGATCGCCATTGCCCTTGGTTTTGGGGCCGCGTATATCGTGGGTGTTAAAGGCTCAACGCCTGAGTCCACGATTAGCGAAGAAGTGGAGCACGAGCAGAGTTTGGGAGCCGATGGCATCTCCGAGTCCGATCAAGCGCTCATCGACGGTGGGTCTGCATCTGGGGAATAGCCATTTCGCCACGAACGAATAAGAGGCGAGCCGGGAGACGGGCTCGCCTCTTTTTTATTGCGTCAGCGACGTTTTGACGCCAGCTTTAGATGGGCAAACCAGATTGCCGCGGCGCCGGAGGTCACGAAGGCGGTGAGGCAGGCGGCAATGGGAAGGGAGCCCGTTGCCGGTAAATCTTGCGGCATGGCGCATCGCTGGATGACGCGATCCTCGTCATGTGATTCAAGGTTGCTACCGCCGCCATTGCGACAGAGGTCAACGCGAGCGCTGTTGGCGAGTGCGGTCTGAGGCGTGTAAGACGACGCGGCCTGCATATGGATGACGGCACCGTGAATATCCGAGTCAAGGACGGCGCTCACATCATCAAGGTCGTCATGCTCGTCTTTGAGGTCCTCGCGGGTCCAAGATTCTGCAGCGCCTCTTGTCGTGAAGTCGGCCGATACGGCCCCGTACTCAAGACGAATGCCCGCGACGGCGGTATCGTCCAAAAGAGCGAGCTCTTTTGCCTCGAGGGTGACCGACTCCGTTGTTGGGATATCGGCTTTCCAAAGATGCCAATCGCCGTAATCGACCATGCGCAAATCGTCACCTAGGAGCTTTTTGACCTCGTCCGTTTCGAGCCAGGGGTTGTCATGCCCGTCACTGAGCGTTGCATTGGTCTGTTCGCCCGTATCGATACTTCCCACTGGAGACGTTCGATACCACACGTTGCAAAGACCGTCGATGTCCCCGGTCGCGACAGGGGTTTCGATGGCGATGAGTTTGGCAGTGCCTTCCTTGGCGCATTCGAGATAGTCAGTGATGGTGAATTCATCAACCCAGGTATTCGACTCATTTTTAGCATCGAGCGTATAAGAGAAGGAGCCGTCCGCATCGGATTGTGCCACGGCTCGGTTTTTGCCATCGCCGTTGGCGACGAGACCCTTACCGATAGGGCGGGCGATCTCTTGCCGCTTGTCGACTCTGCCCTCGATCTCGATGGGTGCGTCCTTCATGGTTACCGTCTGCACTTCTCCTGTGGCCTTAATTTCAAACGTCATGTCTTCGGCAAGGTCGTAAGTGCGCGGGGGCATCACTTCGCACAGGGTGTAGGTGCCGGGCAAAAGATGCTCGATGCGATGCGGTTTGTCAGAGGAGGTCCAAGCGTCAATTTCGGTTCCGTCGGCACCGTGGAGGGAGAGCCGGGCGCCTTCCACTTCTTGTTTGCCGGTCAAATCTACTTTGGAGATGTCGATTTTGGTGTAGTCGTTAGAAACATCGAGGTGCGCATTGATCACGGGTGTTTCCTGACCGGCATACGACAGCTCGACGGTGTGGACGCTTTGGTCGAGCAGGTAACCTTCGGGTGCCTGCACCTCGATTACCTCATAGGTGGCGGTTCCGCACCCCAGTGAAAGATGAGTCGCGCACGCAAATCCCCGCTCGTCGGTCGTGATGGATGTGACGGTTTCGCCGTCCAGGGCAGCAATGCTGCCGTCGGGGCGCACGATATCGCCCGCGGCACGGATATCAAAAACAGCACCGGCAAGGGCGCGCCCACCTACGGCATCGTTCTTGACGATCTCGATGCTTCCTGTTGCCGCGTCGTCGTAAAACGAGGCGACCGCGACGGGCGTTAAGTTCATGTCGGCGGGAATCGTTATCTCCAGATCTTCACCAACAAGATACGGTTCCTTGGCGGAAGACTCTCGTATGTAATACGTGCCCGGGTTAAGCGATTCGGGTAGGGTGACGGTGCCGGTTTCATCGGTCGTAAAGGTATTCATAACGGTATGGGCGGGATGCCAGGATGTTTGCGAGATGGGCTCACGGTCGCCGTTGAGCAGCTGAAAGGTGAACCCAGCGCGTGGTACAGCGTTGCCGGTCTGAGCATCGCGCTTCACGATTTGAAGATGTGTCGACAGGGCGTGGTTGTCTACGATGTACTGAAGCTCTGCGCCGTCCGTGATCTGCTCTGCTGTGATAGTCCATTCCCCTGCCTGCTTAAAGCCGTCGGGCACAGTGTCGACAACCTCACGAATGGTGTAGCCGGCACGGTCATACGGTATGGTTCCGCTGACGCCATCGGGGCGCTCTCCTGCGCCAAACCATGCTCCGGCCTGGTCTTTGGTCGATGCGAAGCCGTAGATATTGGTGGTCAGCGTTCCAACAACCTGCTGCGAAGTGTTGCTTGCCACTTCAAAGACCACGCCTTCCGCCGGCTGCTCTACACCAGATTCGTCACTATTACCGCAGTCCTTGAACTTTGAAATCTCGAGGTCAAAAGCGATGGGGATGTTGGGGATGCGACGCTCGAGTTCAACGACGCCCGCGTCTCCGAGCTGGTCGGCACCGATGGTATAGCTCCAGGTTTCATTGGAGGGCAGATAACCCTCGGGAGCTCTCGACTCATAGATGCTAAAGGTGCCCAGGGGGATGTCGGTAAGTGTTGCCCGGCCGTCCTTATCCGTCGTGAGGGTGTGCGTCCAGCCCGGGGTAGACTGTGAGACGCAGGTGAACTCAGCGCCGGCAAGTGACGCGCTGACTTGAGGGCCTGCCCCTGTCGCGGCATCGACCTTTGCGATGCACAGGGTAATGGTACCGGGCTGCTCATCGATGACGACATTCCCGCCGTCATTGCCGGTGGAAAAGGCGATGTGGTCACTCCTGGGGATATAACCCGCCGGAGCTTTGGTTTCGACCAGGTAATATGCCGCGTTGGGCAAAAGTGTCGCCTGCGCGCGACCGCTGCTGTCCATCTGGATGCTGCCGACACGCTTGTCACCGACGCTCTCATAGATGTCGAACCTCGCTCCGTCGAGCCTGTAGGTATCGTTTTCGCTCGTGATGGCGGCGTTGGCTGACTGTTTTTGGAAGGATACGGAGACGGCCGGGAGCACGTAGAGCATGTCTTGACGTTTACTGCCGTCCGACACAGCTCCCAAATAGCGCCGCGCGCGATGCGGTGCGGCTTTAATGCTTCCCGACTTGGCGCCGTCGTGGAGCCAGCGCGCTGCGGCAACGACCTCATTGTCGCCGGAAAAATTTCCCCTCTCTGTGACGCCCCGGGCGGTTGTATATGAGAATGATCCGTCGGTATGGGTGGTGCCGTTGAGCATCCAGACGGCAAGTTGGGTTGCGGCACGTGCTCGATCGGGGGATAGGTTATGCCCGCCAAAGGATGTGGCGGTGGGGTAGCCATGACAGATGATGGCCGCGAATTCGTCTTCGAGCCATACCCAGCCCTGATTGTAGGTGAGCCAGGGTCCGCCCGGTGTGCTAGGGCCAAAGCGCTCCTGGTTCATGCAGTAGGCAATCGAAGAATCCTGTGCCTCGTATTTGCCAACTTCAAAAGGACCGCATTCATTGCTGATAGTGCGGAATCCGAGCGATTCATAACCGTCGACGGCGAGCGCGGCATCCGGTGTCATGCAGCCTAAAAGTAAAAAGAGGACTAGGAGCAGCGATCCTGCTGTGATTGCGCTGTGGACAGAGTGCGTGGGTGCGTTGGACATGGCTGCTCCTTATCCCTCGTGCGCCGCACGGGGAGGCCGCGGCGCTTGGGATGAGGCTACCCCCGAGGTTCATGCGGGTAAGTACCGGAGCCTGACCAAAAGCTTGCCCGATATCTGACAAATGGTGCCTACGAAAGACAATGGAATAAATCTGCAGGTAGACAACGGTAAATAAAAGAGCCTACAGGTCCTCATCTACACAATTGGCCTATTT
>CABUUD010000127.1 GCA_902494585.1 uncultured Collinsella sp. | reverse complement strand
ACAAGCCACGAATCGCGTTGGCAATGCGATGTTGATATCAAAATGTCCACAACTCTGCCCGCGTTAACAGCCCCATGTCAAACACGATATTTATCCTATAAGGTCTTTTCGGCACCGTTAATACTGAACCGGATATTAACGGTACATAAATGGGGGGCCACTTTCTCAATTTAAAGTAAATTTCTCGAGGCAATTGATTCGGCTAATATGTTGTTTATCCACTCTAGTCTGCGCTTTGTTCACGATAGAACGCCAGGTAATCTTCCATGAATTTCTCTCCGAAATTCTTACGTGCCTCTTCCGCGCTCATATATTCAATTAGGTCTCCGGGCTGGCAGTCGAATATCTCGCAAAGCCGATTAAGCGTCTCGATCCTCAATGCCCTTACCTTGCCGTTTTTAAGTTTGGAAATCGTCTGGACGCTGCAGCCAAACTCATCAGCAAGATCGTTCGATTGCATTTTACGGGAGGCTAACATCTTATCCAGATTAAAAATAATCGCCATAAGGCACCTCAGAGCGTTTCATCGGATAGCCTCTGAAGCAAGGCTCCATACTTAAAAACATATGATAGGCAAAACGAGACAATCGCCCAAAGCACAGAAGCCACATCAACATTCACAATAATGGGTTGAACGGACAGCCCGACAAACATGTCTCCAACGGACTCAATAGAAAAGGGAGCAAATGAGATCATTAGCTCAAATAGCATTTTACCCAAAAGCAGCCAACCAACTGTCTTCCATCGTAAAGACTGTATGTCCGAGAAAGGAGACTCACCTCGTGACATATCCTCAAACACACGTATGAACAGTCGAAACAGAAGCGTTACAATAGCGACCATAATCAAATTGGGCAAAAACCGCTGGATTGTTGACAGGATATCCCCGATTGAATAATCCAAAGAGACAATCCACAAGAACATCGCCGCACAAATCACCAAGATAGCAACTATATAAATATAAAATAGAACTCTAAGCAATCGGCCCGCGACTCGGCTCACGGATTTTAGGCGCCCCAGAGATTGGTAGATTTTCTCCTCATCGTTCGTCATGTATCGGTTCGCCGCATTCGAAGCAGTGTCCATTTGATATCTATCCAGTTTCACCTTGATGGCGCGCCATGATTGGCTGCCGGCCATTAGAACCCAATCTTAAAGCAAACGTTTCCCCAACCGATTACAGAGCAATAGGTATACGAACTAGCATCGTTAGTGAAAATCATTTTTCCTCCTTAGGTATCAGATTCCTTTAATTCTTTTAATGGTCTCTTTCTATTTTATTACGGTTTGATGTTATTGAGCAATAGCTTTGCGGAAACAACGATGACAACATCTGGCCAGCTGCAAGTTCACCCGGGCAATTCAGCAAGAGTTCGGGAAACTCGCATCAGCTTATCGGACAAAAGGAGCCGCTCGTCCAATGCGTATCCCCTTCAGCATGGATAACACCTCAACCTTCAACCGCGCCAAACAAGACTCGTCGCTGAAGTCCATACAGGTCGAATGCTTGGTTTCCAAGTCCTCGCGCAAGACCCCCCCTTCAATCGCCTCTCCCAGACCGCCAGCGTCGTCGAACGTGAATATCGAACAGAGACCGTCGCTCTCAATCCTTAACCGCCTATCAATGTACGGCTCGCCGAACCCTCTTGTTCAGCAAAACGCCTTTCCAATATCCGGAATCTCGTCGCCATTGCAGTCTAGTAGCCGCAAGCTAGAGGCAATCTCAAGCTGCCGTTCCATTGATTTCATCCAAAGTCATTCGAAAATGTCGATCATGTCGGAAATGTCGGTGTAAGGGCCTGAAGCAAAGGAGCGGCCACCGCCTTAGAATCTGTAGCTGCGACAAACGGATTCGATGCAAGGAAATGACCGCGATGCAGAGTGTAAACCAGATCGAGGCCCCGGCGCCGAGGGTTCGCCCCGCTTCGACGACGGGATGGTGAACCTCCATGAGCTCGTGCGCGCGCTCGCCGAAGTCCTCGTCAACCAGATCGTTGACGCGGTGGTCGACCAGCTGTGCGCTGGAGGGACGAACAGCCGCAACGGCTACCACGAGCGGAGGCTGGAGACCTGTGCGGGCACGATCACCATGCGCATCCCAAGCTGCGGACTGGCAGCTTCTTCCCCGACGACATTGTCGAGCGCTACCAGCGGGTTGACCGGGCGTTCGTGGCCGCGATGGCGGTGATGTACGCCACCGGCGCCAGCACCCGCAAGGTCGCCAGGGTCGCGGAGACCTTCCCCTCGGTCGAGTCGCTCGAGCGCCTGGCCGGGGCGGTGATGTGCGACGAGGACGAGGAGTGGTCGCATGCGCGCTACTTCTCCGAGGCCAAGATGGCGTAGCTGCACGCGGGCGGCGCGGCCGCCGCCGAGCCGAGGTCCGACGAGGAGCTGAGGCTGGTCGTGGAACGCACCATCATGTCGAGCCTGGAGCTTGCGGACATGCTAGAGACGGCGTAGGATGGCGATGTGATTCTGCGGTGGGCCGCCCTCCCGAAGGGATTCTTACGCCAACTTTCCCGACGCGATCCGAAGAGCTGCTTCGCGATGCGCCTGTCCCCTGCGGCGTCCGCGTCTACGACCTTGGGTCGGATACCGGTATTACCAGTGTCCTGCTTGCCCGCGAATACGGGCTGGACTCGTACGCTGTCAATCTGTAGAGCGACCCACAGGAAAGCCGCGCGTTCTTTGATTCGCTCGGTATCTCGCGCGGATTCTTTCTTCATGACTGTTGGAACAGCAGCCCAGCAGACGCCACATTCTCACGCCGGGCCTGGGATGCCTGTATTGGCCGCGCACCACCACGTTACTTGCGCAGCGGCTTGGGCAGCGGAATGCCAGCGGCGATGGCGGCCGCGATGATCATGCAGACGATACCCTTGAGTGGGAAGCACATGAGCAGCAGGCCCACGACCATGACGGGTTGACGCATGACGGTGCCCATCGTCGAGGCCGTGCAGGCGGCGACGCAAAAGACCGGATCGGCGCCGGTGAGGATGGCAAGGCCGTAGCCCAGGCTCACACCCGAGAAGATAACCGGGAAGAAGTGCCCGCCACGCCAGCCAAGGTTGATGAGGGCGGGCGTCAGCATGGCCTTGACAAGACCGGTCGCGATAAGCACACCAGCGGGAATGGTCAGGTAGGTTTCCATGAGCGCATCGGCTTGTGTCTCGCCGGCAAACATGGTGTAGGGCAGGACCGTGCCGCAGATCGCGAGCGCCAAACCAGCCAGTATGGCCTTGACGACAGGACGCTCCCCTATTGCATGGGCAAGCGCTTCGCTCGCGTGTTCAGAGACAAAGTACAGCCAGCCGCAGACTGTTCCGATCAGCGACAGGGGGATGAGCCAGGTAAGCTCCAGGTTGCCCACCACGGCAGCCTCGAACCTGGGCATGCCCATGCCGCCGCCCATGAGCTGTCCGAGCAGCAGGTAGGTGCCCAGGCCGCCGGCAATCGCGATGCCGTAAACCATGGTCTTTTGCGCCTTGGGCAGCCTGATGGTTATCTCACCGGATTCGGAATCATCGCCATCACCGGCACCCTGGCCGTCGGCGCTTCCGGCAAGCGGAGCCACAAAGCCAAACACGGGCGCGGTAAAGAGCGCCGTCAGCGCGGCCTGGGTGCCCAACAGCGTAAGCTCCCTAAACTCGGCTCCAAAACGGCGCATGCGGTCGCCGACCCAGCTGCACAGCCCGGCAATGACGCCGGTCAGCCCAGCTTCCGGTCCAATGCTGCCGCCAAACAGCAGCGGCAGCAGCGCGGCAAACGACAGCTTGCCCAGGTTGTCGTACGGGTAGCGTCCATCGCGCTTTACCTTGGCCATCACTTGGTTAAGGTCATCGGTCTTGGTGCCCGTCATCTTTTCGTACAGGCCAATCAGCAGGCCGCCCAGCAGGCAGACAAAAAACGGGTACGGCAAAAAACCGAACGGACCGCTCGCGAGCTCGGGCGAAGCGACGCCCAACGCGTTCGGAATCTCGGTCCATAGATAGTCAATACCATGCTCCATCGCAAAGAAGAACAGCCAGACTGCGGCACCTGCGAACGCACCGGTCACGGCAACGCTAACTAAAAACAGCACGCGGTTTGTGGGCTTGGCAAGGTTATCCATCGGGTCCTCCCGCGGTCAAAGTCGACATAGATACCTTTTATTGTAGAGCGAGCATTGCCCGAACGAGCCAACCACCTGCGCCGCAAACGGCACCATTGGGAGTCATGGTGGGGCAGGCTCAAGACTTATCCGTTGATAATCGAGGCAATCTCGCGCAAATCGTCGGCAAAGTAGATGCCGTGCTGGCGCCTCGGGCTCGAAAGCCCTTTATCAATCATGTGCCCGAGCAGCGCCTTGAGGTCGTTGTAGTAACCGTCCAGGTTATACAGGATGCACGGAGCACTCAGGTGTCCCAACGACACCGCTGACATGACCTCGGCAATCTCCTCGAGCGTGCCCGTGCCGCCCGGAAATGCGATGAACGCATCGCCGAGCTCAATCATCTTGGCCTTGCGCTCCGCCATATCGCTCGTCACGATAAGGTCGTTGATACCGTCATGTTGAAACTCGGCCTCGATAAAAAAGCTCGGCTCAACACCCGTCGCGTGTCCACCCGCCTCGAGTACGCTATCGGCGAGCGCACCCATCAGCCCCGATT
>CABUUD010000126.1 GCA_902494585.1 uncultured Collinsella sp. | reverse complement strand
CGCCGAGGCGGCCGAACAGGTGCGCGACCTGTATGCGCGCGGTGCCGACGTCATTAAGCTGTTCGTAACGGGCGGCGTGTTCGACGCGACCGAGGTGGGCGAGCCGGGAGTGCTGCGTATGCCCGTGGAGGTTGCCGCAGCGGCGTGCAAGGCGGCACACGATATGAGTCTTCCGGTTATGGCCCATGTCGAGAGTACCGAAGGTGTGAAGGCCGCGCTTGAGGCCGGCGTTGACACGATTGAGCACGGCGCTCCCTTGACGCCCGAGATCCTGGAACTGTACCGCGGCGCCGCGGGCACGCAGCTTGAGGGGCGTGCGCCCAGCGTGACCTGCACCATCAGCCCGGCGCTGCCGTTTGTGTTGCTCGACCCGGAAAAGACTCATTCGACTGACACGCAAAAGAAGAACGGCGACATCGTGTGCTCGGGCATTATCGAGAGCGCTCGTGCGGCGCTGGAAGCCGGTATCAAGGTAGGCCTGGGCACGGATTCGAGCTGTCCGTTCGTGACCCAGTACGACATGTGGCGCGAGGTGGCCTATTTTGCCAAGTACGTGGGTGTGAGCAACGCCTTCGCGCTGCATACGGCTACGCAGATCAATGCCGAGCTGCTGGGGCTGGGCGGCGAGACCGGCACAATCGAGTGCGGTAAGGCCGCTGATATCCTGGTGACGCGCGAGAACCCGCTCGATGACCTGTGCGCTCTGCGTGAGCCGATACACGTGATGTGTCGCGGTGATCTGGTGCGCAAACTCAAGGTGAAGCGTATTCCCGAGGTTGATAACGAGCTCGACACGATTATGGCCATGCCGGCTGAGGCGCTGGCCGAGGAGCTTGCCCGCGACGGCGTGGCATAGGTGTGACAAAGGGGCAACTCCGTTGCCGCATACAAAAGCCGAGGTCTCAACACGAGGCCTCGGCTTTTGTATCGAACAAATACTTAAGATTTGGGACAAACAAACCTGATTAGTTTGTCCCGCGTGCGGGCGCTATGAGCGCGTTTCCATCTTGGCGTGGCACTTGGGGCAGGTGACGCGGATCTTGCCTTTGCCCTTGGGGACGGAGAGCATCTGGCCGCAGTTGGGGCACTTGAGGTATGCCGTAGTCTTGCGACCCTTCCACATCTTCTTGGCCGTGCGCTTGGCACGCTCAAAGTCTTCCTTGCTGGTGCCGGCCGCGCGCGAGGTGCTGGCCGCTGCGGCCCCGCCGCCCAAGCTGGCGACGAACTTGCCCAAGCCGGGGACCTTAGCCGAGCCGGCGACAAAGGCCTCGTTCTCCTTGCGACGTGCATCGATATTTTTGGACAGGCCGCGCAGCACGCCAATCACGATGACGGCGATGGCGATCCAGCTGAGCCACTGGATGCGGGCTATCGATCCGATCATCGCGATGACAATACCCGCAAAACCCATTACGATGGTGAGCTCGTCAGCGCCATTGCGACCCTTCATAAAGTCATTCATGCAAATTGCCTTTCGTTTGATATGCTGCACGCCTTTATACCCGATTTAGAGCAAGGGGGACAGGTTAATCTGCACCAAGGTGGTGCAAACATACCTGTCCCCGGAACACCAAGACGGTGCAAAGAAGTCTGTCCCCAATGCCCCAATTACTTGGAGAGCTTGTCGACGACGCGTTCGATCTCGGCGAGCTTGGCGGCTTTGAGGTCTTCGTCGCCCGATTCGATTGCCGAAGTCACGCAGCCCTCGATATGCGCCTTGAGCACGTCGGCGTTAATGCGCGCGAGGAGCGCCTGTGTGGCCATGAGCTGCGTGGAGATATCGACGCAATAGCGGTCCTCATCGACCATCCGCAAGATGCCGTCGATCTGGCCGCGTGCCGTCTTGAGCATGCGGGTCACCGATTTATGGTCTGCCATCATGGCGGGTCCTCGTTTCTGGTCAATCTTCCGGATGCCCCCGTCAGTTGCGGTGAAATAGTTCTTGTTTGCAGGCTTGAAGCGCTAAAACAGGAACTATTTCACCGCAACTTCTGAAGGGTTGGTTGAGTGGCGGTTGCTGAGCGGCTATGTCGGCCGACAGCGGTGCCTGCTGGTGCGGTGGCAGCTAGGCTGCGGTCACGGATAGGGCGTGGAACTTTTCGCCCGCGGCCTCGACAGCGGCGGCGAGCTGCTCGGCGGTCACGGTGTCGGCGCACTCCACCTGGACGGTCTGGGTCTCGTGATCGGCGTCGGCGTCGGTCACGCCGGCAACGTTGAGCAACGCCGTCTCGACGGTGGCGTCGCAGTGGCCACACATGAGGCCAGACGTTTTAACGATGTAGTTCATGATTATCTCCTTTTCGTTGAGTACCTAAAGTTGCGGTGGAATACGGACTAAATAGCGGTTTAGCTAAGCATGTTACGCCTTATTTCACCGCAACTGATGGTTTAAAGGTTCGAAGGCGCAGCGCATTGCTTACGACGCAGACACTCGACAGGCTCATGGCCGCGGCGCCAAACATCGGCGAGAGCTGCCATCCCGTGAGCGGGAAGAACACGCCCGCCGCCAGCGGAATGCCGATGCCGTTGTAGAACAGCGCCCAGAACAAGTCCTGCTTAATGTTGCGAATCGTGGCGCGCGAAAGCTCGATGGCGCGGGCGACGTCCATGAGGTCGCTGCGCATGAGCACCACATCTGCCCCCTCCTTGGCGATGTCGGCGCCGGTGCCGATCGCAAGGCCCACGTCGGCGCGCGCCAGGGCGGGGGAGTCGTTGATGCCGTCGCCCACCATGGCGACCTTGCCGCCCGCATCCTGCAGTTCGCGCACGTGGCGTTCCTTGTCGGCGGGGAGGACGTCGGCGATGACCTGTTCGCTGCTCAGCCCCACGCGGCGGGCGATGGCTTCGGCCGTCACGCGGTTGTCGCCAGTGAGCATGCGCACGTCGACGCCGAGCTTGCGGAGCGCGGCGATGGCCTCGGCGCTCGTCTCTTTGACCTCGTCAGCCACGGCGATGGTACCGACAAGCTCGCTGTTCTTGGCAAAGAACAGCGGTGTCTTGCCTTCGGCAGCGAACTGCTCGGCAAGGCCAGCGGGCACCTTCGCGCCCAGCTCGTCCATCAGCCGTGCGTTGCCGGCTGCAATGGCGTTTTGCCCCTCGCGTGCCGTAACGCCTCGACCGGGCACGGCGGCAAAGTCCTCGACCATGCGCGCGACAATTCCGCGCGCCTCGCACTCGGCCATAATCGCCTCGGCCAGCGGGTGCTCGCTTGAGCGCTCCAGCGCAGCGGCCAGCTTGAGCAGCGCCTTTTCGCTCATGGCGGGCGAGCCGTCAGTGCGCGTGGCTACCACGATATCGGTTACGGCAGGCTTGCCGCGGGTGACCGTGCCCGTCTTATCGAGCACCACGGTGCCCACGCTGCGCAGGTTCTCCAGCGCCTCGGCGCTCTTAAACAGAATGCCCATCTCGGCGCCCTTGCCGGTGCCTACCATAATGGCGACGGGCGTGGCCAGGCCGAGCGCGCACGGACAACTGATCACCAGCACGGCCACGGCAGAAGTGAGCGCCTCGTTCACGCTGCCGGTCAGTGCCATCCACACCACAAAGGTCACGGCCGAGATCGCGAACACCACGGGCACGAATACGCCGGCGACCTTGTCGGCCATGCGGGCGATGGGCGCCTTGGTGGCATTGGCGTCCTCGACGAGCTGGATGATCTTGGCGAGCGATGTCTCGGCGCCCACCCGCGTGGCGCGGAAGGTAAACGAACCGGTGCGGTTGACGGTGGCGGCGTTGACGGTGGCACCGGCGGTCTTTTCCACGGGGATGGACTCGCCGGTGAGCGCACTCTCGTCCACGGCCGAGCTGCCCTCGAGCACCACGCCATCGACGGGGATGGACTCGCCGGGGCGCACGCGCAGGACCTGGCCGGGAAGGATACTGTCGACGTCGACGATGGTCTCGCTGCCGTCCTCTGCCACGACGGTCGCAGTCTTGGGCGCCAGGTCGATGAGCGCCTCGATAGCGCCGCCGGTCTTGGACTTGCTGCGCGTCTCGAGGTATTTGCCCACGGTGACGAGCGACAGGATGGTGCCGGCGCTCTCAAAATACAGATTGTCCATGCCTGTCATCATGGCTTCGTGGACCTGACCCGCGGCTAATTGGTCGGCCATGATGAACATGGCGTAGAGCGACCAGGCGATGGAGGCGGTGGCGCCCACGGCAATAAGGGCGTCCATGGTGGGCGCGCCGTGTGCGAGCGATTTAAACCCATTGATAAAGTACGCGTCGTTGACATAGACGATGGGGATGAGCAGGACGAGCTCAGTGAGGGCGAGCGTCATGCTGTGGGTATGGTCGGTGAAAATGCCGGGCAGCGGCCAGCCGAGCATGTGCCCCATGCCTATGTAGAACAGCGGGATGAGGAATACGATCGAGACGATGAGGCGGGTGCGCATGGCGGAGGCGGCGGCCTCCAACTTTTTGGTCGGCGACTCCATGTGGGCGGCGCCGGACCTGGCTTGCGCGCTGCCGTTTGAGCCGGCGGCACCGGCGCCCACATCGACGGGTGAGGCCGAGTATCCCGCGCGGTCGACGGCAGTGCAGATATCGTCGGGGGAGACCCGCGCGGGGTCGTAGTCGACCATCATGGAACCGGCGAGCAGGTTGACCGCGACGCTTTGGACGCCGTCGAGCTTGCTCACGGCGCGGTCCACGTGTGCCTGGCAGGCGGCGCATATCATGCCGCCCACGTCGAACTTATCTTGAGCCATGGCTTCTCCTTTCTGTGGCGTGGTGTTGGAAATGTTAACCT
>CABUUD010000125.1 GCA_902494585.1 uncultured Collinsella sp. | reverse complement strand
CTGTTCATGGGCGAGGACGAGTGCCGCAAGCTCGACGAGCGTGCTCGCGCCTTCCTGACCCGTGGCGTCACCGGCGACACCGACATCAACATCATCGACACCGCCGAGTTCGCCATCCCGGGCCTTGACGACGACTTCCGCGTCATCGTTTCCCCGTGGATCCTGACGGTGCTCGTGACTGACCGCCTGGCTCGCTACTACGAGACGGTCACCAAGCACAACCTCAAGTATCGTCGCTACTATCACCAGTTCGACTACTAAAGCCAAGCGCGGGGACGCGTCAGTCACGGAAGGATTCGCAGAATGAGACAGTACATCATTGCCAGCCATGCACACTTCGCTACCGGCATCAAAGAGAGCATTGAGCTGCTCTCGGGTGCTCGCGACAACGTCCACGACCTTTCGATGTTCGTCGACGATCGTATGGATGTGGCCGAGGAGGCTCAAAAGCTGCTGGCAGGCATGTCTGCCGACGATGATGTCGTCGTCTGCACCGACCTTTTTGGCGGCAGCGTGAACAACGAGTTCACCAAGATCGTCCAGACGCGTCCCCGCACCTACCTTGTCACCAACATGAACCTGCCGCTGCTCATCCAGCTGCTGTTCTCCGATGAGTCGGCACCGGTTGAGGAGACAATTCGCGCCATCGTCGCTGCGGACGATACGCGCGTGAAGTTCGTCAACGACCTGTTGGTCGATGACGACGAGGAAGAAGAGTTCTAATCCGCAGCACCTACTGACACGCCGTAAGACGGCACAAGACCTTTGGGGGGTCACATTATGATTCAGCTACTTCGCGTCGACCATCGTCTGCTTCATGGCCAGGTCGCAGTCTCTTGGGTCCAGGGCCTCGGCTCCAATTGCATCTTCTGCGTGGGCGACAAGGTCGCCAACGACCCGGTGTGGAAGACGACGCTCAAGATGGGCAAGCCTGCCGGCTGCAAGCTCGTCATCAAGGACATGGCGAACGCCATCGAGGCCATTAACTCGGGCGTGACCGACAAGTACAAGATGATCATCTGCGTTGCCACCATCGCCGAGGCAAAGCAACTGGTCGAGGGCTGCCCGCAGATTAAGTCCGTCAACCTGGGCAACACCAAGCCCAAGGATGAGAAGCGCCCCGATGCGCGTCAGGTCTCTCGCCAGATCTTCCTGACCGCGGCCGAGGAAGCCGATGTGCGCGAGATGCTGGACCGTGGTGTCGAGGTCGAGATCCGTCCTCTTGCCGACGATCCCAAGGTTGACTGCGCCAGCGTGCTCTAGGCGGTTAATTTCGAAGAGCTCCGTCTCTTCGTAGTGTCCTATATGGAAAGGGGGATGTATGCTTACCCAAGCAATCCTCATCGGACTTATCGCCGCATTTGGTAAGTTCGACTGCCAGCTCGGTACGCTCTATGCGTTCCGCCCCATCGTCCTGTGCCCGCTCGTGGGTCTGGTGCTGGGGGACCTGCAGTCTGGTCTCGCGATTGGCGCGAGCCTGGAGCTGCTCTTCATGGGCTCGATATCCATCGGCGCCTACGTGCCGCCCGATGAGACGATCGGCGGCGTGCTCGCCTGCGCCTTCGCTATTCAGCTGGGCCAGAGCACCGAGGCTGCTATCGCGCTCGCTATGCCCATCGCCACGCTGTGCCTGGCTATCAAGAACATCCTCAACGCGGCCCTGCCGATCCTGGTCGACCGCGCGGACGTGTTCTCTGCCCAGGGCAACCTCAAGGGCGTCTACGCAATGCACTTCCTGATCGGCTCCACGGGCGTCCTCATGGCGTTCCTGCTGTGCTCGCTGTCGTTCTACCTGGGCGCTGACGCCATCCAGAGCATGCTCGACTTCATCCCCGAGTTCGTGCTCGACGGCTTTGGCGTCGCGGCCAACATCCTGCCCGCCATGGGCTTCGCCATGCTCGGCCGCCTGGTGCTCACCAAGCAGCTCGTGCCCTTCTACTTCCTGGGCTTCCTGCTGTGCTCCTACGCCAACGTGCCCGTCCTGGGCGTCGCCCTGATCGCCATCATCATCGGCATCGACAAGTTCGACCTGCTGGGACTCGGCGGAGCCCAGCCCCAGCTCTCCGCGGAAGGGGATGAGGACGATGACTTCTAGTCCCGAGAACAATATCACGCGCTCCGACCTGGTCAGGAGCGCCGTCAACGTCGGCTCCCTGGGCATGGAGTTCTCCTGGACCTACTACAAGCAGATGAACATCGCCTTCTGCCTGATGGTCGCCAACATGCTCAAGAAGATCTACGCCGGCCGCCCCGACGACTACGCCGAGGCCCTGCACCGCCACTGCGCGTTCTTCAACATCACCGTCCAGTTCGCCCCGTTCGTCGGCGGCATCGCGATGGCCATGGAGGAGAAGGTCGCCCGCGGCGAGATCGAGCCGGAGAGCGTCAACGACGTCAAGGCCGCCCTCATGGGCCCGCTGTCGGGCATCGGCGACTCCATCTTCCTGTCGACGCTGCGCGTCGTCGCCGCGGCGGTGGGCATCAGCCTGTGCCAGGCCGGCAACCCCTTCGGCCCCATCGCCTTCCTGCTCATCTACAACGTCCCCGGCTTCGCGCTGCGCGTCTGGGGCGCCGTCAAGGGCTACGAGCTGGGCGTGGGCTTCCTGGACGAGGCACAGAGGACCGGCCTCATGCAGAAGATCATGACCTGCGTGGGCATCGTGGGCGTCATGGTCGTGGGCGCCATGTGCAAGGACATGTTCTGGGCCAGCATCCCCGTGGCCATCGGCTCGGGCGACGACGCCCAGACCCTCCAGGACATCCTGGACGGCATCATGCCCGGCATGCTCGGCATGCTCGCCTTCTGGCTCTACTACTGGCTGCTGTCCAAGAAGATCAACCCCATGGTGCTGATCGTGGCCACCATGGTCGTGGGCATCGTCGGCGCGTTCTTCGGCGTGCTGGCATAAGCTCGGCCATATCTATCTGCCCCCAAGGGAAACGGCGACCCGCTGCGGTCGCCGTTTTTTATTACGAGGAGGTGCTTCGTGAATCGACCTGACAATCAACCCGACAATGGCGTGAGCGGTGCGATGTATCTATTTGGCACGGCGCTCCTGTGGAGCTTTATCGGCATCCTCGTTCACGCCAACTCGCAGTCGGCCCTTTTGATCGGCGCCGTCACGGCGATATTCATGGCGCTTTTTATCATATGCGTGGGCAGGCCAAAGCTGCGCATAAGCCGCCTGATCGTCCTTGTTTCCGTCTGCAACTTTGTAACGGGCACCACGTTCAACTTCGCAAATCAGCTCACGTCGGTCGGCAACGCGATTGTTTTGCAGTACACCTCGATGATCTTTGTCATCGTGTACCAGTCGCTTTCATCGCGCGCGTTGCCATCGACGGCAAAGATCATCTCCGTGGTGGCTGCCTTTGCGGGCATGGGGCTCTTCTTCTTGGGCGATTTGAGCGCCGAGGGTATGCTCGGCAATCTGCTCGCCGTGATTTCGGGCGCCGCCTTTGGGCTGTGTTTTTTCTTCAATGCGTGCCCCGATGCCTCGCCGATGGTGTCCTCGCTCATATCGTGCGGGATCTCGATGCTGCCGATTTTCTATTTCGCCGGTGACCTGGGCGCTGTCAAGCCCTTTGAGTGGGGCCTCATGCTGGTGCATGGCCTGTTTTGCAGTGGCCTGGCGAGTGTTTTGTATACCAAGGGAATCGCGCGCACCAATGCGTTTGCCGCCAACTTGGTATGCATGAGTGAGGTCGTGCTCGCACCCTGCTGGTCGGCCCTGCTCTTTGGCGAGGTCTTTAGCTGGAACGAGTTTTTGGGTGCGGCGATCATTGTCTCGGTCATCGTTGCCAACCTGGTCTCCGATGCCTTTGGCGAGGGCTTTCTCGTGGCGCTTGTCCGCCATCGCCGCAGGGATTGTGCCTGAGGGGCGACTCATACCGATTAAGGATAAACGGCTTGCCGTTTACGGCAAAAAACACCCCGCTGAGCGAGTGGTATTAAATCAGATGAACCTGCATACCTTTAATTGGTATTAAATCATTTGTGCCTGGTATGGGTGTTAGCAGCACGCCAGGCGCGCTTCGAGCCGTGCGGCCGAAATCCCGGATTGATATCAGATGCGTGCGCGACGGGACCGGCTTTGGCTCGAGACCTTATATTTGGAGGAACTATGCTTACCCAAGCAATCCTCGTCGGCTTAGTCGGAGCCTTTGGCTGCCTCGACTATCAGCTCGGCACCCTCTACGCATTCCGCCCCATCGTCCTGTGCCCGCTCGTGGGCCTGGTGCTGGGGGATCTGCAGACCGGTCTTGCCGTGGGTGCAAGCCTGGAGCTGCTGTTCATGGGCTCGATCTCCATCGGCGCCTACGTGCCGCCTAACGAGACGGTTGGCGGCGTGCTCGCCTGCGCTTTCGCGATTCAGCTCGGCCAGGGTACGGAGACGGCCATCGCCCTTGCCATGCCCATCGCCGTGCTCTCGTTGACGATCGGCAATATCACCAACGCTCTTTTCCCGGTGTTCGTCGATATGGCGGATAAGTTTGCGCTTAAGGGAAATCTGAAGGGTATCTATGCAGTGCACTGGGGCATTGGCCTTTGGGGCTGCCTGGAGTATTTCCTTCTGTGCGGCGGCGCCTTCTACCTGGGTTCCGATGCCATCCAGGGCCTGCTTGACTTTATCCCGCCCTTTATCATCGATGGTTGCGGCGTCGCCGCCAACATCCTTCCCGCCATGGGCTTCGCCATGCTCGGCCGCCTGGTGCTCACCAAGCAGCTCGTGCCCTTCTACTTCCTGGGCTTCCTGCTGTGCTCCTACGCCAACGTG
>CABUUD010000124.1 GCA_902494585.1 uncultured Collinsella sp. | reverse complement strand
TCACCACGACCAGGCGCCAGCCGAGTTTGCGCAGGGCTGCGGCCTGATCGGCAAGCCCGCCGATAAAGGCGCGGCTGACCTTGCCGTCGGAGCCCACCACCGTGGACGAACCAATCTTTACCACCATCGTTTTATAAGAAGTCGTCATACGTCAAACCAATCGAATGTTGAGCAGGCGGGCGAGAAAATGATCCGTTTTCCTCCGTCGCATGCGGATCACCGGAGAAGCCGCAAGGCCAACTGATCCGTTTTCCTCCGTCCCCTTCGAATCATTTTGCCCAGGGAAAGGCAGAAGCCGCGGCCATGTTCTTGCGCACGAGCTCGTCGCGCACCTGTGCTAGGCCCTGCTCCATGCCCACCACATAGGTCTGCGGGTACAGGAAGCGCTTGTAGACCGGATCAAGATGGTCCAGTGCCCAGGTGCAACGCTCGCGTGCGTCCTCAATGCTCTCGCGCGGGGCAACGGCGCTGCCATCGCGCACGATCGGCGCCAGCAGCTCGCGATACTCAAGCTCGGAAACGTCGGTCACCAGGGCGGCATCGTTCACGGCCACGAGGGTATTGCCACGCGCGGCGCCCTCCCCCGCCAGATGATCCTCGTCATAGATCATGTCGCAGATCGGGCCGCCAAAGCCGTCGTAATAGCGGCGCACGCGCTGCACGCCCGGGATCGTGCGCTTGTAGGGCTGCTCGGAGAGCTTAACCACCGGCGTCCACGGGTCCGTCTCGCTCGCACGGCGGGCGGAAAGCTTGTACACGCCGCCCAGCGCCGGCTGGTCATAGCAGGTCGCGAGCTTGGTGCCCACGCCAAAGCTATCGATAGGCGCACCCTGGTCGAGCAGTGACTGAATCGTGTACTCGTCAAGATCGTTGGAAACCGAGATCCCCACATAGGGCAGGCCCTCGGCATCAAAACGGCCGCGCACATACTTGGAGAGCTTGGCGAGGTCGCCCGAGTCAATGCGAATAGCCGACAGGCGCTCGCCCACCGCCTCCATCTCCTTGGCAACCGTAATGGCATGCTCGCAGCCCTCACGCACATCGTAGGTGTCGATGAGCAGCGTACAGTTCTTGGGGCTCGACTTGGCAAAGGCGCGGAAGGCCTCGAGCTCGGAATCGAAGCTCATCACCCAGCTGTGCGCATGCGTGCCAAAGACGGGAATACCGTAGCGGCGCCCGGCGAGTACATTGGACGTAGAGGAGCAGCCGGCAACGTAGCTCGCGCGCGCGACGGCCAGGCCGCCATCGGGACCCTGGGCGCGGCGCAGGCCAAACTCCGCCACGGGACGGCCGTCCGCCGCCAACACCACGCGCGCCGTCTTGGTGGCGACAAGTGTCTGGAAGCCGACGATGTTGAGCAGCGCCGTCTCGAGCAGCTGGCACTCCAACGCGGGGCCGGTGACGCGCACCATGGGCTCGCGCGGAAAGACGAGCTCGCCCTCGGGGACGGCGTCGATGTTTACATGCGCACGAAAATCGCGCAGGTAGTCGAGGAATCCAGGCTTGAACATCGCGCCGCCGGCCGGGGCCTGGAGCGAGGCGAGGTAGTCGATGTCCTCGGGCGTAAAGCGCAGGTTCTCGACCAGCTCGGGCAGCTCGGCGGTACCGCACATGACGGCGTAGGCGCTACCAAAGGGATGGTCGCGGTAAAACGCGGTAAAACAACCCTGCTCGTTGGCCTTGCCGCTCTCCCACAGGCCCTGGGCCATAGTGAGCTCGTACAGATCGGTGAGCATTGCAATGTCGGTGGGATGCGAGATGTCGGTCAAAGCCATGGGGCGACCTTTCGGATGCGTGGTACAGAATTTGAGGGTTGGACGAGGCGGACGTGCGGGCATGGAGCCCGGCGCGAACAGGTTAGTGCAGGCCCATGCTGCCGGTGATCGTGTAGACCATAAAGACGATAAACGCGATGAGGGCGAGCACGATGATGATTTTTTGAGCCGGAGCCATGCCGGGAATCTCGCCCTCGGCTGTAGGCTCCTTGGAGGTGACCATGCGCTGGGCAAAGGTCATCTCGTCACGACTCGGCTTGGGCTCGGCGGGCTTGGGATGAGCCACCTTTTTAGGTTGAGGTTTGGGTGCGGCTGGCGCAGGCTTCGCAGTGGCGGGCTTGGGCGTGGGCGCGGGCTTGCGCTCGGATGCGGCCCTCGTGGCGGCTTCCTCGGCCTTTGCGCGCTCGGCACGCAGGGCAGCCAGCTCCTCACGCTCGCGACGAGCCTCTTCCTGAGCCTCGCGGCGGGCCTTCTCGGCGCGGAGCTCTTCCAACTCGGCGCGCTCCTCGTCGGACAATGGTTGGGACTCAAGCTCGGCCATAGTACCGCCCTTTCTTTTTAAAAAAAGCCGCCGACACAATGTCAGCGGCTTATCAAATCCAAGGGTGGAGACGAAGGGAGTCGAACCCTCGGCCTCTGCCATGCGACGGCAGCGCTCTCCCAACTGAGCTACGTCCCCAGGACAAGTTGTTATTTTACCTACGGCTCGCCAACTGTCAACGCCCAATACCCAGTCTTTTTGGGACGGAGCCATTTTGACTACTTTTCGAGCAGGCAATCCTCTCAATGATTTTTTAATCCCCGTCCCAGAAAAATCATCGGCGAACGCGCTACTTTGCGCTGGTGAGGACGCCGGTGGTGTCGAACGCCGGGGTAAAGCTCTCGTCTACCGCGCCGCCCTCTTGCCAGAACATCGTCGTAAAGCCCAGGTCGTCGGCATGGTCGAGCACCTGCTCGTACTCCTCGCGCGTCACGGCACGCGCCAGGTCTCCGCCCTGCTCGCGCATGAGCGCATTGGGCGTGTACTGGTTCATGACCGAGATCGGCACATCGCCCACCGTCTGCCACACCAGGTCCAGCACGCGACACGAATCGTCTGCATGTCCCGGCAGTACCAGATGGCGCACAATCATGCCGCGCTTCATGAGCCCGTCCTCGTCCACCAGCTCTCCCCCGCGGCGCTCAATCTCGCGCGCCATTTGGGCCAGGCCCGACACGGCCACACGCGGGTAGTCCTGAATATGAGAGAGCGACTGCGCAAGCCCCGCATCGGCATATTTAAAGTCGGTAAGCCATACATCGACCAGATCGCCGAGCGCCGTCACGGCACTCGCGCGCTCATAACCGCTCGTATTGTAGACGATTGGGATGGCCAGCCCGCGCGCCCGTGCCGCGCCAATCGCAGCCGGCAGCAGGTGCGCGTAGTGCGTCGCCGTCACTAAATTAATATTGTTCGCACCCTGGTCCTGCAGCTCCAACATAATCTCGACCAGACGCTCGGGCGAAATCTCAAGCCCAAAATTGCCCGTCGAGATCTCGTGGTTCTGGCAATAGACGCATTTGAGCGAGCAACCGCTAAAGAAGATCGTGCCCGAACCGGCTTCGCCCGAGATAGGCGGCTCCTCCCACATATGAAGCGCCGCGCGGGCCACTTTGAGCGTGTCGTCAGCACCGCATACGCCGTGCGCGCCCTCATCGCGCGCCGCACCGCAACGGCGCGGACACAAATGACAGGCGGGCGAAAAAAGTTCGGTCAACGACGTCGGCATAAAAACATGCTCCAAAACAACGATTCAGCAGCTCAAACGTAAAGGGACCAACCGCACAGACGGCTCGAGCCCCAAGGCGCCGTAATCGTCCGACACGATTTTTGTAATGTCAAGACTGGAATCCACAAAGTGCCGCTTTATGATGTAGGTATTCCGCCCCCCGCGGAGCAACTGGGTGAACCGTCGCGTTTATTTAGGGAGCCCACACAGTCGTACCTAGTACAGGTATCCTTCGTTGTTAAGGACGCTGGAACAGTCGATGAGGGCACCCACCTGTTTTAGGTGGGTTCATTTTCGTAACGTGGGGGGTGGTTTTCTTTTGCCGAAACTCGCCATTGCAAATCCCGCCAAGATCCCCAAAAGGCACCAGGCAGAGCCCCACCATAACCCCCAATATCTGGTAAGCACGTGATTATCGTCCCGTGCAATTCCTCACACCCTCCTTGGTCGAGTATCATGGGTCAGCTATACCCTTTGCGGCATGGCATCCTTTGACCTTTTCCTTCGACGCTTGGCGGTTTATCGATTCATGGCTTCCCCCACGAGCTTCATACCGTACCTTTGCGTGGCGGTCGCGGCTTTTATCACGACCTTCCTTGCGGTGCCCCTGGTCAAGCGCCTGGCAATCAAGCTCGACGCCGTCGACTATCCTTCCAAGCGCCGCATCAACACGAAACCCATCCCGCGCATGGGTGGCACGGCAGTCTTTTTGGGCCTCGTCGTCGCCTGCATCGTGCAGATCCTAGGCACCTGGTACCTGGGCTGGCCGCCCGCTTTGGTGCCCCACCCCCGTCTGCACATCAGCTACCCCATACTTGCGCTTTCTTTTACCGTCATCTTTGCGACCGGCGCGATCGACGACGTCTTCCAGCTCAAGCCCAAGCAAAAGCTCGCTGGCCAGGTCCTCGCCGCGCTCATCGCCTGCGTGGGCGGCCTGCGCATCGGCGTCATCGTCAACCCGTTTGCTCCTGGCGAGATCATGCTCGGCTGGCTCGCCTACCCCATCACTGTGGTCTACCTGGTGGCGTTCACCAACATCATCAACCTTATCGACGGCCTCGACGGTCTGGCCACGGGTATCTGCGGTATCGCGTCGTTCACCATGTTTTCGGTCGCGGTGCTCTCGGGCCGCATCGACGCCGCCGCGCTCTCCATCGCGCTCTTTGGCTCGTGCCTCGCCTTCTTGCGCTATAACTTCAACCCCGCGAGCATCTTCTTGGGCGACTCGGGGTCGCTG
>CABUUD010000123.1 GCA_902494585.1 uncultured Collinsella sp. | reverse complement strand
ATGGCCCGTTCGTCTAGCGGTTTAGGACGCCGCCCTCTCAAGGCGGAGATCACCAGTTCGAATCTGGTACGGGCTACCATGTTTTAGATACCCGGTCTTTCGTAAGAAGGCCGGGTTTTTTATTGCAACTGGTCTGGTCTGTTAATCCCATTTGCCTCATAGCTTTACGTTTTGCTCATCTCTCATACGGGTACAATAGGCCAGATACTTTGACGGTCAGAAGGAGCCTCATGACGGAGTCCTCTCAGCATAGCCCAAAGCCCCAGGTCGAGGTTTCTGGCGGCGATGACAACAAGAGCGCGCGTCGCGGCGCCATCTTTATCGGCGTTGTGCTGATCGGCTATATCGTCTATCTGGTCGTGACCGGGCAGATGGGGCAGTTTTGGGCCGCTATGTCCAGCGTTCAGATGCCCTGGCTCTTCGCTGCATGCTTTTGCATGTTTCTGTATCTCGTCTTTGGTATCGTGGCGTACGCGATCGCCGTTTGGCTCGACCCCGAATCGCCCGTCGGCATCCGCGACCTCATTTCGGTCGAGGCGAGCGGCATCTTCTTTGGCAACTTGACGCCCATGATGATGGGCTCTACGCCTGCCCAGATTTACCGCCTGACCAAAGCCGGCCAAAACGTGGGCGAGGCAGGTGCCACGCAGTTCACGCGTTTTATCGTTTACCAGTTTGGCCTGGTGGCATGGGGCGCCATTCTACTGCTCGCCCGTATGCCGTTTTTCGCCGAGCGTTATGGCGACATGACGCTGCTGTGCGTCTTTAGCTTTGGCGGGCATTGCTGCATCCTACTCGGCATCTTTGCTGTTGCGTTGATGCCCAAGACCGTCACGCGCGTCGCTCATTGCATCATCAATTGGCTTGAGCGCGTAGGTGTTTCCGCCACAAAGATCGAGGGCTGGCGCACCTTTGTCGATGGCGAGATCTACTCGTTTTCCGAGAAATTCAAACTCTCTGCCGGTCATTTCTCGTCCATGTTGCTTACGGTCGTCATCACTATGCTGCAACTGGCGTTTTTCTACCTGGTTCCTTACTTTTTGATGCTCTCCTTTGGCCACCACGAAGTCGACTTTTTCTCGGTCATGGCCGCGAGTGCCTTTGTCCAGCTGCTGAGCTCCGCCGTTCCGCTGCCCGGCGGCACTGGTGGCGCCGAGGGTGGCTTCGCACTGTTTTTGGGTCACTTTTTTGGCACGGCCTCTACTGCCGGCTATCTACTGTGGCGTCTGATCACCTTTATCGCGCCGACCATTTTGGCTGCCCCACTGCTGGGCCTTAAGAGTGCTCACAACGAGAGTATTCATGCGCGCTGGGATCGTGTGATGCGAAAGCTTGGATGCACGCCTCAGACGCCCTCTGCGCCCGTTAAGGCGCATCCTGCGTACCAGGTTACCGTGGACCCCAATCAGCGTGCTCAAAAGGCTGCTGTGGCCTCTAAGCCGGCACGCCAGACCTACGTTCGCCAGACTGGCGACGGCATTCGCGTTTCCCCGGCGGCGCTCAATAAAAAGAAGCGATCTTAGGGCCCGGTCGGCGAGTCGTGCGTTCTTGATGACGCTCGTCATTGCGATGTGAGATGTAGGATAATCCTCTTACGTTGATTATCTCCCACATGTAGAGGACTTACAGGTGGGCTGTTGACATGAAGGGGACACGTCTATGGCTACCACCAAACCGCGCCTTGACCGTCGTATCGTCCGCAGTCGCAATGCGATTCTTTCGGCGTTTGAGCGACTGCTTATGGAAAAGCCCCTGGCCGATATTACGGTGAGCGCTATCGCGCGCGAGGCAAATGTCGACCGTAAGACCTTCTACGTGCACTTTGGCACGGTCGACGGCTTGCTCGACGCCATTGCCGTCGATGTGGTCGAGATGATCGTCGATTCAGTCGAGAAGACGCTTTCCTCCATGGGCGGCGACACCAACGAGCGCGCACTTGGCGCTGCGGCGTCCTTTTTCAAGACCGTTAACGAGGCACTGTGCAACAACCTGGTGCTCAATCGCCAGTTGATTGAAAACATTCCGCTCGACGACTTTATGGCTCGTCTGCGTGTGCCGCTCGAGCACGAGATCGCTGAGCGCGATCTGCTGCCCGAGGGTCTAAAGGATGAGATGTTCGATTACTACCTGGCGTTTTTGCTGTCCGGCATTATCGGCATCTATCGCACGTGGGCGTTGTCGGACGGCTCGGTTCCCATCGAGCGCGTCTCGGCGGTCGCCAACGACCTAACTCTCAACGGCCTATCCAGCCTGGAATCTCGTTTCGAATAGCACTAGCGCCTTATCCCCCCCCTGAGTTGCGGTGAAATAAGGACTGAATAGGCCTTTTAACAGCTTAAACACTCCCTATTTCACCGCAACTCAGGGGGATTGCATTACTGATAGCGCAGGCACTCGACTGGATCGAGCTTTGCGGCGCGGCGCGCGGGGTAGAAGCCAAAGATCACGCCGATGCCGACCGATACGGCAAACGCGAGCAGCACAGTTGTAATGGAGAAGCTCGGCGTAATCGTCCCGGTGGCTCCGAACTCGCTCATAATGCCCGAGTTGGCGGCAAAGAACGTGAGCCCCCAGGCCAGCAGATAGCCAATCACGACACCTAAAATGCCGCCGGTGATGCACAGCGCCGAGGATTCGGCCAAAAACTGGGCCGTGATATCGCGTCGGCTTGCGCCCAGAGCGCGGCGAATACCGATCTCGCGAATGCGCTCGGTCACGTTGGTGAGCATCATGTTCATAATGCCGATACCGCCGACTAGAAGTGAGATGCCAGCAACGGCGCCCATGATGAGCGAGAAGGCGCCCATAAAGGAGTTGAGGGCATCGATAGCGCTCTTCATGGAGCTTGCCGACACGCTGTCGTACTCGTCGTCCTCCGAGATGCCCTTCATGCTGCGCACCTTGGACTCGATCGTCTTGCAGAGCTCGTCCATATCGGTGCCCTCAGCGGCGAGTGCCGTCACACTGGGAAACGATGGATTGTCATCGCCGAAAAGCTCGGCGATCGTTGCTCGTGGCATGTACAGGCTCAGCGAGCCCATGGAGTCGTTGCCGCCGTCGATGACGCCAATAATCTGCACGTCTCCGCTCGAAACCTTGATGGTCTTGCCAATCGCGTCCTGTTCGTTGCCGTACAGTTGATCGGCGCCGCCGCGGCCAATGAGCGCCACGCGCGCGCCGGATTTGGACTCGATATCGCTATAGGTTCGGCCGGCCACGATCTTGCTGGCGGCCACGGCATCGAGCATGTCGCTATCGACGCCCTGTGCCATGACGGTATAGCTTTTATCTCCAACTTTGTACTCGGAATAGGCGCTGTCGACGATGCCGATCTGCTCAATTTGCGGCACCATCTTACGCAGCTTCTCGACGTCCGAATCGGTGAGCTCCTGGGAAGAGTAGATTTGCACCATGCGAGCGGCGTTAAGTCCCAAGCTGTTGACCAGGCTGTTTTGGATGCCACCGATGAGCGAGGTCATGGCTATGACCGAGGCGATGCCAATGACGATGCCCAAGATGGTGAGCAGACTGCGCCCCTTGTTGGCCTCGAGCGAGTGCAGGGCTTCTTGGACAAGATCGCGGGTGCTCATGCCTCTGCTCCTTTCGGCGGTGTAGAAGGTGCGCAAATCGCTGGTAGGTTGCTGACGGCTCCGCGTAGCGTATTCGGCGCATGTGCGATATATGCGCCGTCATGGATTCGCCCGTCGCGGATAGTCACGGCACGGTCGGCCTCGGCAGCAATGCCCGGGTCGTGCGTGATGAGTACGATGGTCTTGTCTCGTTCTTGGAGCTTATGGAAGGTTTCCATGACGAGTGCCCCGGTTGTCGAGTCTAGGTTTCCCGTGGGCTCGTCGGCCAGGATGATGGGCGGATCGTTGACGAGGGCGCGCGCGATGGCAACGCGCTGCATCTGTCCACCAGAGAGTTCTGATATGCGGTGGTCCCAATGGTCGACCGGTAGCGTGACGGCTTGCAGTGCGTGCACGGCGCGCATCTCGCGCTGGTTGCGCGGCACATTGGTGTAGGACAGCGGCAGCATGACGTTTTCGATAACCGACAGACGCGGCAGCAGGTTGAAACTCTGAAAGACAAAGCCGATGCTCAGCGCACGCACCTCGGTGAGCTCATCATCGTCGAGTTCGGCGACATTGAGGCCCTGCAGGTAATAGTCGCCCGCCGTCGGTTTGTCCAAGCAACCCAGGATGTTCATGAGCGTCGACTTGCCTGAGCCCGAGGGGCCGGTGATGGCGACGAACTCACCGGGGTCCACCGCCAGGCTCACATTGTGCAGGATGTGAGCGCAACCGGCCTCGCTCTCAAAGATGCGGTGCACGTTGCGGATGTCGATGACGGGGCGCATTACATGCCCTCGTCGGCAGGCATGCCGCCGCCGTCTGCCGTCATGCCCGCGCCGGTATCCATAACGATAGTGTCGCCATCGCGCAGCTTGGTAACCGGCACCTCGGGGTTGATTTCGTTGCCCTGGTCGTCGCGCTTGACCTGCGTCTTACCGACCACGGCGTCGTTGTCGTTTTGCGTCACGACAGTCACCTTCACGCGGCGCGTCTCCTTGCCTTCGTCATCGGTGGCCACGTTGACGTAATAGTGCTCGCCGTCCTCGGTCATCAACGCCATGGTGGGCACCATGACCACGTCGTCAAGCTGCTCGGTTACCACCGAGACCTCGGCAGTCATACCGGGCTTAAGGCGGCTATCGGGTGCCTCAATGAGGATGTCGACGTTAAAGGTCACGCTTCCGCCACCACCGTTGGCGGCGTCGGAGTTTGCCACCGATGCGATAGCCGTGACGGT
>CABUUD010000122.1 GCA_902494585.1 uncultured Collinsella sp. | reverse complement strand
GCAGCCAAGCACAACATGACGCCGCAGGAGTGGACCGACAGCCAGGCTCCGCACTTCAAGGAGCTTTGGAGCAAGCTCGAGATCTCCAACGACGACTTCATTCGTACCACCGAGCCGCGCCAGCATCACGCCGTGCAGTATCTGTGGGAGCGCATGAAGGAGTCCGGCTACCTGTATAAGGGCAGCTATGACGGCTGGTACTGCGTGCCCGACGAGACCTACTTTACCGATACGCAGGTCCAGAAGGGTGACGAAGAGTACGGTAGCGTCGGCCAGCACCTGTGCCCCGATTGCCACCGTCCGCTTGAGCGCGTGCAGGAGGAGTCCTACTTCTTTAAGCTTTCCGCTTTCCAGGACAAGCTGCTCAAGCTCTATGACGAGCACCCCGATTTTGTTGAGCCTGCGTTCCGCATGAACGAGGTGCGCAGCTTTGTCGAAGGCGGCCTTAACGACCTTTCCGTGAGCCGCACGAGCTTTGACTGGGGCATTCAGGTCCCGTTTGACGAGGGTCACGTGACCTACGTGTGGTTCGATGCGCTGCTCAACTATATGACGGCCGTCGGCTACGGTGTCGACACCGACGAGGCGCGTGCCGAGCTGGCCTATCGCTGGCCCGCGCAGTTCCACATCGTGGGCAAGGACATCATCCGCTTCCACTGCGTCATTTGGCCCGCCATGCTCATGGCCATCGGCGAGGCCCTGCCCGAGCACGTCTTTGCCCACGGCTTCCTGACCGTGCGCAATGCCGAGACCGGCAAGGCCGAGAAGATGTCCAAGAGCCGCGGCAACGCCATCGCTCCGCAGGACGTTATCGACATGCTGGGCGTCGAGGGCTATCGCTACTACTTTATGACCGACGTGGTGCCCGGCACCGACGGCGCCATCAGCTTCGAGCGCATGGAGCAGGTCTACAACGCCGACCTGGCCAACAGCTGGGGCAACCTCATCTCGCGTTCGCTCAACATGAGCGGCAAGTACTTTGACGGTTGCGCGCCCGCCAAGCCCGCATCGTTCGACGCGTTCGACAACCCGCTGGCAAAGATCGCCGACGGCCTGGTCGATCGCTACATGGCCAAGATGGACGTGCTCGATTACGGCGGAGCCAAGGACGAGGTCATGGAGCTCATCCACGCCGCCAACCACTACATCGAGGACTCCGAGCCCTGGGCGCTTGCCAAGGACGAGGCCAAGGCTGACGAGCTGGCGTTTGTGATCTACAACCTGCTCGAGGCCATCCGCATTGCCGCTCACCTGCTGATGCCGCTCATGCCCCAGACTTCTGCCGAGGCCCTGCGTCGCCTGTCCTGCGAGGACGAGGCCGCGAGCGACGACCTCAAGGACATTTGCGCTTGGGGCCTGCTTGCCGGTGGTCAGCCCGTCGAGAAGGGCGAGCCGCTGTTCCCGCGTCTGGGCTAAGCCGCTGCGCGCCATATCGGCAATTTGCTGTTTAGATGTAAGGGCATGGCCGCAACGGTCCATGCCCTTTTGTTTCAAGACGCCGCCACCATGCTAAGGAGGCAACTATGACAACTTCGCCTTTGGCAAACCCCACGGCAACTAGGGAGCTGCTAGAGGAGTTTGGCCTTGCGACCAAGCATCGCCTGGGCCAAAACTTCCTGATCGACAACCATGTGATCGAACGTATCTGTGAGCTCGCTGAACTTGCGGGCGATGAGCGCGTGCTCGAGGTCGGCCCGGGTTGCGGCACGCTGACGTTGGCCCTGCTGCAGGAGGCGGCGTGCGTTACGTCGATCGAGGCCGATCCCGAGCTCGAGCCGGTGCTCGATGCTCACGCCGCCGACTACGCCAACTTCCGCTTTATCATGGGCGACGCGCTCAAAGTGACGCCGGAGCAGATTGAGCAGGCCGCCGGTGGTGAACCCACGGTGTTTGTCGCGAATCTGCCCTATAACGTGGCGGCAACGATCATCCTTCAATTCTTCCAGACGATGCCCGCACTTAAGCGCGCCGTCGTCATGGTGCAAAAGGAAGTTGCAGATCGTATTGCCGCAACGCCGGGCAACAAGACCTATGGCGGCTACACGGCAAAGCTCGGCCTGTATGCGCAGGTGACGGGGCGCTTTGAGGTGCCGCCGCGCTGCTTTATGCCGGCGCCGCATGTGGATTCTGCCGTAGTGCGCATCGATCGCGCTGACGGCGTGGTACCCGAGGGTATCGACCGCGAGTTGGTGGCCCGCGTGATCGACGCCGCGTTTGCTCAGCGCCGCAAGACGATCCGCAACTCCATGAGCGCCAACGGCTTTGCCAAGGACGCGCTCGACGCCGCCTTTGAGGCCTGCGGTATTGCACCTACCACGCGCGCCGAGACGCTCGACGTCGCTGCCTTTGTTCGCTTGGCTCAGGAGCTTTCCCATGACGCCTAATGTCGAACGCGTGACGTTTACCAAGAAAAAGAAGACGGTTACTTGTCCCGTGCCCTTGGCACCGCTTGCCGACACGCATGCGCATCTGCTTTCGTTCTGGGGCAAAGAAGTGCCCGAGACGCTCGTGCGCGCTAAAGCCGCGGGCGTCGACCTGCTGGTGACGATGTTCGACCCCATCGCCGACAAGCGTAGCGTGACGGACTATAGTGACTGGCTGGTGCGCGAGATTGTGCCGATGCGGGATATTCCGCAGATTAAGTATCTCGCCGGCGTGCACCCCTATGGCGCACCGGACTACACCGATGATATCCATGCCCAGATTGTGACTGCGCTCGACGATCCGTTGTGTGTTGGCATCGGCGAGATCGGTCTGGACTACCACATGGATTACGACGACGATATTGCGCCGGCGCCCCACGACGTGCAGATCGACTGCATGGCGCGGCAGCTGGAGCTTGCCGTACGCCGCGATGTGCCGGTAGAGCTGCACCTGCGTCATGAGGACGCGGACGAGGAGCGCACCTCGCATGTGGATGCGTACAACGTGCTGCGCGAGGTGGGTGTGCCCCAGGCCGGTTGCGTACTGCACTGCTTTGGCGAGGACCGAGCCACGATGGAGCGCTTTGTGGATTTGGGTTGTTACATCGCCTATGGCGGCGCGGCTACCTTTAAGCGCAACGACGACGTGCGCGAGGCATTCGCGGCAACTCCGCTCGACCGTATTTTGTTCGAGACGGATTGTCCCTATATGGCGCCGGAGCCCATTCGCGGTCTTGAGTGCGAGCCTGCAATGATTTCCATCACGGCAAACGCGCTGGTCAACGACCGCGTCGATCGTACCGGCGAGGACGCTGAAGCAATCGCTCGAGCCGGCTGGGAAAATGCCTGCAAACTTTTTCAAAAATAGTTCTTGCGTTCGCGGTGGCGCTCCGTTATTCTAATTCCTGCACGCGGGCGTGGCGGAATTGGCAGACGCGTACGGTTCAGGTCCGTATGGGGGCAACCCCATGAAGGTTCAAGTCCTTTCGCCCGCACCATTAAATGAAAGAGCTCCCAGCAATGGGGGCTTTTTTGTTATGGGCCCATCGCGGGGACTTGAACCTGCGAAGGAGCGAGCGTCAAGAAAACGCGGAGCGCTTTTAGCGAGCTGGCGAGGACGCCGTCAGGCGGCCGAAGCCGGTGCGGATCCGCGAAGCGGATACGCGGACGTCCTTTCGCCCGCACCATTAAATGAAAGAGCTCCCAGCAATGGGAGCTTTTTTGTTACGGGCCGTTTTTGGCAGATTTGACCTATCGATTTCGCGCGGTAGATGCCCCCGTGGTCAAAAAGTGGCAAATATGAGTACTGGCACGAAAATAGAGACATTTCACGAAGCCATTTTTGCTCATTTTGCGCAACAGATGTACGCTAATTTGACCCAATCTTGAGACAAAACAAAGTAAATTCGATAGACCTCGGGTTCAAAAAGGCGATTTTGACCCAAATACGCTGTTACTAAACTGGTAACAGTACTCA
The DNA here is from genome assembly GCA_902494585.1 of uncultured Collinsella sp. GTDB lineage: Bacteria > Actinomycetota > Coriobacteriia > Coriobacteriales > Coriobacteriaceae > Collinsella. Next base: position 969 of record CABUUD010000122.1, on the reverse strand, counting down.
TATTTGGCCTTTTTTGACCACGGGTCCTCTTGTTGGTGTCACACAGCTGCTTCGTGCGGGTATCCTAGTCCCAACGCGTACCTATCAGAGGAGAAACCATGCTGTTGTCCGGTATCATCGCTACCCTTACGAGCCTTCTACTCCCCATCATCATTTTGTTGCTACTGCTCCCCAACGCCTGCTATGTCGTTGAACAGCAGCATGCTGTGATCATCGAGCGTCTGGGCAAGTTCAACCGCATCGTCAACGCGGGCTTCCACATGAAGGTGCCCGTGATCGACCGCAAAGCCGCCACGGTGAGTCTGCGCACCATGAAAAACGGTTTTGGCATCGACGTTAAGACCCAAGACAACGTGACTATCGGCCTTGAGGTCTCTGCTCAGTACCACGTGAGCTATGACATGGGCGCCGGCCCGGCAGATTCGGGCATCTACAAGAGCTACTACATGCTGCAGGAGCCCGTCGACCAAATGCGTGACTTCATCACCGATGCCCTGCGCTCTTCCATCCCCGTCTACACGCTCGATGAGGTCTTTGCCAAAAAAGACGATATCGCCAAGGACGTCAACGCCACCGTGTCCGAGCAGATGGCCGCCTACGGCTTCACCCTCGTGTCGACACTTATCACCAAGATCGCGCTGCCGACCGAGGTCGAGAACTCCATGAACGACATCAACGCCGCCCAGCGAAAGCGCGCCGCTGCGCAGGAGCTCGCCGAGGCCGATCGCATCAAGCGCGTTACCGAGGCGACCGCCGAGGCCGAGGCGATGGAAAAGGCAGGCGAAGGCATCGCCAACCAGCGCAAAGCCATCGCGCTGGGCATCAAGGACTCGCTCGAGATTATCCAGGAGACGGGCGTCGGCAACGATGAGGCCAACCAGCTGTTCATGTTTACGCAGTGGTCCGAGATGATGACGGAGTTCGCTCGCACGGGTAAAACCTCGACGGTCGTGCTGCCGAGCGACTTTT
>CABUUD010000121.1 GCA_902494585.1 uncultured Collinsella sp. | reverse complement strand
TAAACAGTCCCTATTTCACCGCAACTTATGGGTGGGGATAAGGTTGAGGGGTGGCTATGGCTACCAGCCGTCGTCCGTATCGTCGCCTGCGGCGAAGACACGGAGGTCGAGGTCTTCGCGTTCGGCTCGGGCCAGGAGCTCTTGGGGCGACTCATCCTCGATATCCACTACGTCGAGCATAGCGGCCGAAAAGCCCACGCCAGCCGCGCTCCCCGCACGGTCGAGCAGGCTCTCGCGCAGCTGGTCCACATCGACTTCGATCTTCATGGTGAAACCTCCTACCGGGCAATCGCGACCGAACAAACCGCACACCCCAAATGATGTGCAATAAATCCCAGATACGGCCATAATAAAACAATGAACATCAGGGAGGTTGCGGACGATGGATAAGCTCGATGCCATGACGGAACAAGTCAGGGACTTTTGTGATGCACGCGACTGGCGCAAATATCACACGCCAAAAGAGCTTGCCATAGGCATGGCAACTGAGTCCTCCGAGCTCCTTCAGCTCTTTCGTTTTGTGAGCGACGAGCGCATTGCAGAAATGTTCGAAGACACCGAGCAACGCCAAGCTATCGAAGACGAAGTCGCCGACATGCTCCTTTTCCTTCTGCGTTTCGCAGATTTAAATGAAATCGACCTGCCAGCGGCGCTTTCGTCCAAGCTCAAGCGCAATGGCGAGCGCTACCCCGTCGACGCATCATCTAACGAATACAGAAAGGCGGACCATCATGAGTAATGAGTTCGCCCTTCGGCAATACACGCTTCCCCTACCCCAGCCCTTTGAGACAAGCGAATCGCTTCAGGACTTTGGCACGCCAAAGCCTGGAGCCCATCATGACGAGAGTTGGCCTGTCCTTTACATTCTTACCAACAGCAGAAACAAGACGGCATACATCGGCCAAACAACCAATTACCAGCGCCGTATGAAACAACACGCTGCAAACGTGGACAAGGACTTCGACCGGACCCTTCTGATCGACAATCCCACCTTCAACCAATCCGCAACGTTCGAGTTCGAGAATCGACTTATTGAGCTGTTCTGTGCCGACGAAAAATACCAGGTCACCAATGCCAACAACGGCTATGCCCAATTCGATTATTTTGAGCGGCCTCAGTATCGCCAGAGGTTCCGAGACCTCTGGACAAAGCTTCGCGAAGAAAACTACGCGATTCATCCGATTGAAGAGCTCGAGAACTCCGATCTGTTCAAGTTCTCGCCTTTCAAGACGCTTACGCCCGACCAATACGAAACGATCGAGACGATTTTTAAACGTCTCGAACAGGAGCATGAAGACGTAAAACATGGCGGCTCAAAAAGAGAACGTATAACCGTCGTGAATGGCGCGCCGGGAACAGGTAAAACAATCCTCGCCATCAGTCTCATGTTCAAAATCAAAAATGAGCCCAACCTTTCCGGCCTGCGAGTCGGTTTTGTCACCCCCATGGATTCCCTGAAAAAGACCCTCAGGAAACTCACGCACTTCCTTCCAGGGTTAAAGCCTGGCGATATCTTGAGCCCCAGTGACGTAACCAAAAATGATCGTTATGACATCCTACTTGTCGATGAAGCACATCGACTGGGTAATTATCTAAGCATGGGCTCCGGCATCAAGGCCTTCTATAGCACTTGTGATCGTCTTGACCTTCCGCACACAAGCAACCAAGTTGACTGGATATTCAAATGCTGCGACAAGGCATATCTGTTTTATGACCCCAAGCAGCAAGTCAGGGCATCCGGCCTCAATCGAGACGGTCTTGAGCGGCGACTTAACCAACTCGAAGAAGAGGGCATTGAAACTGAAGAGTTCAGCCTAAGCACGCAAATGCGAGTACGCGGCGGCGATGAGTATCTCGACTTTGTATATGATCTACTCGATAACAAAGCGTATATGCATGCCGGCATGAAATTCAAGAATCTCTTTTCATCGGAGCCTTACGATTCGCGAACCGGGGATCCGAACAGCGATACCCCCAGATACCAGTTTGGAATCGTCAACCAATTTGAGGATTTCTGTTCCCTACAGCAAGCCAAGGAAGAAGAAGTTGGTCTATCCCGCATGACGGCAGGTTTTGCGTGGAAGTGGGAAACGAAGAAACACAAAGACGCGTTCGACATCGTCATTGAGGGCATCCCTAAACGTTGGAACTCGAGTCAAAAGGATTGGGTTAACTCCCCCAACGCCGTCAACGAGGTCGGATGCATCCACACGGTACAGGGCTACGACCTCAACTACGGCTTCGTAATTCTGGGGCCAGACATTTACTACGACAACGACAAAGGGGGCGTCTGCGTTAACAAGGCAAACTTCAAAGATACCGTCGCAAAGAAAAAGGCAAGCGACGACGACCTACGAAAGATTATCGTCAACGCCTACTACGTTCTCATGACGCGCGGCATGCTGGGAACGTTTCTTTATGTATGCGACCCGGCGCTCAAGGAGTATTTGTCACGGTATATCCCGGTGATATAGACCTAACGACCGCCCTCCCCCATGTAACCATCCTGTAAATCATAGCAGCGCACTCGAGTTTTACCGTGATGCGGTCGCGCCTGGCGCTCCACTGTGCTAAAGTATCCCGAACGTTCAAACGACTACGAGGGGAACTAGAAGATGGCACGTGTGCACAACTTCTCAGCTGGCCCGGCCGCGCTGCCTACAAGCGTGCTCGCCGAGATCGCCGACGAGATGATGGACTACCGCGGTTGCGGCATGTCCGTGCTCGAGATGAGCCATCGATCTAGCATGTACCAGCAGATCATCGACGACGCCGAGGCAACCCTGCGCCGCCTGCTGAGCATCCCCGACAACTACCGTGTCCTGTTTTTGCAGGGCGGCGCCACGCTGCAGTTTGCGGGCATCCCCATGAACCTCATGCGCCGCGGTCGCGCCGGCTACGTCGTGACCGGCAACTTCGCCAACAAGGCGTACAAGGAGGCCGCCAAGTACGGCGAGGCCGTGCTGCTCGCGAGCTCCGAGGACACCAATTTCGACCGCATTCCCACCATGTCCGACGTCAACGCGCGCATTGCCGCCGAGGCCGCGGGCGACGGGCTCGACTACGTCTACATCTGCCAGAACAACACCATCTTTGGCACCATGTACCACGAGCTGCCCACTTGCGGCGATGTGCCGCTGGTCGCCGATGTCTCGAGCTGCTTTCTGTCGCAGCCGCTCGACGTCGAGCGCTACGGGCTCATTTACGCCGGAGCGCAGAAAAACGCCGGCGCCGCGGGCGTGACCGTGGTCATCGTGCGCGACGACCTCATCGCAGATGGCCCCGCCTTTGCGCAGACGCCGCAGTACCTGGACCTTAAGACCCAGGCCGCCAAGGGTTCCATGCTCAACACGCCCAACACCTTTGGCATCTATGTGTGCGGCAAGGTGTTCCATTGGGTGGAGCAGACCGGCGGACTCGCCGCCATGGCCGAGCGCAACTGGGCCAAGGCCAACCTGCTCTACGACCTGCTCGAGCACAACGAGCTTTTCCATGGCACCACGCAAGCCGACAGCCGCTCCATCGCCAACGTCACATTCCGCACCGGCGACGCCGAGCTCGATGCGGCCTTTGTTGCAGGCGCCGCCGAGCACCAGATTCAAAACGTCAAGGGCCATCGCCTGGTGGGCGGCATGCGCGCCAGCGTCTACAACGCCGTAACCATGGAAGATGCCCAGGCACTGGCCTCGTACATGAAGGACTTCGAAGCACAGCATAGTTTGAGCCCGCGATCTAACTAGCCCGCAACGCGCGGGCCGACCAGCCACTTCAAACCACCTGTTTAAACCAAACCTGCTAAGGAGTTTTTCCATGCGTAAGATTAAGACCATCGACGACATCACTAAAGACGGCAAAGTCGAGTTTGGCGAGGGCTACGAGTTTGTGGGCACCGCCGAGGAGGCCGACGCCATCCTGATGCGCTCGACCGACCTGCACGGCTACGAGCTGCCCGAGGGCATCCGCGCCATCGCCCGCTGCGGCGCCGGCGTCAATAACATCCCCGTCGAGGAGTACGCCAAGAAGGGCGTCGTCGTCTTTAACTCCCCCGGCGCCAACAGCAACGCCGTCAAGGAGCTCGTCCTGGGCATGCTGGTGCTCTCGAGCCGCGGCGTGGTGCAGTCGATGAATTGGGTGCGCGACAACGCCGACGACCCCGAGATTCAGGTCGACGCCGAAAAGGCCAAGAAGGCCTTTGTGGGCCGCGAGCTCAAGGGCAAGCGCATCGGCGTTATCGGTCTGGGCAACGTGGGCTCCAAGGTCGCCAACGCCTGCGTCGATCTGGGCATGGATGTCTACGGCTACGATCCGTTCATTTCCGTCGAGCACGCGTGGGTGCTGAGCCGCGAGGTGCAGCGCGTGGGCACGCTCGAGGACCTCTGCCGCGGCTGCGACTACCTCACCGTGCACGTGCCCAGCAAGGCCGACACCATCGGCATGATCAGTACCGAGCAAATCAACCTGCTGGCACCCGACGCCGTGCTCATCAACTACGCGCGCGAGACCATCATTGACGAGGACGCCGTCGACGCCGCCCTGCGCGAGGGCAAGCTTAGCTGGTTTAGCTGCGACTTTGCCACGCCCAAGACCGTCAAGATGCCCAATACGTTTATCACCACGCACTCGGGCGCCGGCACCGGCGAGGCCGAGGCCAACTGCGCCGACATGGCGATCAGCGAGCTCAAGGATTACCTGGAAAACGGCAATATCGCGCACAGCGTCAACTACCCCGCCTGCAGCATGGGCAAGGCGCGCGCTGCAAGCCGCATTGCCTGCCTGCATGCCAACGTGCCCAACATGATCGGCCAGATCACGGCCATCCTGGCCAAGGACAACGCCAACGTGCAGCGTATGACCAACGAGTCCGCTGGCGAGAACGCCTACACCATGTTCGACACCGACGAGCACCTGAACAGCAGCACCATCGAGGCGCTCAAGCAGATTCCGTCGATGTATCGCGTGCGCGTGATCAAGTAGCG
>CABUUD010000120.1 GCA_902494585.1 uncultured Collinsella sp. | reverse complement strand
AGGAGGGCCTACGAGGCGTGGGTCGAGGCGGGGCTCCCGCTCAATTGGGACAGGCAGGCGTTCGAGGCCGAGCGCAAAATGGATTCTAAAAAACACCTTGCCAAATAGGAGCGTCAGGAATTCTAAGGGCCCTGCCCCCTTAGCACACGGACTTTGGAACAAAGTCTAGCGTGTTACGCCTTGCCAGAGGTGTACAGGCTCCCGGTACGCACGTACGCAGTAATTGCCATCAATGCGCCATATAAGTGGCGATCAAGTTCGCATAAAGCGACCTTGGTTCCGCAAAGCAAAAGGCAGGATACCATCACCACGATGGTACTCTGCCTCTGTTCGTTTCTGTTTACCGTTCCGAGTGGTCCTTCCGCAGAATTACCGATAAACAAAAAACGTACCCGGACCCTTTCTCGTATAGAATCGGGTTCGAGTGCGAACTGAATGTTGGAGCAATAAAAAACCACCACAAAGGTGCTTGTCCCCTTTGTGGTGGTTTTGGGTTAGGCCTAGAGCGTGCGGCCGTAGGCGTTGGCGGCCTTGATGGCGGCGGCGAACTTTTCGTCGGTGAAGGGCTCCGGGTTGCCCTGCTTCCACTCGTTGGTGGCGTGTGCGTATTCGCACAGGGCAGGGATGTCGGCCTCGGAAAGCCCGATCTGCTCAAGCGTCACGGGCAGGCCCATCTGTTTGTTAAAGGTAGCGTAGCGCTCAAGGTTCTCGGTATCGCCCGTATAGGCAAACAGCACCAGCACGCCCAAGCTCACGACCTCGCCATGCAGATAGGAGCCCTCGCGCGGAATGCTGCACGTGGCGTTGTAGAACGCATGCGCCACGCTCGAGTTGTAGTAGTAATCGTTTTGGTTGGTCAGGTTGGAGACGTAGCCCGTGTTGACCACGATATCGAGCGCGATCTGCTTGACGGCCTCGCTTGACAGATTCTGGTGCACGTCCTCAAGACCCTGAACGCCGTAGGTGAACAGCGGCTCGGAGCAGGTGTGGGCGAGTGCCAAGCCAAGGCCTGCCGTGTGCTCCAGGTTGCCGGCGCTCGTGGCGTACTCGACCTCGGGCTGTTTGGACAGGGCATCGCCCACGCCGGCCCAGAAGTACTCTGCCGGTGCCTTGGCGATGATCTTGGGGTTGATGAAGATGTGCGCCGGTCGGTTGGGGTACGAATAGCCCTCGAGCGAGCCATCGTCGTTGTACACGACGGCAATGGCGGTCGCAGCGGAGCAGTTGGAGCAAATCGTCGGCACCGTAAAGACGATCTTCTTGAGCTCGATGGCTGCGGTCTTCACGGTGTCGAGCGCCTTGCCGCCGCCGCAAGCAATGAGCACGTCGGCTTCCTGGCAGGCGGGGGAGTTTACGACCTTGGCGATATTGGCGCGCGTACTGTTGGTGCCGTAGACGCGCGTCTCCAGAATCTCGACGTCGGTACCCGCTAGCGCAGCTTCGATACCGGGAAGTGCTGCGGCCAGTGCCCGCTTGCCACCGATGATCGCGACCTTGGTCGCTCCGTACTCCGCCAGTGCGGTGGGCAGCTCGTCAAAGCAATCCTCGCCAACGGTGTAGTCGCTCATTCCAATCGTGCGCATAGCAACCTTCTTTCGTTCGATAAAGTGCTTTCAGGTATTTTGCTCCAAGAGAAGGTCCACAGCCGCGAGAAATTTCGAACGTATAAAACCAGTGTTGAGGGTTTTTCGTCGGCGTGGAACGTGCTAGCATACTCCGCATAAGCGTTGATGGGGACGAGTAGTCGGCCGTCCGCATGCCACAGAGAGCGGGGAGCGCTGAGAACCCGTGCATGCGACCGATGAAAATCACCCCGGAGCTGCGATCCCAACGGACGTGCCGCGCAGGTTCGTCTTAGTAGACATCGCCGAGATGGCCGTCGATACAGGCCAGCCGAGTAACGGATGCGAGCGCGCGAATACGCGGGCGAGGGCATCTAAGCTGGGTGGTTAAGCGAAGAGCTTTTACGGGCAGACTGCCTGTTTTATGGCGCTTCGTCCCAGCTTGTAGGGACGGGCGCTTTTTTGGTGCCCAGAGGGCGTGCGCGCCCACGACATGAAAGGGGTACCGTGGCAAACGAGTACAAGCAGACGATGAATCTGCCCAAAACCGGATTTCCCATGCGTGCCGGTCTTTCCAAGTCCGAGCCCAAGCGACTCAAGGACTGGCAGGACAACAAGGTCTACGAGCAAGTTCTAAAGAAGAACGAGGGGCATAAGAAGTTCGTGCTGCACGACGGCCCTCCGTACGCCAACGGCCCGATCCACATCGGCCATGCCATGAACAAGATCTCCAAGGACATGATCAACCGCTACTGGATGATGCAGGGCTATGAGGTTCCCTATGTCCCCGGTTGGGACTGCCACGGTCAGCCGATTGAGCACAAGGTCGAGGAGAAGCTCGGCACCGAGAAGTTCAACCAGACCTCCACGGCTAAGATCCGCGAGCTTTGCAATAAGTTCGCTGTCGAGAACATCGAGCTGCAGAAGGCCGGCTTCCGTCGCCTGGGCGTGCTCGGCGATTGGGACAACCCGTATCTGACGCTCTATCACCAGCATGACGCCGCCGACATCGAGGTCTTCAAGGCTATGTTCGACAAGGGCATGATCTATCGCGGCCACAAGCCCGTCCACTGGTGCAAGCACTGCCACACCGCACTCGCCGAGGCCGAGATTGAGTACTCTGACGAGACGAGCCCCTCCATTTTCGTGCGCTTCGAGATGACTTCCAAGCCCGCCGGCCTCGAGAACTTCGACGGCCCGGTCGACTTTATCATCTGGACGACCACGCCGTGGACCATCCCCTCCGACCAGGCCGTTTCCCTTAAGCCCGGCGCCGCCTATGTTGCCGTTGAGCACGAGGGTCGTGCCGAGGTCATGCTCGAGGACCTGGCTCCCAAGTGCTGCGAGGAGTTTGGCTGGGAGTACACCCCGGTTATGGTCGACGGCAAGCCCTACGTGGTTCCTGCCGAGACCTTCCACCACATCCACTACAAGCAGCCGATCTTTGACGGTGTTGAGGGCGTGGCGCTGCTGGCCGATTACGTCGGTGTCGATGACGGTACCGGTATCGTCCACAACTCGCCCGGCCACGGCGTCGACGACTACTTTGCCTGCCTCAAGGAGGGCATCACCGACATCTGCATGCCGGTCGATGACGACGGCAAGTTCTACACCGGTGAGGAGTTTGGCACCGGTGGCCCCTTCAGCGGTATGGATACCGATGAGGCCAACCCGCACATCATCGAGTTCCTGCGCGAGCGCGGCACCCTGGTCCTTGAGAAGAAGATCACCCACAGCTATCCGCACTGCTGGCGCTGCAAGCACCCGGTGCTCTTCCGTGCTACCGACCAGTGGTTTGTCTCGATGGACAAGACCGGCTTGCGCGAGCAGGCTGGCAAAGAGGTCCGCGAGAACGTCAAGTGGTATCCGGCCCACGCGGCAAACCGCATCGGCGCCATGGTCGAGCAGCGTCCCGACTGGTGCATCAGCCGTCAGCGCAACTGGGGCGTGCCTATCCCCAGCTACACCTGCGCCGACTGCGGCGAGAAGGTCATGAACGACGCCACGCTCGACGCCGTTATCAAGCTCTTCCACGAGAAGGGCTCCGACGCCTGGTTCACCGACGCTCCCGAGAGCTACCTGGGCGAGGCTTGCGTCTGCCCCAAGTGCGGCGGCCATCACCTCAAGGCCGATAAGGACATTCTCGACGTGTGGTGGGACTCCGGCGTGTCTTGGAAGGCCGTCTGCGAGTATCGCCCCGAGCTTGAGTACCCGGCTGACGTGTATCTCGAGGGCTCCGACCAGCACCGCGGTTGGTTCCAGAGCTCGCTGCTGACCTCGGTGGGTGCCAACGGCCACGCTCCGTACAAGGCAGTCGTCTCGCAGGGCTTCACCCTCGACGGCCAGGGCCGCAAGATGTCCAAGTCGCTCGGCAACGTCATCGACCCCAATAAGGTCTGCGACGAGATGGGTGCCGACATCATCCGCCTGTGGGTTGCCTCCGTCGACACCAGCTCCGACGTGTCCATCGACCACGAGATTCTTGCCCGTACGTCCGATGCATACCGTCGTTTCCGCAACACGCTGCGCTTCCTGCTCTCCGAGCTCGAGGGTCAGTTTGAGCCCGAGACCGACGGCGTCGCCTTTGCCGACCTGCTGCCGCTCGACAAGCTCATGGTTGCCCGCCTGACCCAGGTCCAGGCCGAGGTCGACGATGCCTACGCCAGCTACGAGTTCCCGCGCGCCTACCGTGCGCTCTACGACTTTGTTGTTACCGAGCTTTCCAACGTTTACCTCGACGCCCTGAAGGACCGTCTGTACTGCGAAAAGCCCGGCTCGCTCAAGCGCCGCAGCGCCCAGACCGTGCTCGCCGAGCTCTTCTCGATGCTCATGCGCGATCTGCAGCCGATCCTGTCCTACACGGTTGACGAGGCCATGGCATATGCGCCCGCCGGCTGCGTCGATCACCAGAAGTACGCTGCGCTGCTCGATTGGTACAAGTCGCCCATCACGGTCGACGAGGCCAATGAGTTTGAGGGCGTGCTCGAGGCTTCGCTCGAGCTCCGTAGCGCCGTGACCAAGGCCCTTGAGGATGCCCGTTCCGCCGGCACCTTCACTAAGAGCCAGCAGGTCCGCGTCAAGGCGGTCGTTCCCGCCGAGATGTATGCGCTGCTGACCGGCGACAAGGCCGTCGACCTGGCCGAGTTCTACATCGTCTCCGATGTTGAGCTGACTCAGGGCGAGGAGCTCTCCGTTGCCATCGAGGCTGCCGAGGGTGAGTGCTGCGACCGTTGCTGGAACTACCGCACCACCGTCGGCGAGTACAACGGTCACGCGCATATCTGCAAGCGCTGCGCGAATGCCCTTTAAGGCACGGTAACTCGGCATTTTAGTTATTGGGAGAATTTGGACGCCTTCGGCCCATTTGCTCCGCTGAATAAAAGCGGCATTCTGTTTTTCGGAATGCCGCTTTCTTTTTATGCTGGTTATTTATCTGGCGTTAGCGAATATGTCGTGCGCTCTGCGTGTGGCAATATAAGATGGTTAATTGCGTTAAACGGAATTCGATGTTCTTGAGGGTAGGGGATTGATTTGGGTCGTGCTGGGGATATGACGCCGCCTTTGCGTTGGCGGTTGGGTGTTGCTGGTGGGGT
>CABUUD010000119.1 GCA_902494585.1 uncultured Collinsella sp. | reverse complement strand
GGCCATAGCCCAAGTCGACGAGCTGCAGCAGGTTGAGATCGGCCTCGATGAGCGAGTCCCAGCCGCAGATGCCGCAGTCGGCGCCGCCGCAGCCCACAAAGGCCGGCGCGTCGCTGGGGCGCACGATGACAAACTCAATATCGCCGACCGCACCCTCGCCGGCACGCGTGTCGCGACCGCGCACAATCAGATGGCGGCCGGGATCGCGCAGCTCGGAGACGTCCAGGCCCGCAGCCTCGAGCACGTCGAGGGTATCGGCCTTAAGCGAGCCCTTGGGCACGGCGATGCGCAGCGGGCCCTCGGCGCCACGTCCAACGGCGTGGTCGCCATCGGAGGCAGCGTCCTCGGCCGAGGTACGCGCGGCCTCCAGGCGCTCGAGCGAAAAGGCGAAGCCCGCCGCCGGCACCTCGATGCCCTCGCCGAATGCGCCGGTAAAGATGGAGTCGTAGCGACCGCCCGAGCCCACCGGATCGGGCAGACCACCGGCGTAGGCCTTAAAGACCAAGCCCGTGTAGTAATCAAACGAGTTCATGATGGAAAAGTCGAAGGACAGCACCTGGGCGTCCTCGGGAGCCAAGCCCTCAACCAAGGCACGCAGCTCGCGCGTCAACGGCGCGACGATACCGGCGGCCACCAGCAACGCATCCACGCGGTCGAGCACCTCGGCGCCACCGTGCAGGCGCGGCAGCTCGCTGATGGCAGCCTTGACGGCCTCGGACTCGGCGCTTTCCGCCACGCGGGCATCGAGACCCACAAAGTCGTTGGCGTGCACGCAACGCAGCGCCTCGGCAGCCAGTTCGCGATCTTCGCATGCCGCGAGCAGTTCCTTAAACGGACGCACGCTACCTGCGATAATCCGCGCATCGGGCAGAGCAAGCTTGCGCACGGCCTCGGCGACCAGCGAGACAATCTCCACGTCGCCCGCGGTATCGCCTGCGCCGATGAGCTCAAAACCCAACTGCGTAAACTGACGCGAACCGCCGGCATTGCGCTGGCACTCACGAACCACCGGCGCCTCATAGCGCAGACGCAGGGGCAGGTCGGCCGCGCGCATGCGGGTCGAAACCAGGCGCACGATGGGCAGTGTGTTATCGGGACGGACCACCAGCAGGCGACCGTCGTCATCAAAAAGCTTAAACGGCGTGTCCGCTATGCGGCCACCCTCCTCGAGCGAACCCTTGTCCTCGAGCAGCGGCGTTTCGACCGGCAGGTAATGATGCTCCCTAAAGCAGCCCTTCACCGTCAGCGCAATCTCCTCGCGCGCCTGAGCCTCCTCGGGCAATATGTCCCGGAATCCCCACGGTGTGGCCGTCATCTGGTGAGCCTCCTCATGCTGTGCTTCGTATAGAACAGAAGACCGGCATAGCTCCGCCGGTCTTCTGGGTACTTTAGCATACTAGAGTGTTTGCGGGGAAAATCCATCGCAGCCGCTCACGCCGTATTCATTTGGAAACATAGGGCAGATCGCCGCAACCCAAACCCGCCTAGGCACCAATCGCACGACGATACTCTGCCATTACCTGCGCATCGGCAGCTGCGGGGTCGGCAAAATAGCGCCCGTCATAGGTCTCGGCCGAAACAACTCCGCGATAGCCGCGCGCCACCAGCCTATCCAGGTCGGCGCGCATATCGCGGTCGCCGTCGCCCCAGGCAAGATGTGTGGTGCCATCTGCCGCAACATCGACAAAGTGCACGTGGGCGACATCATCGCCAAGCAGATCGAAATAATCGTCGATGGTATCCCCCGCCACTGCCATGGCACCCATATCAAGGCACGCCTTGAGCGCCGGGTGGCCAACCGCGTCAATCATGCGCTTGGTGTCGGCCGCCGAGTTCACGATCATCGACTCAACCGGCTGCAGGGCCTCGAGCACCAGACGCACGCCGCGCTCTCCTGCATGCTCGGCAATCGCACGCAGCATCGAGGCGCTGCGACCCCACGCGTCCTCGATCGGCTCGTTCAAAAATGCCCAGCCGCTCGAAACCATGACCTGCTCGGCTCCAAGTTCTGTCGCGATATCCACAACGTTCTTAAAGTACGCGAGCGTGCGGGCACGCGCCTCATTACCGCGCGCCGCGATATTCCACGGCTTGGGGTTGTTCTGTTCGGGACAAAGCCCCACAATCCGAACCCCATACCGCTGCGAAAGCTCCCGCGCCTGTTCGAGTGAATCGTAACCATGGCAATCCACATACAAATGCATCGCCCCAGTCCAAAGCTCGCAGCACGTATAGCCCGAAGCCGCGGCCGACGAAAAGAACTCCTCCAGGTCAAAGTAACGATGGCTGATATTCATAACGGCAAGCTGTGGATACTCCATCTCGTCCACCTTTCGGCAAAAGGGCGCCGCAGCACAGTGTGCGCGACGCCCCCTCTTACATTGTTTTGATTATGACGGATGCCCTACTGAACACCAAGCACTCCAAAGAACGCACCGGCGATACTCACGAGCAAGATCACCAGCATGATGAGCAGCGGATTCATCTTCTTCTTGAGCATGAGATAGACGATTCCAAACAGCCCCATCGTGACAAAGCCCGGGAAGATCCCGTTGAGCAGCTCGGCGAGCGTCTGGGCACCATCGCCCGCGCCAACCATGAGCGGGATGTCCACCGTGACCATCTCCATGGTCATGGCGCCGATCACCATGGCGCCCATGATGGAGGCCATCTTGACGATCGTGTCCATGATGCCCGACTCCTGGACCTTGCTGATCATGTCCGAGCCAAAGCGGTATCCCACAAACGTCAGCACGTAGCGAATGATGTAGTGGGGAACGTTGAACACCAGCAGGAACAAAATCGGACCGAGAATGGAACCCTGCAGCGCCAGCGAGGTGCCGACGCCCGTGGCCAAAATTCGCAGCGTACCCCAGTAGAACGCATCGCCCACACCGGAAAGCGGACCCATCAAAGCAAGCTTGACGTTGGAAATCGCGCTCGTGTCGAAGTTGTCCTCGGTAGCGTTGACTTCCTCCATTGCGGCGGCAATGGACATGGGGAGTGTCGAGATATACGGCGTGACGTTATAGAGCTCCATGTGGCGCTTGAGCGCGGCCTTAAAGTCCGCATCCTGCGGGTAGAGCTTGCGCAGGATCGGCATGAGGGCCCACATAAAGCCAATATGGCCCATGCGCTCGTAGTTCCAGGAGTGCTCATAGGGAATCGAGCGCCAGAACAGCTTCTTAAGATCTTCGCGGGTAATCAGCCCGTCGTAGGAAGACTCAAACTTAAAACTCATCGAACCCACTCCCAATCGCAGGATCCTCGGTCGCCACTGCGGGCTGCTCCGTCTTTTTCTTCTCGCCCAAAACCGTCATTGCGACGACGATAATCGCGGCGAAGATCGCCACGCCTGTCGTGCTAATGCCAAAGTAGGCAACGAGGAAGAAGCCTGCGAAGAAGAACGGCGCCACGGTCTTGTTCATAATCATCTGAGCCAGCATGGCAAAGCCGAGTGCGGGCAAGAAGGCGGCGGCGACATCCATACCGGTCTGAACGAAATCGGGAATGATGTTGAGCAGACTGGCGACCGCGTCAGCGCCAAAGAAGAAGGCCAAGGGAACGATCAACAGGCCGCACCAGCTCTGCGCGTAACCGGCGATGAGCATGTTGCGCGTGATGGCCTTGGTGTCTCCGTCCTCGACGTTCTTGTCGATACGGTGCACCAGCAGCAGCATGACCGGCTGGCCCAGGGCCGTATCGAGCGCCAGAACGATCGTGGCGATGGGAATACCCAGGGTCAGCGCCGCCGAAGCGTCCGCGCCGGCCTGCATGGCAAGGGATACACCCAGGATGGTTCCGGAAATCGTATCGGGCGGGTTATAGGCACCGACCGAGATGGCGCCGACCATGGCAAGCTCCATCGTGGCGCCCATGATCGTGCCGGTCACCACATCGCCCATAACAAAGCCGACCAAAGGCCCGAGCACGATCGGGCGCTGGAGGTAGCTCGTGCCCGTCAGCCACTCGGAATAGCCCAAAAGGGCAATAAAGAAAATCAGGATTGTCTTGATAACCATGACAGCCCCTAACCGATGACCTTTGCGGCGTCAGTCTTCGCATCCGCCGGGATCATCTGAATGAACAGCTCGTAGCCCTCGCCGAGCAGTTCCTTCACGTAGGCCTCGTTCTCGGGCGTAAGGAACACGCTCGTCGAGACCTGGCGGGCATCCTCGCTAAAGGCAACGTTGCCAAGGTTGATCTTCTTAACGCCCATCGCCTTTGCGACGGCACCGGCCTGCTGAATCGTCTCGCAAACCACGAAGAGCTTGTACTTGTCGGTCACACCGCTCTGGAGCGCCTTGACGGCATCCTCGGTGTTTTTAACGACGACCTTGCACCCTTCGGGCTTTGCAAGGGACAGAGCCTGCAGACGAAGCTTGTCGTTGAGGACCGTGTCGCTTACCAGTAGGATGCAGTCGGCACCCAAAGCCGAGGTCCAGCTCACGGCAACCTGGCCGTGAAGCAGTCGATAGTCTACGCGAATCATCTGAATCATGATGTGCTCCCTAACGATTAAAACTCATCGAGTTCGGCCTGGCCCAGCAGGTCGTTGACGTACTTGACCTTGGTGTCGTCCGCCTCGACGATCTGACGAATGGCCTCGTCGATCGGAGTCGAATCGGACACGAACAGCAGCTGGATCAGAAGCGGCAGATTCATATTGGTCACCAGATGCGTGTTGGGACGCGTCTGGACAACCTTGGTGAACTCATTGTTGACGCTGCCGCCAAACAGGTCGGTGCAAACGACGACCTCATCGTCCGCGGCAAAACCGTCCAGAATCGCTGCGGACTCCTTGGCCAGGTCCTCGTTTCCGTCGACATACATAGAGAGCGCATGGACGTTTTCGCACTCGCCGGAAAGCAGGCCGATGCTCTCGACGATTCCAGACGCGAAATGAGCATGGGATGCCACGATAAACTGCCTCGTTCGATTCCCCTTCCTAGCGAATTTCGGCATAAAAATGCCCGGACGCATGCGCCCGGGCAGGGTGCTTCTTACATGAGTGGTCAACTATTAGTAGTCGAACTGGTGATAGTAGCGACGGTAGTTGAGGTTGTGCTTGGTGACCGTCTCGTAGTAGGCGGCGAGTCGATCGGTGACCAGCGAGGACAGGATCCACGGAGACACAATGACGCGGAACTCGTCGTCAAGGCCGGGGATGGCGAACTCGGCGGTGTCGATGATGTTGATGTCGGTGTCGCCGGTGACGCCACGGGTCAGGAAGGCGCGAGCACGCTCGTCGAGCTTGCGGCACTCGTCCTCGCCCATGAACAG
>CABUUD010000118.1 GCA_902494585.1 uncultured Collinsella sp. | reverse complement strand
CCTGCCGATACTATACACCCATACCCCCTGGGGGTGTCCAGTGCAGAAAGAAATGTATGACATCTCGCTACAGATGAGGGTAGTTGGTTGACCGATGGACCGTCCCAACCAAACATCTCAATCTGTAACATCTGGATCGGTTTTTGAACCATAGTTGTTACAGATTTAGACAAACATTTCAGCCGAAAACTAACGTCTCGATCTGTAACATTTAGACCCCGTTTTACCGAGTATTTGTTACAGATCAAGACAAACAGTTGGCAGGAAACTCAATGTCTCAATCTGTAACATCTAGCAGCAAATATGACTTCTAACTGTTACAGATACAGATCGAGACAATTGCCGGGGAGGGTCCCGTCACGGCAAGACGCTCGCTGTCTAGATGCAGAATCCGGGGATCACGCAGGTTCGCTTGTCTGGCTTTTCTGCAGGCGTTGCGTACGTAAAGACGTCGCCGTCGCGTCCCACGCGGTTCATATAGAGCGTGCCTTCGCTCTCCGATGTGTCGGGACTCGCCGTTCGTTCCCACCAACAGGTGTCCTTGCCCTTCCACTGGCGAACCAACGTCTCGTTCGTGGTATACGGACTTACCTTGAGCTCGCGGAAGAGCTGATACTCCTTGCCCTCGCCGTTATAGATGTCGGCCAGGTAGTGAAAGCCCTCGGTAAACGACTCGGGCGGCTGCACTCCGCACAGCTCGACCATGGCGGGCAGCCAAAGAGTTGCGGGCAGCTCGCTCAGACACGATGCGCTTCTGGCAGCGCCAACGTTATTCGAGATCTTTTTGACAGATTTAATGAGTGCGCGCAACTCGTTGGGCAGCAGCTTAAGGCCGTCGCCGTCGAGCCATTCCCGCAGCTCGCAATCTGCCCAGCCGGCGCTCGGCGGTTCAGCCGCAGCATCGCGCTCGGCAATACCCGCGTCGAACATAAACGTTAACCCTGCCTTGCCCGTACCGTCTAGAAGCTCGTCGTGGCGGATGCCCACAAGCTGCGCGCCGACGTGCAGCCCGTTGGTGAGCCTCACGCGCTTGATGCACGGATAGGGGATGTGCCCATCGGCATCGAGCAGATGGTAGCGCTTTGCAATCTCGCGTGCCTCGCTACGGGTCTCGGCGACCTTAATCTTGAGCGAAATCTCCTGCAGCTGATCCCAGGTGTAGTCGTCAAGTGAATCGCGGATGCCGTCCAGGTAGTCGGGGATGCCAAAGCCATGGGTTGCCGCCCCGATAACGCCAAGCCCCGCAAAGGCTGCGACAACGCCACCGATAATAAAGCGGCGGCGGGTCATGGCATCGTGCCGGGCCTGCTCCAGGATCTCTCGCGCGCGCTCGCCGGCGACGTCGACCTTAAGGTGCGTGCCAGAATCGATATCAATTGCGGCTTCGTTCCCTGCACCTTCGCGGCCCTCGGATTCGGCATCGGTGAGGTATGCCGAGAGCACCTCGAGCATCTGCTGCTCGGTAGGACGATCGCACTGCTCGACTGAGATGCCTTTCATGATGATTTGGACGAGCGCTTCGTCGTCATTGCATCGCGGCTCGAGCGGTGCCGGCTTGGTCTTGGTCTTTATGAGGTAGAACGAGCCGGTTGCCGCGGCACCCGTCGACTCAACATCGAACGGTTTGCGACCGCTGTAGAGCTGGTACAGAATGCTCGAAAGCGCATAGACGTCGATTGCGGGCGAGCGGCGAAGGGCCGCGATGCCTTCGATATCCTGCGTGAGCATCTCGGGCGCGGCGTATGCGGGCGTGGCAAAGCGCCAGATGTCGGCGCGCCGGGTGATCGTGTCATCGCCGAGGGCCATGGTCGCGGAGCCCATGTCGATGAGGCAGGGGTCAAAGGAGCAATCGACGATCTGCTGCTCGAGCGTTCGACTGGTGGTACGGAACATGATATTGGCGGGCGTCAGGTCGCGATGGACGACCGGATTAACGAGCCCCTGGGTCATCAGGAGTGCGCGAAGCACGGCGTTTCCAACGGCGGCCACCATCTGGGTGGTTAGCCCGCCCGAGACATCGTGCGGAAGCAAGGGCAGCGCCTGCTTGAGCGAGGTGCCCTCGACCCACTCCATGAGGATGAGCGGGTCGTCCTCGCACGATCCATAGCCATAGACGCGCGGAAATCCGCGCAGGTGCGAGACAGTGCACAGATGACGGTACTCCTCGAACAACGCGGCGGTATTGGCCAGGTGCGCAGCCGCTTGCTCGGCGGAGCGATCGGGGGCTTGGCCGGAAAGGATGGCGTTGTCCTTGAGCAGCTTGACGGCAAAGACCTCGCCGCTTGTGTTGGTCGCGCGAAGCACGTGTCCGATATTGCCGCCGTCGCGGTATGCCGTCTGAAGAATAAGCGTCATAAACCGTCGCTTGGCGTCGTCCTCGGCGCTGGGGTCGACCGCCACGGCGGTGTCGAACGTGTCGAGACGGATGAGTTTGTCGCCAGGGGCGGTGTTGGTGGTATCCAAGACGTTCCTTCATTTGGTGGGGCCGCGTGCTCACGCCGAGAACGCGATTATCGATTAAAGCCCATGATAGACGTGTTCGCCGATAAGCTGACTCGTATTGCTATTTATAGTGCAGCGCGCAACGTAAATGATATAAGACGAGTGACACCTGTTTCCCACGTCTCTACGCACTAGTCCACAATAACGAGAAACGTTGTATAGAGACCCAAATGAAGTCTGTCACTGTTAGCGATTTCCACGGGGGGATAGACTTTGCCGGGCTCTCGTTGGTCGCGGGGCGGCTCGATTACGATGTCGCCGTCGCCTGCGCCCGATTCGAGCACCGTGCCGTTGGTCGATCCAAGGCCCTGGGCGTACCAGTGCTCACCCTCAAGCCAAATGCGAAGATGCTCGCGCGATGCGTCGGCGCCCACATCGGTGATGCTGGGCGAGGTTTTGGGCAAAGAACCAATCACGGTGCCGCGCGGATCGCGTGTGAGGGGATGGATTTGCATGTCGACGCAGTTGTCGGAATGTGTCCTGAGCAGACCGAGGTTGGGGGCAACGGTGCGCGGCTGCTCCAGGCTGCCCATAAAGCCACGTCCGACGGTAGTTTCGGTGGTGCCAAAGTGCCCGCCCGTCTTGCTGTCGCAAAAGCGCTCGACGGTGGCCACGCCTTGAACGGGATCGGCAAGTGCACCCGTTGCCACAAAGAGCATCAAGAAGAGCGTGCTTTTTTCGCGGGGGCTGTGGTCATCGGAGCTGTTGATGCGCCCCAAGGCATTGGCGTAGAGGCGGTCGTCGAGGTCATAATCGGCGAGAACCGACATCATGCCTTGGGCCGCCGGGCCGCTGTAATGCTCGGATATTTCCTGATAGGCGCGATCGCCTCCGCCGAGCTTGTTACTAATGGCGGCGGCAAGGTTGAGTGTGGAGACGGTAAGGTCATTGTAGATACCTGGCGCACACTGATCGGGCTCGCGGTGGACGATGTAGCGAGTGAGGTACGAGCGGTTGGTAGAGCATTTGTCGAGCAGGGTACTGCCTGCATACGAATTGCCGTTAATGAGCATTCGCGCAATCTCGAGATGCTTGAGACCGCCGAACGATCGGATGTCGTTGTAGAGGACCGAGCACGGTGTTTCCGCCGCCATGGCTGCCTCCCCAGATAACTTTAATGACGTACTGCAAACATGATAGGAAATGGCTACGCTCAAAGCGTACCGACTCGAAAAATGTTGCGCAACGCTTTGCATAACTATTGAGACATTATAGGGCAGATACGCCAAGTTGCAGGATGGCTGCAAACGACACATTTTGAGAGGTCGTGCCCTATGGAATGCCCTTATTGCGGTGCATTGTTGCCCGATGACGCTAGTTTTTGCTCTGAGTGTGGATCGCCTCTTGCCGCGCCCTCGTCGACCGCGCCCGTTTCCGAAGATCCCTATACTACGCCCCAGACCGTGTCACAGAGCCCTGCCTTTTCTTGGCGCGACGGCGAGGCCGCTACGGCGGCAACGGTGGAGTTGCCTAAGGCGGATGCTGCCTCGAAAGCAGACGAGCAGCCGGTGGCGGCACCCGG
This sequence comes from uncultured Collinsella sp., assembly GCA_902494585.1. GTDB lineage: Bacteria > Actinomycetota > Coriobacteriia > Coriobacteriales > Coriobacteriaceae > Collinsella. The sequence continues at coordinate 1,324 of CABUUD010000118.1, read as the reverse complement.
CGCGTCTGAGCCCGCTGTGCCCGAATCCGATTCGGGCGCCACGCGTGTAGTTGATCCCTTGTCAGACTTTGGCACTACGATCGAGGACGTGGAAACTGAGCCTGCCTACCATGCCGATTCTGGTTCTACGCCGCTCAGTGAGGAAGAGCAGCTTGCGCAGGACCGCGAGAGCCTCAAGACGGCCAAGGCCGAGTACAAGCTAGCACGCAAGCGCCTGGGCAAGTCGTATGCGCCCGCCATCGCCGCCGGCGTTATTGTCGTTGCCGCCTTGTGCGCGGGAACCGGCTGGGTGGGCTACTCATATGGTTTGGCTCATCCGCAAAATACGGAGCAGATTCAAAAGCTCAAGAAGCAGCTTGAATCTTCCAAGGACGAACTCACAAAAACGCAAGACGAGCTCGATCAGACAAAGTCCGACCTTAAGGATGCTAAGGCGGAGCTCAAGACCGCAAGCAAGAACGGCGAGGACGCCAGCTTCGATGCCGAGGACTCTTCCACGACGGGCAACGCGACCTCGTCGACCACCACGACCTCTGGTAGCACAGCGAAGCTCAACATCGATAAGCCCACGAGCTTTGCCAACACCACGTGGCGCGGAGCACTTAAGGAGACGGGCAACTCTTGGGGCCATACTTGCTACGGCGCGAGCAAAAACGACCTTGTGATTGTGTTTAAGAGCATCAGTGATTCCGGCGAAGCGGTTGCAGACATCTCGGCCACGCTGCATGCCCACGATACCTACAACGCCGAAAAAACCGTCGCCCAATCCGATGGTGACGACTATCGCACCTACACGGACGTCACCGGTACGTTTGTCAGGAATAAGGGCTTTGAGTTTTCGCTTCCCGTCGAGGAGGAGGGCTGCGACCTTACGGTTACGGGTGTACCTAAAAAGAAGAACGGCAAGTACTACCTGAATACCACAGTCGAATCGGGAGACGGCGCCGTTAACATGGGAACGCGCATCACGGATTCCTTTGAGCTTTTGATTTCCTAGTACCTCGTATTGTCAGCGTGCGATGCATGGGGGCGGTGGCGGACGCGGCTTTATTGAGAGTCGCGCCCGCCACCGCTTTTTTGCAAATAGGTCTATTTGCTGACTTGGGTTTTACTGTCGGCTAAAGCATGCCGGCAGATGCGAGGACGAGTATGACCACGATTGCTACCAGGGCGGCAATCGCCATCGTGAGTGCCATCGAGCGTTGACGTTTGACGGCAAGGCGTGCGCGACGCATGGACTCGGCGCTGCGGACCGTCTCGGTGGATGGGGTCGGTCGAGACGCGGGCTGCGCCTGTGCAACCGTCCGGGCGGGGACGGTGGTGT
>CABUUD010000117.1 GCA_902494585.1 uncultured Collinsella sp. | reverse complement strand
TCCCGTGCGCCCGGTTCCCTTGCCGGGCGCACCTCCGTTGCGATTTCGAAAGGTTGGGTTCACGAGCCATGCCAAGTGCTCAGGAGCTACAACAGCAATTTGGTGAATATCGAGGCGCTATGCCCCGTCCATCGGATTTCGATCTCTTTTGGAAGGACCGCATGGCCGAGGCCGACGCCGTCGAGCTCGACTACGCGATTGAGGCGGCTTCGGTTGCGGATTCCGCGACCTGTCGGTTTTTCGACCTCTGGTATACCGGAATGTGTGGTGCACGCCTGCATGCCAAGTACCTTAAACCCGTCTCGGACGAGCTTGTGCCATTGGTACTTCAGTTCCATGGGTATCCGGGTGCGAGCCGCAGCTGGTTTGAGCAGGCGTCGTTTGCGGGCATGGGCATGGCGCTCATTGCTCTCGATTGTCCTGGCCAAGGAGGCCCCTCCGAGGACATTGGTGGATTTGAGGGCACGACGGTCGCGGGCCATATCGTTGCCGGTATCGACGGCGACCCGGCCAACCTCTACTATGTCCGCCTACACCAGGATATCCGCATTCTGTGCCGTATCGTTCGCGAGCTCGAGGGCATCGATCTTACCCGCGTGTATGTGAATGGCGCATCGCAGGGCGGCGGTTTGGGTATTGCAACCTGCGCGCTTAACAGCGAGCTTATCAATCGCGCCGCCATCCTCTATCCCTTCTTATCGGACTTCCGCCTGGTTTGGGATCTGGACGCCGACGATATTGCCTACGAGGGTCTGCGCTATTGGTCGCGTTGGTTTGACGAGGACTCGACTCGTATCGAGGAAGCCTATGCCAAGCTGGCGTACTTCGATTCCAAGAATTTTGCCCCCATGGTCAAGTGCCCCGTGCTGTTTGGCACGGGCACGGCCGATATCGTCTGCCCTCCGGCGACGCAGTTTGCGGTCTACAACAACCTGACCTGTGAGAAGCGTCATGAGTTCTTTGAAGGCTTTGGCCACGAGGAGATTCAGGATTTTGACGATATGATCATTCCGTTTTTCTGTGAGGGAGGGGAGGCTCATGTCTAAGTGCGAGAGCAATGTTGACGAGCTGATAGTCCCCGGGCTCGTGGGAATTCCTGGAACGGTTTCGTCAAGGCTCACAGAATATCAGGACTGGCACGGTGATGTCCAAGCAGATGTTTCTGATTTAGAGACATGCGCTTCGAGTCTTGAGATTCAAGGCCTGGCCATTACGGCAATTGACTTTGTTAACCCCTGCGCCCGTTACTCGGAGGTTTCCTTTAAGCTCGGTGACGATGCGGTCCACGCTCGTTTGATTGAGCCTGTCGGTCGTGCCCGAGTATCTGAGCGCGTGCCGCTGTGCCTGATGTTCCATGACATCGATCGGCCTGTGCGCGGCTGGCATCACATGACGAGATTTGCCGCCATGGGGTATGCCGTCCTCGCGCTGGATGACGATGTTGCTGGTACGGACGACCTGCAGCGGGGGATTGCTTCGCCCGCTTTTGTCGAGCGCGTCCGTTGGGGTTGCGCGATGGCGAAGGTTGCGCGCAATCTTGATGGCGTGGACTCCGATCGCATTTTTGCGTGGGGCGAGGGCCTTGGCGGCGGTGTCGCGCTGGCGGTTTCTGCTCTGGACGAGCGGGGCCTCGCTTGCACGGCGGTTGCCAATCCGCTTCCCGGCGGTCTCGAGGTGCTGTCGTCTCGGGTGCGCGGATCGGTGCTCATGGGCACATCGCTTATGGACGCCGTGAGCGATCCCAAGGGTCAGTTTGCCGTATTCAACGGTCTTGAGTGTGACCGAAGGCATATCATCTATGCCAAATACGCTCACGAGCGCATCAATGCGTTCGAAAACGAAGTCGTCGACTTCTTTAACCAAACGTTCTACCCGTGTTCTTTGGCCTAGACGGCCTGGACACTGCCAACAAGAGTGGGCGGCATAGGGCCGCTCGCCAGACAACTAAGGAGATTCTTGTGGCAACTCAGAAATTCACCGGCGTTATCCCTCCCGTCGTTGTTCCCGATACCGAAGACCACCAGCTCGATGTTGCCTCCTTTGAGCGCAGCATCAACCGCATGATCGATGCCGGCGTCGATGGCCTGTTCTTCCTGGGATCCTCGGGCGAGGTCGTCTTCTCCACCGACGAGCGCCGTCGCCAGATTGTCGCCGAGGCCGTGCGCATCGTCGACCACCGCGTGCCTGTTCTGGTCGGCATCATCGACACCGAGACCGAGCGCATGATCGAGCACGGCAAGGTCGCTCAGGAGCTGGGTGCCGATGCGCTTGTCGCCACCTGCCCGTTCTATGCCCTGCAGGGCATGACCGAGGTCGAGGAGCACTTCCGCATCCTGCACGAGGAGCTCGACCTGCCCATCTTTGCCTATGACATTCCCGTGTGTGTTCACACCAAGCTCCCCTGGAAGCTCCTTGCTAAGCTCGGCGCCGAGGGCGTCCTGGCTGGCGTCAAGGATTCCTCGGGCGATGACATCTCGTTCCGCTACCTCATTCAGGAGAACGAGAAGAACGGCCATCCGATGAGCATCCTTACCGGCCATGAGGTCGTCGTCGACGGTGCCTATCTCGGTGGCGCCGACGGCTCTGTCCCGGGTCTCGCCAACGTTGAGCCCGAGGGCTACGTTCGTCAGTGGAAGGCCGCTCAGGCTGGTGACTGGGCTACCGTCAAGGCCGAGCAGGATCGCCTCAACGAGATTTCGCACATCTGGGATGTCACCTCGGGCGTCCAGGGCTATGCCGGTGGCGTCGGCGCCTTCAAGACCGCTATGAACCTCATGGGCATCTTCGACAGCCCGACCATGCCGCGCCCGGTGAAGGCCATGACCGGTGAAAACGTCGAGGCGATTCGCAAGGTCCTCCAGGACAACGGTCTCCTGTAAAGCTTCCCCAGGCACCCGATCTTGGGGCTCAAGCGGTCGGGCGTGACCCATTAGGTCAACGCCCGAGCGCTTTCACCCCAACCTCGGGCACCCGGGAAACCTTTACCAAACTGCGGCGATTACACCGCCTTCATTTCCTGTAGTTGTTTTTGTCTCCGAAGGAGAACGACATGGAGAACAAGTACGTCTGCTCTGTCGATATCGGCGGAACTAAGATCGCGACTGCCATCATGGAGTACCCGGCTGACGGCGGTGTGCCCCATCCCGTTTTTGAGGCTGAGGTTCCCACCGAGGCCCAGGAGGGTGGCGAAGCGGTCTTCCAGCGTATCGAGGCGTCCATCAAGGCTGCTCTTGAGGCGAATCCCGATGTCGAGGTCCTCGGAGTTGGCATCGGCGCTGCCGGTGTCGTCGACCCCAAGACGGGCGCCATCGCGTATGCCAACGAGATCATGCCCGGCTGGTCCGGCGTTCAGTTGGGGCCGCGTCTGCGCGAGGACCTCGGCCTTCCCGTTGCCGTTGTAGGCGACGTGCAGGCTCATGCTCTGGGCGAGGCCCACTGGGGCGTCGGCAAGGGCAAGTTCTCCGTCTTGTGTTTGGGCATCGGTACGGGCATCGGCGGCGCATATGTCGAGAACGGCCGCGTGATGCAGGGCTTCCATGGTGCTGCCGGCCATATGGGCCACATCGAGTGCTCGGCTGCCGCCGGCATTCCCTGCGCCTGCGGGCGTTCCGGCCATCTGGAGTCGGTTGCTTCCGGAACATCAATCGGGCGCATGTACGATGAGCGTTTTGGCCGCGTCGACCCCAGCCGTCCTTCGGTCGGCCGTGACGTGAACGACCTGTGCCGCGCAGGCGACGCGAAGGCGACCGAGGTCATTCATGACGCCGGCTTTGCGTTGGGCGCCAGCCTGGGCTCGCTCGCTAACATCCTGGACCCTGAGGTCATCGTGCTTTCGGGCGGCGTGATTCACCAAGGTCCCGATTGGCGTTCACAGACGTGGAAGGACTCGGTGCACGAGGGCTATGCCAGCCAGGCGCTCGACCCGCTTCAGGACACGCCGATTCTCATCGGCTCTCTGGAGGGCGACGCGCCGCTCATCGGTGCCGCCGAACACCTTCTTGCGTCGTTGAAGTAAACATAACTACCAAGTGCGCCTTCTGAGGTGCCGCGGATTGACGTGAAAGAGGAGCGAAGCGTACTTCGGTACGCGAGCGACGGTTTGAACGTCAAGGTGCGGTGTCTCAGAAGGCTGTTTTGAGAAAGGTTGAGTCGAACATGACCGTTGATCCTTTGATCCAGTCCCTGAAGGGCAAGCTCGTCGTGAGCGTTCAGGCGTATATGGGCGAGCCGCTTCGTACGCCCGAGACCATGGCTCAAATGTCTCGCGCTTGCGAGCTTGGCGGCGCCGCCGCCATTCGCTGCCAGGGCCTTGCCGACATTGCCGCCATTAAGGGTCGCTGTGAGGTTCCCGTCATCGGCCTGTGGAAGGACGGGCACGAGGGCGTTTACATCACGCCGACGCTGCGTCACGCTCGCGCCTGCGTTGCTGCCGGTGCCGATATCGTGGCGATCGACGCCACCGATCGTCCGCGTCCCGATGGCAAGTCGGTCGAGGATACCTTCCGCCCGCTGCACGAGGAGGGCGTGCTCCTGATGGCCGACTGTGCCACCATCGAGGATATTCGTCGCGCGGTCGATATGGGCTTCGACCTGGTATCCACCACACTCTCTCACGGTGTCGCCGCCATCGACTGCACCATGGCCGATGGCCCTGACCTGCCGCTCCTGCGTCAGGCGACCGAGGAATTTCCCGGCCTTCCCATCATTTGCGAGGGTCGCGTGCATACGCCCGAGGAGGCTCGCGCTGCAATCGACGCCGGCGCGTGGGCCGTTGTCGTCGGCACCGCTATCACGCACCCCACGAGTATTACAAGTTGGTTCAAGGCTGCGCTTGAGGCGTAAGACGGGCCTTGTATCCGCTTGGGGCGGTATACTCAATAAAGGCAATTGATCGCGCGGGATCCGCTGGCCGGGTCCCGCGCTTATTTTAGGAGGCACACATGCAAAAGGGAGATGCCATGGATGCGGCGGAGCGCTCGGAGCGTATCCCCGATATCGTCATCATCACCGGAATGTCCGGCTCGGGCCGAACGCAAGCCATGCATGTGTTCGAGGACATGGGCTATTTTTGTATCGACAACCTGCCCCCACGCCTGATTGCCCAGCTTGCTGAGCTCGTTGGCATCAATACGGGCGTGGGCAGGCACCTTGCCGTTACCTGCGACCTGCGTAGCCAGGGCTTGTTCGATGAACTGCTCGATGCTGTTGCCGCACTGGAAGAGCGCGAGATGAGCTGCGACATTGTGTTTCTCGAGGCGTCTGACGAGGTGCTGATTCGCCGGTATAGCGAAAACCGTCGCCGCCATCCCATTGCAAAGCCGGGGGAGACCACGGCCGACGCTATTCAGCGTGAACGTCTG
>CABUUD010000116.1 GCA_902494585.1 uncultured Collinsella sp. | reverse complement strand
GTTACCAAGAACGGTGAAAAGGTTCGCTACGACACCAAGACATCGGGTGTGGCGCGCGTGACCATTACCGTTCCCAAGAAGGAGACCGAAGAGTCCGAGGATGGCGAGAGTACCGACGGCAATGATGCTGCCGACGGCACCGACGCCCAGTCTACCGACGGCACCGACCCTCAGTCTACCGACGGTACCGACACGGCATCCGACGGCCAGACTGCAAACGATTCAGACGACTATTCGTACGACAGCTACTAAGGCTCCCCGTACCGAAAGGAAGAACCATGGCTAAAGATTCCAGCTTCGACGTTGTGTCCGAGGTCAATATGCAGGAGGTCGATAACGCCTTCCAGCAGACCACCCGCGAGATCTCTCAGCGCTATGACCTCAAGGACTCCGGCGCCACCATCGAGCTTTCGAAGGGCGACAAGCTCTTTACGATCAATGCCCCGGCCGATTTTGTCTCCAAGCAGATCATTGACGTGCTGAGCTCCAAGCTCATCAAGCGCGGCATCGACCTCAAGGCTGTCTCTTGGGACGCGCCGCAGGCGGCTTCGGGCGGTACCGTGCGCGTGCTCGGCCATATCGTCGAGGGCATTGACCAGGCGACCGCCAAGAAGATCAATAAGGACATCAAGGATCAAAAGCTCAAGGTCAAGGTGACCATCGAGGCCGATAAACTGCGCGTTACCTCGGCCTCTAAGGATGCGCTTCAGACGGTGATCCAGTTCCTGCGCGACCAAGACTACGGCCAGCCGCTGCAGTTCACCAACTACCGCTAATAATATTCGAAAGGACCGCTCTCCAACATGGATACACCTTTGGGCTCCGTGCTCTACATCACCCTCGGGTGCGCTAAGAACGAGGTTGACACCGACCGCATGCGTTCTCTTTTGACCGCTGCGGGCTACGAGGAGGCATTCGACCCGCAGGATGCCGATATCGCCATCGTCAATACATGCTCGTTCCTCGCCTCCGCAACGTCCGAGAGCATCGAGACCACGCTCGAGCTCGCCAATGAGGTTCAGGACGGCGTTCGCGCCTGCCCCATCGTCATGTGCGGCTGTGTGCCGTCGCGCTATGGCGATGACCTGCCTGACGAGCTGCCTGAGGTCGCTGCCTTTGTGAAGGCCGACGAGGAGGACGGCATCGTGGCGGTCATCGATGGCGTGCTGGGTTTCGAACGTGAGGTCGCTGCCTATATCCCGCAGGTCAAGCGTACCGTCGAGGGCGCCGTTGCCTACGTCAAGATCTCCGATGGCTGTAATCGTTTTTGCAGCTTCTGCATGATCCCCTACATTCGCGGTCGCTATCATTCGCGCAATGCCGAGAGCATTATCTCCGAGGTGCGCGACCTGGTTGCCGGCGGTGTGCGCGAGATCGTGCTGATCGGCCAGGACACGGGCATTTGGGGCACCGACTTTGCCGATGAGGACGTCGCCGAGGGCTCGCCGCGCAATCTGGCGCAGCTGCTGCGCGCCGTCGCCGAGGCCGTGCGCCCGCACAATGTCTGGGTCCGCGTGCTCTATCTGCAGCCCGAGGGCATGACCGACGAGCTTATTGAGACGATTCGCGATACGCCCGAGGTGCTGCCTTATATCGATATCCCCGTGCAGCACTGCGACGCGCGCATCCTCAAGGCCATGCGTCGCTCAGGCTCGCGCCAGGAGCTCGAGGATCTGTTCCGTGACCTTCGCGAGCGCATCCCCGGCATCGTGATTCGCTCTACGGCCATGGTCGGCTTCCCGACCGAAACCGACGACGAGTTCCGCGATCTTATCGACTTTATGGACACCGTCGGCTTTGACTACACGAGCGTCTTTGCCTACTCGCGCGAGGAAGGCAGCCTGGCCGCCAAGATGGAGGGCCAGGTCGATGAGGAGGTTAAGCTCGAGCGCGCCCAGGAGGCCATGGATCTGGCCGAGTCGCTCGGTTTTGCCGCCACGGCAGCCCATGTGGGCGAGCGCGCCCAGGTGATCGTCGATGGTATCGAGGAGACCGAGGACGGCGCCGAGCTGATCGGCCATGCCTGGTTCCAAGCACCCGATTCCGATGGCGCGGTGCATCTGGACGCCAGCGAGGCGTCCGTGGGCGATATTCTGACTGTCGAGTTTACCGATAGCTTCTGCTATGAGCTTATCGGTCATGTTGTGGAGTAGGAGAGCGTCGTGGCAAACGAGAGTAATAAGGAACTGACGAGTGTTTGGACGCCCGCCAACATCGTGACGTGCGTTCGCATCGTCTTTATCCCGGTGTTCATGATCGTTTCGGCGCTGTCTCACGCGAGCGTTGCCGGTACGGACTGGAGCATCTTCGACGGTCCGCTTGCGGCTGCCGCCTTCATTTTGTATGTGATTCTGTCGTGCACCGATAAGGTCGACGGCTATCTGGCGCGCTCGCGCAACGAGATTACCGATTTCGGCAAGTTCTTGGACCCCATCGCCGACAAGCTGCTCGTGTTCTCGGCTCTGCTGCTGTTCCTGGATTTTGGCGCGGTGACCGTGTGGTCCGTGTTCATCATCCTGTTCCGTGAGCTGTTGGTGAGCGCCCTTCGCATGGTCGCAAGTGCTGCCGGTGTGGTCGTTGCCGCCGATAAGCTCGGCAAGTACAAGACGGCGACTACGATGGTTTCCATCTGCGGCTATCTGTGCGTCTTTGCTATGGCCGGCCTTCAGCTGGGACCGGCGTCGCTGCTGCTCGGTGTCTATTCGGTGTCGCGCTTCCTGTACGTCATCGCCGTGATTTTGACCGTTATCTCGGGCGCTCAGTACTTCTGGAACTGCCGCAAGATCGTCTTTTCGGTCTAGGTCCTGGTGGGTATGACGGAGTCTTTTTTGCAGATTGCCGCAAACAACGAGGAGCTGGCGCGTGATATTGTCGAGCGCGCGAGTGCCCGTGGTGTGACGGTGTCGACGGCGGAGTCGTTGACGGCGGGCCTGATCGCCTCGACGATTGCCGATATCCCGGGTGCCTCGGCGGTGCTTCGTGGCGGTGCGGTGACCTACTGCGATGAGATCAAACATCGCGTGCTCGGCGTCGAACAGGAAACGCTCGATCGGTTTAGCGCTGTGTCGCATCAGACGGCGCGTGAGATGGCCGCGGGCTCGCTGGACCTCTATCAGAGCGATATAGCCGTAAGCGCAACGGGCTACGCTGGGCCCGGTGGTGGCACCGAGCAAGACCCCGCCGGTACGTTCTATATTGGCTGGGCGTATCGCGCGGCCGATGGGGGAGCGCCGGTTGTTGAGTCTGCGCGCTGTCATTACGAGGGCGATCGGTCGTGCGTTCGCGCCCATGCGGTCGCGGAGGCTTTGGGACGCATTGTCCGCGTGCTCAATTCTATGGATTAGACGTGGTTTAAGGGGCCTTAGGGCCCCTTAATTGTGGAGATAGGGACCTTTGACCGGAATTATGTTTGCGCTGGTACATGGCATAAATTTGTTCTTGCACTCGTATTTGTGATTGGCGTGGTCAAGCGTTTGGTCGGTGATTGGTCGGCGTTTGGTCGGGTTTTGGAATGGTCGGGTGCATATGATGAATCTGAACGGTTGACCACGAACAGCCGTTCGTTTATTATCGTTTCAGGTTGTTAAGAGGAGGGCTATTCATGGCCAAGAATTCAGGTCCCGTACGCACCGTTCATGCACGTACGACGGGTAAAGAGCGCGATGAGATGATCGCCACCACCAAGGCCGAGATTGAGAAGAAGTTCGGCCAGGGCTCTATTATGAGATATGGCGACGGCGGTCCCGAGCTCGAGGTCGAGGCTATTCCGACGGGCTCTCTGGCGCTCGATGCCGCCTTGGGTATCGGCGGCGTGCCGCGCGGCCGTATTGTCGAGATTTATGGCCCCGAGTCCTCCGGTAAGACGACGCTTTCGCTCGAGATCCTTGCAGAGGCGCAGGCCATGGGCGGCGTTGTTGCATTTATCGATGCCGAGCACGCGCTTGATCCCACCTATGCCGCGCGCATTGGCGTCGATATCGACGAGGTTCTGATTTCCCAGCCCGATACGGGCGAGCAGGCGCTCGAGATCGTCGATATGCTTGTGCGCTCCGGTGCCATCGACGCCATCGTCGTTGACTCTGTTGCCGCCTTGACTCCGCGTGCCGAGATCGAGGGCGAGATCGGTGACACGACGGTGGGTCTGCAGGCTCGTTTGATGAGCCAGGCGCTCCGCAAGCTCGCCGGCTCGCTTTCCAAGTCCAACACGACCTGCATCTTCATTAACCAGCTGCGCGAGAAGATCGGTGTCATGTTCGGCAACCCCGAGACCACCACGGGCGGCCGCGCGCTCAAGTTCTTCTCTTCCGTGCGAATCGATATTCGCAAAATCGATACCATCAAGCTCAAGGACGAGGTTATCGGCAATCGCGTTCGTGCCAAGGTCGTTAAGAACAAGGTTGCCGCTCCGTTCCGTTCGGCCGAGTTTGACATCATGTATGGCACCGGCATCTCCAAAGAGGGCTCGATTCTGGATATGGCCGTCGAGTGCGGCATCTGCAAAAAGATGGGTTCCTGGTTTGCCTATGGCGAGGATAAGCTCGGCAACGGTCGTGAGGCTGCCAAGACGTTCCTGCGCGAACATCCCGATTGCGCTGACGAGATTGAGCACAAGGTTCGCCTTGCCTGCGGTCTTGAGTATGACGATGATGCTCCCTCCGAGGTTGAGTTGACCGACCAGCCTGCCCCCGAGGAGTTTGATGAGCTGTACGCCATCGATGGCTCCGCAATGCTCGACGATGACGACGAGTAGCGGATGCCGACATGTCGTATATGGTGACCGAGGCCACGGTCGTCTTTCCCGATAAGAAGGCGGCCTCCTCGTTCTCGAATGGTTATGTGTCTAAAAAGCCCTGCGCGCATATCGATTGCGATCTCGAGGGCGGTTTTGAACGTTCCATTTGGATTCCCGTGCGCGTGGCGCGCCTGTACGTTAAAAACCGCCCCGATCTTCCCTGTGATTGGGACGACTTTCTCGAGGCGGTGCAGCTTATCGAACGTAAATGTGCACTCACCATGGTGACCGAGATGCTTTCGCGCCGTGATCATGCCACGGGCGAGGTGCGCGATAAGTTGGCGCGCTATGGCTTTCGACAGCCCGCGATCGATTTTGCAGTTGCTCGAGCGACTGAGTATCGTTTTTTGGACGAGAACCGCTTTTGCTCGTACTTTATCGAAGGGCGCAAACGTCGCGGCTGGGGACAGCGCAAGATCGAGGTTGAACTCAAACGCCGCCATGTCGTACTTGACGATATCCCCGGGTATCCCGAGGCGTATTTTGCCGTGGATGACGACTTGGCTCGTGCGTCGGCCTTGCTCGCCAAGCGTCGCGTTCCCGAGGCGCGTGCCTTCGAAAAGCTCGTTAGATTTTTAATGGGTAAGGGTTTTTCGTATCACATCGCCGCCGATGCCGTTAAGGCACGTCTCGATGCCTTAAGCGAGGAGTGTGCCGT
>CABUUD010000115.1 GCA_902494585.1 uncultured Collinsella sp. | reverse complement strand
ACGCGCCGCCCTCGTAGATGCCGTAGCTGTGCGTGCCGTCCTTGGGAATGCTCACGCTGCCGGGGTTGAAGAGCCACAGGCCCGGGTGCGCGGCGCTCTCCTCGTTAACTTTAATGTGCGTATGGCCGTAGACGAGCACGGAGCCCTCGGGCAGCGCGGGCGCGTGGTCGACGCTGTTGTGCATGCCGGCGCCAAAGACATGGCCGTGCGTCAGGAACAGCTCGCGACCGGTCTCGTCGAACAGCGTGGCGTAGTCGGCCATGACGGGGAAGTCGAGGACCATCTGGTCGACCTCGGCGTCGCAGTTGCCGCGCACCGCGATGATGCGGTCGGCCAGGGCGTTGAGCAGCGGGATCACACGCTTGGGGGCGTAGTCGCGCGGCAGGTCGTTGCGCGGGCCGTGGTAGAGCAGGTCGCCCAGCAGCACGATGCGGTCGGGCTGCTCGGACTCGATGGCGGCGACCAGGCGCTCGGTCCAATATGCCGAGCCGTGAATGTCGGAAGCGACGAGGTATTTCATGGTGGTCCTTTCGGGTGGGGTTGATATGACTGGGCGCGGGATGTCGCCGGCCGCGCTATTCAAATCGCAGCGCCGCGCTCTGGGCCGCCTGCATCACGCGTTGGAGCGGCACGTTGTGCTCGCGAGCGAGGCGGGAGCAGTCCTCATACTCGGGCGCCGCACGCTCACTGCCGTCGGGCAGAGTCGCCACCTTAACGGACGCCTCGCCCCAAGGCGTCGCCACCCGCTCAAAGCGGCGCGGCAGGCAAACGCGTTCCATCACCTGGCGACGAATGCCGTTGGTCGTGGTTTCCAAAAAGATGATCATCTGCAGGCGGTCAATGTCCTCGCGGGCGCAGATTACCTGCAGCTGCCAGCCGGGACGACCTTTTTTGCAGTAGAGAGGCAGCCAGTGCACTTCGCGGGCGCCCGCCTCGCGCAGGCGGTCGGCGGCATAGGCGAGCACCTCGGGCGACGCATCGTCGATGTCACACTCCAGCTTGACGATGGTTTCGGGTGCATCGGTCTCGCGGGACAGCGGAGATGTACTTCCACGTTGCATACGGTCCGGATCCTTTCCGCACGGGCTCGTTTTATTCATTCAAACGCTAGCACATCGGACGTGGCACAGGCGTGACTTTCGTCCGTCGCCGCCCTCACCCCTATCCAAACGTGTACGTCAGCCTCCAAACATGTCATTTTTTGTCGGTTTTGGAGGCTGACGTACACGTTTTGGAGCGGGGCCGCACCGCGCAGCCTTTCCGATCGATTTCGAGCTCCGGCGTGCGCAGTGTGTTGAGAGCTGCACCATTACAATGGAGCGGATTCACCAAATGCAAAGGAGTCGCCATGCCCGTATGCCCGCTGGTCGATTGCCATACCCACACCTCGTTTTCGGACGGCCATGCCTCGTTTGAGGACAACGTCCGCGCCGCCGCGGCCGCCGGCTGCCGTGTTATGGTCTCGACTGACCACCTCACCCTGCCTGCCAGCATGGATGCTAACTGCGAGGTGCAGGTCGTCGAGGGCGACTTGCCGGCACATCGTCTGGCCTTTGAGGACGCCCGCAAACTCGCCGCGCAGGTCGCGCCGGAGCTCACCTTTATCTACGGTTTTGAATGCGATTGGTACGAGGGCTGCGAACCCTTGGTTGAACGCTGGTCCCAGGGCGCCGTGGTGCGCTTGGGCAGCGTGCACTGGATTGGCGACCCCGGCGATATCATGGCCGGTGCCGCGGGTACGGCGGGAACGGAAAACGTCGCTCGCCCCGATACACCCGATTCCCTTTGCGGTTGGATCGACGACGACACCAACCTGCACGTTTGGGAAAACTTAGGCGTACGCGGCGTGTGGGAGCGCTATGTCGACGATTGGTGCCGTGCTTGCGAAAGCTCACTCAACTTTGACGTAATGGCCCATCCCGACCTGGTCGTGCGCTTTTCGAAGGAGGGCTTTGCGCCCGATTTTGACCCGGCGCCGTTTTGGGAGCAGATGGCCGAATGCGCCCACGATACGGGTCGCCGCGTTGAGGTCTCGACCGCCGCACCGCGCAAGGGCCTCGACGACTACTATCCCGCGACTGGCCTTTTGCGCTGCTTTGCCCATGCCGAAGTGCCGATTACTTTTGGCTCGGACGCGCACCGCGCCTGCGATATTTGCTGGAACATCCGCGAGGCTCAGGCCCACGCCTACGACTGCGGCTATCGAACCTTCGATATCCCCCACGCCACCGGCGAATGGGAATCCACGCCCCTCGCCTAAGACTAGTCGTTGGGTAGTCATTGGGGACGTTCTTAAGCGACTAGTGGCGGCGAGCGTTGAGTTCGCCGGCCAGTTCGTCGAGGGTGATACCGTAGCGTTCGAGCGTTACGAGCAGATGGTAAATCAGGTCGCCGACCTCGTAGCGGATGTGGTCGTGATCGTTATCCTTGCAGGCCATGATGACCTCGCTCGCCTCCTCGGCAATCTTCTTGAGCAGCTCGTCCTCGACGTCGGTCAACAGACGAGCGGTGTAGCTCTCCTGTGGCGACGCATCGCGACGACCGTGAATCACCTCGGCCAGACCCGTCAGCGTCTCGCCGATATTTCCATCCTGAACATTTGCGGTGCGCACACCCATAGTTCAATCCTTTCTGGTTGGCCAAGCGCCTGGTCGAGCGCCCACCCTACGCGAGTTTCTTAAAGAAGCAGGTACGGTTGCCGGTGTGGCAAGCCGGGCCCGGAGAGTCGACCTTGACCAACAGCGTATCGCTATCGCAGTCGGCCCAGAGTTCCTTGACCTCCTGCATGTTGCCGCTCGTCGCACCCTTGTTCCAGAGCTCCTGGCGACTGCGGCTCCAAAACCAAGTGGTCCTGGTCTTGAGCGTCAGCCCCACCGATTCCTCGTTCATCCAAGCAACCATAAGCACCTCGCCAGTGTCATACTGCTGAACCACACAGGGAATCAACCCGCGGGCGTCGTACGTAAGCTTTGAAGGATCGGTTGTCACCTGTTCCATTTAGAAATCCAATCTCACGGGAATTCCCTGCGAGGCCATATACTCTTTGACTTCGCGGATGCTGAAGGTTCCAAAGTGAAAGACGCTGGCCGCCAGCACGGCGTCGGCCTCGCCCTCGATCACGCCCTCGGCAAAATGCTCGAGTGTGCCCACGCCGCCGCTCGCGATGACGGGAATCGGCACCGCGCGGGCCACGGCGCGGGTGAGCGCCAGGTCAAAGCCGGCCTTGGTTCCGTCGCGATCCATGCTGGTCAGCAGGATCTCGCCGGCACCGCGACGAGCCGCCTCCTCGGCCCACGCCACCGCATCGATACCTGTGGCGCTGCGACCGCCCGCCGTGAAGACCTCCCACTTGTCGGCACCGGATGCGCCAGGCAAACCGACGCGCTTAGCATCGATCGCCACGACCACGGCCTGGCTGCCAAACGCCGCGGCGGCCTGGCTGATCAACGACGGGTCGCGCACTGCGGCAGAGTTGAGCGACACCTTGTCGGCACCGGCGGCAACCATGGTGCGCATGCCCGCCAGGTCGCGAAATCCGCCGCCCACGGTATAGGGAATGGCGAGCTCCTCGGCCGCGTGCGCTGCCATCTCGATGGTCGTCGCGCGGTTGTCGCTCGTCGCGGTAATGTCCAAAAATACGACCTCGTCCGCACCCTCGCGGTCGTAGGCGCGAGCCAGCTCCACCGGGTCGCCCGCATCGCGCAGGCTCACAAAGTTGACGCCCTTGACCACACGGCCGTCCTTAACATCCAGGCAGGGAATCACGCGCTTGGTAAGCATGGGCTACTCCTCCCCTCGGGCGGCGGCCAGCGCCCGGGCCAGCGTAAAGTTGCCCTCGTAGAGTGCACGACCGGTAATGGCACCTTCAATCGCGCCCTCACCCACCGCGGTCAGCGCGCGGATGTCGTCGAGCGTCGAGATACCGCCCGAAGCCACGACGGGAAAGCCCGCTACCTCGGCCACATGGCGATACGCCGCCACATCGATGCCCGTCTGCATGCCATCGCGCGCAATATCGGTATAGACCAGATGTTTAAAGCCCAGCTCGGAAAGCTGCGCCACGGCGTCGTCGAGTGCCACGCCCGCGCCGTCACGCCAGCCGTTCACCTTGACCTGGCCGTCGCGCGCGGCGATATCTGCCACCAACAGCTCGCCAAAGCCTTGGGCCGCCACCTCGGCAAAACCCGGCTCGGTCACGAGCACGGTGCCGAGTGCGATGCGACGCGCGCCGTAGCCGGCCA
Organism: uncultured Collinsella sp.; assembly: GCA_902494585.1. Classification (GTDB taxonomy): domain Bacteria; phylum Actinomycetota; class Coriobacteriia; order Coriobacteriales; family Coriobacteriaceae; genus Collinsella. The sequence continues at coordinate 1,228 of CABUUD010000115.1, read as the reverse complement.
GCTCGTCGATGCGCGCAAGCGAGCGAACGCCGCCGCCCACGTCCACAGACAGGCCGTCGACGCCGCAGATGGCCTCGATCGCTGCCGAGTTAGCAGCGCACGCGTCCCCGTCCTCGCCAAAGGCAGCGGACAGGTCGACGACGTGCACCCAGCTCGCGCCCTGCTCGGCAAAGGAGCGGGCAACGGCCACGGGGTCGTCGGAATATACCTTGCAGCGGCTCCGGTCGCCGCGCTCCAGGCGCACGACCTTGCCGCCGATCAAATCGATTGCAGGAAACAGAATCATCGGCCGGCCCCCTCGACGATACTCACGAAGTTCTTAAGGATGCGCTGACCCAGCGCAGAGGATTTCTCGGGATGGAACTGGCAGCCCCACACATTGCCGTGACGAACGATGCACGGGAAGCTCCGCGTGTAGTGCGTGCGCGCCAGGACATCGGCGGCATCGGCATCGTCAGCCACTGCATAGCTGTGGGTGAAGTACATATTGGCGCCCTCGGCAAAACCGGCGAGCAGCGGATCGGCCGCACCGGCGGGCGTCATGTGCACCTGGTCCCACCCCACGTGCGGCACCTTCAGACGGCTCGACTCCAGACGCGTGCACGAGCCGCGCATGATGCCCAGCCCATCGACCCAGGGACCGCCAGCCTGCTCGGAGGCGTCGTCGTCCGCGTCCGCGCCCTCGTCCGCGGGTACGCCCTCGTCGCCACGCTCAAAAAATAGTTGAAGGCCTAGACAGATGCCGAGCAGCGGAGTTCCGGCGGCGACGGCATCGAGCACTGCGTCCGCCTCGCCGCTCTGGCGCATAAAGGCGATCGCGTCGTAGAACGCACCCACGCCCGGGATGACCAGGCCGTCGGCGTTGCGGATCTGCTCCGGATCATCCGACGTGCAAGCGGCAGCGCCGGCACGCGCAAGCCCGCGCACGACGCTCGACAAGTTGCCCTTGTGGTAGTCGACCACCATGATCTTCGGTTCGCCCACGCGACCCTCCCTTATCTCATCGTCCAAAACCTGCCAAAAAGGGACAGGTTTATTTTGGTCGGTTAAACGTTCACCCAACACTCGAGACAGCATTTCCGCAGATAAAACCTGCCAAAATAAACCTGTCCCTTTTTGGTAGGTTACAGTGAGCCCTTGGTGCTGGGAATGCCCTGCACGCGGGGGTCCAGCTCGCAGGCGTGGCGCATGGTACGGCCCACGGCCTTAAAGGCGGCCTCGATAATGT
>CABUUD010000114.1 GCA_902494585.1 uncultured Collinsella sp. | reverse complement strand
GGCTACGAGCGGCACGGCGACCATGTCGAGAGCTTCGGCAGGCACGATAGGGAAGCGGTCGCTGTCGATGTCCACGGCCGCGAAGGTCCGCGTGGGGTGGGCGATAAACGGAGCCGAGGACGCATCGCCGGCGGCAACTGCCCGCATGCACATGCGCTGGCCACAAGCTGCGGCGTCTGTTGCCGAGAACATGCACGGATAGGCCACGCGCCAGCCGCGTTTGGCGGCCGCTGCGGCAAACGCGGCAGGATCGACTTCGGAACCCATGGCGGCATAGGCGGCAACGGTGTGCGGCGCCGAGGCACCCAAGCGATCCAACAGCTCGACAAGTCGCGCACAGATAGCGGCGGACTTTGCCGCCCGCACATCCAAATCAAGAGCATCGCGCCGAGCAATCATCGCCCGTCGCAACTCAGCCTTGTCCATCCCAGCCTCCTCTAGCAAACCTGCCAAAAAGGGACAGGTTTATTTTGGCAGGTTTTATCTGGGCAAACGCGATATGGGCAGTAAAGCCACCGCAAATATGCCTGTGAACTGCGCCCTTTGTGGTTGTTTGGGCCTATGCGTTAATGCTATAACGCCGCAGCGATTGCTTCAGTCACAAACTTATTGAGTGACTCACCCTTCTTTGCCGCTGCCAGCGCCGCTTGCTTGTGGAGCTCAGAGCCCGTTCTTACGTTGAACGAGCCCTTAAAAGCCCGCTCGGGTTCCTTGCCTTTCTCGGCGCAAAACTCAAGGTAATCGTCGACGGCGTCGTGGAAGCATTGCTCCACCTCTTCAGCTGTGGAGCCTTCAAATACGATTGCGTCCCTAATGCCGGTGACCATACCTGTTAGCACATGCTGTTCGGCATCGAACTCGACTGGGGCGAAATAACCCTTGTATGCCAAAACGTTACTCATGACTACCTCCGACATCTTGCAGAAATCGAACGATGTTTCGAATGGTCCCCGCCGTCAATTCGTCAGATGGATGTGGCGCGTGCATTACGAACATCCTGCCATCTGATGGCCTGTAGAAGCGAATGCGCGATCCGGATGTCTTGCCTTTGTTGTCCATTTCAAAGCCATATGAAGCCATGACTTTTAAAAAATCGGTATACCGATACGTCGAAGGGCAGCTAAGCAGTTGGGCGATGAGTTTATCGGCCCGAGTCATCCCGCCTCACATTCTGCAACTATATCTTAGTTGCAATTTAAGTCCGATGCAAGCACCCCTACTATAGAACATGTGTACGTATAGAACAAGTGTTCGAACCAACGCAAAGGCACCTGCCCCTTCGTGGGGGTTTTGCTGGTGGGGCGGGTGTCTGCGGCGGTTTGTCTCGATCTGTAACAGTAACTCTGCAAAATCGGACCTAGATGTTACAGATTGAGACAAAGGGGCGGCGCCATTCGGAAACGTCTCGATCTGTAACATCTGGAGCCGATATTGCCGCCTAGATGTTACAGATCGAGACAAAACTGGCGGGACGGGCTGAGCTGCCCCACCCAAGCGGTGGCAAAAAGAAAAGGTAGATTTTTAGGCATGTCCCAAAAATCTACCTTTGTGCGTTAGGCCAGCAGGTCGACGACGTTAAAGCCGGCGTTGCTCTTGGCGATGACGTCTCGGCCGCCGAAGACGCAGGTGGGTGACGCGGCTGCGATGCGCGTCACATCGGCGCCGAGCGAGCGAAGCTCAGCGGGTGTGGCCGCGAGCATCTGGGCGCGGCGCTCCTCGCGCGCGTGCGGATCGAGCCCAGCCAGGTAGGTCGTATTGCGGCGCTTGGTGAGCGCGTACGGCTTCACGGGTGCGTCCATGCCGCTCACGCAGCTCACGATAAAGCCCTCGAAGGCGGCCTCGTCGGGCTCAAAGCTGCCGAGCCATGCGCCCGCGCGTTCCACGCGCTCAATCGAAGGATCGACCGCCGGGTCGCGGTAGGTGTAGAACGCCGTCTGGCGCTCGCCGGCCGCGCGGAATCCGCATCCGTACGCACCGCCCTTCACGCGGATCTCGTTCCACAGGTAGTCGTAGGAGAGCGCGTTGGCGGCAACCGCCCAAGCACCCGTCACGTCGATGTCCAGACGGCGCGGATCGCACGCGCACGCCGCAAAGCAGATGTCGCTGGGGATGACGAAAGCCTCGTGACGGTCGCGCGGCTCCGGTACCACGAGCGCGTTGTGGCCGGCATCGGCGCCGTCGCCAGCGCCAAGCCCCAGGTCGCCCGCGGCATCCCAGTACGCGTCAAAGTCCTCGTCGCTGCCGGTAAAGCTCGCCATGCAGCCATCGGCCACAAAGATGCGGCCTGCCAGCTCGGCAAGCTTGGCACACAGGTCGTCCAGACGTTCGTCAAAGTGGTCGAGCAGATCGCGCAGGAACAGGTAGAAGTCCACGCCCGAAAGCTGCTCGCGCACCACGGCCGAAGGCGAGCTGTAGCTCATCGCGCGACCGAGCGCCGCCGAGTGTCCGTTGTTGATAAAGCCCTGCTCAAGCCCAATGCGAATCTGCGTGAGCACGTCGCGCACGCGGTCGGCGTCGGCATCTGCCAAAAGCGTGCTCGACCACACCTCGCGCGGCAGGCTTGCCAGCGCGTCGATCTTCTCGGACAGGGTGCCGGCGCTCACCAGCAGGTAGGGGCGCACGCCGTCCACGTCGGGCTGCGTCATGACCTCGGTCGTAAAGCTCAAAAAGCCCAGCTTGCCGGCGAGCAGGTTGTCGAGTTCCTCGGCCGAATGCTCACGCGTGGGCAGCTGCTTAAGCAGGCGGCAGAGCAGTGTCACATAGGGCAGGTCCTCAAACGCGACGCAGCTCAGGTCGAAATACTGCATGGCGTAGGCCAGACGGTTGGTGGGGATGCCGTGGCGCAGGCAGGGGATGGGCGCGGTCGTGTCTACGACCAGCGGCGGCTCGGGGCGCGCCTCGCCAATGTCGGACACGCGCAGTCGCGGCAGTGTGGCCTTGGCCTCGGGCGTGTCTTCCGCCTCCTGTGCGGCACGCAGCGCGGCCGTGCGCTCGACCACGTCGGCCAGCTCGGCATCGGTCATGGCGTCGCGCTTGGCAGCCAGCTCGGCAGCTTCGGCACCCTCCGCACCCTCGGCGGCGTCTACCGGCACCAGCTCGACGAGCGCCATGTGGTCGTTCTCCAGCACGAGCTCGCGCAGCAGGTCCTCAAAGTAGCTGCCGTCCAGCTCGCCGCGCAGTTCCTCGTACACCGGGCCGTACTTGAGCGCCAGCGTCGCAGCGTCGTCATCGTAGAGCCACGTGCTCAGCGCGTCGCACGCAATGGCCACGCCATCGGCGATGCCATAGTCGCGCTGGCGCAGGTCGTACTCGTTGCTGCTGATGATGGCTTCCAGGCGCTCGCGCGGAACGCCGTGCTCGCACAGGTCGCGGCAGGCGTCCTGGAACACGCGGCGCAGCTCGCGCGCCACGCCGGGCTGCGCGTTTTGCAGCATGATGAGCTCGTAGGGCTGCAGGCTCTCGGCCGCGGTGTAGCTCACCACGTTGCCGCCCAAGCCCGCCGCCAGGATGGCCTTCTTAACCGGCGCCTCGTTGGAGCCCAGCAGCGCCTCGAACAGGATATCCGCCGCGATCGTGCGCTTGCGGTCGAGCGCGCTGCCCAGCACAAGGCCCAGGCCCACCAGGGCGTTCTCGGGCGTGGTGGCCATCTCGACGCGCTTGTACTCGCAGGTCACAGGCACCTGCACGTCCAGCGGATTGGGCGCCAGCGCGGACGGGTCCTCGCCGGCGGCAACGGCTGCGTCCATGCGGCGGTTCGCGGCACTCGGCTGCGATAGATAGCGCTCGTCCAAAAAGGCCAGCGCGCGGTCCACGTCCAGGTCGCCGTAGAGCGTGATGTAGGAGTTGGAAGGATTGTAGTGGCGCGCGTGCGTGTCCAGGAACTGCTCGTAGGTGAGCGCGGGAATCGCGCGCGGGTCGCCGCCGCTCTCGTACGCATAGGCGGTGTCGGGATAGAGCGCGGCGTTGACGGCGTCGTCCAGCACGCTCATGGGGTCGGACAGCGCACCCTTCATCTCGTTAAACACCACGCCGTTGTAGCGCAGCGTGCCCTCGCGCAGGCTTGCGGCGCTGCCGTCGCCCTCGCTCTCGGCGCCCTCCGGCAGGTCCAGCTCGTAGTGCCAGCCCTCCTGCTCAAAAATGGTCGGCTTGGTATAGATGGCCGGGTTGAACACCGCGTCCAGGTACACGTCCATCAGGTTGTACAGATCCTGCTCGTTGGTGGTGGCAACGGGGTAGATAGTCTTGTCGGGGTAGGTCATGGCGTTGAGGAACGTCTGCATGGAGCTCTTGATCAGGTCGACAAACGGCTCCTTGACGGGGAACTTGGCCGACCCACACAGCACCGAGTGCTCAAGAATATGGAACACGCCGGTGGAATCGGCCGGCGGCGTCTTAAAGCCAATGGCAAAGGCCTTGTTTTCGTCGTCGCACGCCAGGTACAGCAGGCGAGCGCCCGATGCGGTGTGGCGCAGCACGTAGGCGTCCGAGTCGAGCTCGGGCACGGTCTCGCAGCGCTCGACGGCAAAGCCGTGGCAGGTGGTACCGGGTACCAGCAGCGCGGCGGCAGCAGCGCGCGGGTCGGTTGAGGTAGTGGGCATATACAGTCTCCTTTGACGCCCCAGCGGGGGCGAATCGAGTCGAATCCTCGAGAGTATACCCATATGGAGCGCGGCTCTGCAGCGAACTGAAGACGATGTGGGCGGATTGGCATGGGCCCCGCGTGTCCCGCCAAATGAGCGTGGATTTTCGGACGAAATAATCCGTCGCAGGCCCAAATGTCGTCCAATTATCCACTCCCGCACACCTTTCGTCTCCAACCGTGAGATGAGAGATAGACGAGAGACGTATACGAAAGATGGCTGTACAGCAAAGAGCCAAACAATTAATAGTGCTGTTAATAGTGCTGTTTGGTTGGTGATTGTTTTTTCAGTAAAAACACTTACGAATAAAGCAAGTTGCAAACAGCTGCCCCTTATTTCGTGCTCATTTTTAAGGCGAGAAATTGCCGCCATATGATCGGACGAGTTTCAACGATTTCGATTTAGTATTTGGCGCGGATGCGGTCGATTTCGATGAAACGCTAGTTGACCACGCGGTAGATTGCGCTTTCTCCCAGACGCCCCGGCAATGCGCAATAAGCCAGATGACGAAGCGATTGCCGGTGCGTCTATCCATAGGGAATTCCGGGAAAGCTTCTGCGGACAGTCAAAAGATTCGTCGGCCCCAAGCGGATTAAAGGTATTTGCATAAGGCGTCATTTAGCTAGAGACGATGCATATTGAATCGTTCAATGAACTTGCACGCTGTGTCCAACAACGCCGATTGTTGTTTTAAGGGGCTTGATGAAAGAACAGAACCAAAATAATACTTGCATAGTTAGTTATATAAAGTATTATAACGTTATGGGATGAATGAAGGGTTCATCTAAGTGAGTTAGGAGTAAGGGATGTTCAATTTCGATGAGCCTCGTTACGAGAAGGTTGTGAGCGATGCCCTCGCTCTCCGTCCTCAGATTGAGGCTGCCGTGGACAAGGTCTGCGAGCAGGGCTATTCCAACATCTTCTT
>CABUUD010000113.1 GCA_902494585.1 uncultured Collinsella sp. | reverse complement strand
CTCGTTGCGGCGCGGCTGCGCCTCTGGCACTTCAACAACATTGTCGCAGCCCCGACCCGCGGTCACGAGCGGGGGCTCCTGTCGTTTCCGTGCCTTCGGATTGGGTCATAGTGTCTGACTTATGCTCAACCTGCGACGTTCCCCTTGTTGGTGCAGGGGGAAGCTTGCTCGCTCTGGTGCCCGTTCGCTGGCTTCAGCTCTGCCTGCGACGTTTTTGTTGTTGGTGCTGAGTGACTTGTTCCCCGTTCCAAACGAGCTGCCCCGGGTCCCCGGTGGTTGTGGTGAGCGTGTTTGGTTGGTGCCTGTTGATGGTCTGGGTATCGGGGAGGGCGGGCTCCGTTATAATCGCCTAGGACATTAAATGGAAACGGGACGGGAGCCATACATGCGCCAGGGTTTCGACAACGCGAAATATATCGAGCTGCAGGCTGCTCACATTAAGGAGCGCATCTCGCAGTTTGGCGGCAAACTGTATTTGGAGTTTGGCGGCAAGCTGTTCGATGACTATCATGCGAGCCGCGTGCTGCCGGGTTTTGAACCGGACAGTAAGTTCCGCATGCTCAAGAGCATTGCCGATGACGTCGAGGTCATCATCGCAATCAATGCGAACCATATCGAGAAGAACAAGGCCCGTGGCGACTTGGGCATTACCTATGACGAGGACGTTTTGCGCCTGGTCGATCTGTTCCGCGGCAACGGTTTTGCTGTCGCGGCCGTGGTTATCACGCAGTATGCCGGTCAGCCCGCTGCCGACGTCTTCCGCAATCGTCTGAATGCACTCGGCATTCCCGCCAAGCTGCATTATCCCATTGAGGGCTATCCGCACGACGTCGATCTGATCGTTTCTGACGAAGGCTACGGCAAGAACGAGTTCGTCGAGACCACGCGTCCGCTCGTTGTCGTGACGGCGCCCGGCCCTGGCTCGGGCAAGCTCGCCACCTGCCTCTCACAGCTGTATCACGAGCATAAGCACGGCACCGCCGCCGGTTATGCCAAGTTTGAGACCTTCCCGGTCTGGAATCTTCCCCTGACGCATCCGGTCAATATTGCCTACGAGGCCGCCACGGCGGACCTCGACGATGCCAACATCATCGATTCCTTTCACCTTGAGGCCTACAACAAGACCACGGTCAACTACAACCGCGACGTCGAGGCCTTCCCGGTGGTCCGTGCCCTGATGGAAAAGATCCTAGGCAAGAGCCCCTACCAGAGTCCCACGGACATGGGCGTCAATATGGTCGGCTTTGCCATCACCGATGACGATGCCTGCCGTGACGCTTCTAAGATGGAGATCGTCCGCCGCTACTTTACCGCGGTCGAAAATGTGCGCCGTACCGGCGTGGGCGATGAGCAAGTCGACCGTCTCAAGATTATTATGAAGAAGGCCGGCATCGATAAGAACTACTCACCGGCGCGCTCGGCGGCCTTAACCAGGGAGCAACTGACGGGTGGTCCCGTGGGCGCCATGGTCATGCCGGACGGTTCCGTGGTGACCGGTAAGACCTCCACGCGCCTGGGCGCCGCAAGTTCGCTCATTATGAACGCTCTCAAGCATGTTTCGGGCGTCGACCTTGAGCTTGAAGTCATCAGCGACGATGCGATCGAGCCCATCAGCAAGCTCAAGACGCATTTCCTGGGCAGCAAAAACCCGCGCCTTCACACCGACGAGACGCTTATGGCGCTGTCGATCACCTCGGCTACGAGCGAGACGGCCGCTCGTGTCCTTTCGGGCCTGGAGCAGCTGCGCGGTTGCGATGCCTTCTTTAGCGTGATTATCTCGCCGACGGACGAGACGGTGTTGCGTAAACTGGGCATCAACGTGTGCTGCGAGCCCAAGTTTGAGCGTCGTGGTTTCTTCCATCGCTAAGTTTGAAGTACCGCGGTAATTGCATCGCCTTTTGGCCGTATCGGGTTAGCGCCCGGTACGGCTTTTTGATCAATAAAGCGTCTATTTCGGCGAAAAATAGCCGTTTACCTGCCTAAAAACAATTTGGGCGGTATACAATAATCGTAACTGTTTCATCCTTAGCGGGATGCCGCATGATGGATATTACCTGCCATCGTGAGGTGTGTCGGTCGTGCACGGTGCGCTGGATGCTCGTGCTCGGTTAGAGGAGGCTGCCATGGCGGGCAAGGGTCGTGCGAGTGTCAACGATATGAAGCGTGTCGAAGTGCTGGTGTTGATGGAGATTGCCCAGCAATCCGAAAGTGGCGGGACATATGGCTTCTCGCGCAAAACGCTTGCGGAGCACGTTGGGGTGTCTCCGTATCGAGCCCGCGCCGCAATTGAGCGCTTGGATTCTGACGGTTTGATCGAGGTCGTTTCGCGTTATAGCGAGGATGGCGGCCAGCTTGCAAATGGTATTTGCCTTACCGAGCGTGGCGGGTGGTATCTGAAAGGCATCCGCGCGGGTATGCTCGTTCGGGATATGCTCAGGGACGAGCTTGCCGATCGGTAGCGATCTGCCGCCTAAGTTGTTGCTACGCCGCTCGGGTCCCGGGCGGCGTTTTGTTTCGAGATGGAGAAATGCAAGCACTTTGGTGAAAAATGGCGAACTGCTTCTTTCTCGAGTATTACAATGAAGACCCGTAAGATGTGTATGGACAACTTCTACGGGAAGCGCAGGTAATTCAATATGACTAAGCATGTGTTTGTGACCGGCGGCGTGGTTTCGTCTTTGGGCAAGGGCATTACCGCGGCATCGCTGGGCCGTTTGCTCAAGTCGCGCGGCTACAAGGTGACGATGCAGAAGGCCGACCCGTATCTGAACGTCGACCCCGGTACCATGAGCCCGTTCCAGCACGGTGAGGTCTTTGTGACCGAGGACGGCTACGAGTCCGATCTGGACCTGGGCCACTACGAGCGCTTTATTGACGAGAACCTGACCCGCGATTCTAACTTTACGACGGGCGCCATTTACAAGAGCCTGATTGCCCGCGAGCGTCGCGGTGACTTTTTGGGCGGTACCGTCCAGGTGATCCCGCACGTCACCAATGCTATCAAGGACAAATTCCGCCGCATTGAGGAGCAGACTGGCTCCGACGTTGTCATTACCGAGCTGGGTGGCACGATCGGCGACATCGAGTCGCAGCCGTTCGTGGAGGCTATCCGCCAGTACCGCAAGGAGGCCGGTCCCGAGAACGTCTGCTACATCCACGTATCGCTCGTTCCCTATATCGCCGCCGCCCACGAGGTTAAGACCAAGCCCACGCAGCACTCCGTCAAGGAGCTGCGCAGCTTTGGTATCCAGCCCGACATTATTGTGCTGCGCTCCGATCACCATATTGATGACGCTATCCGCGGCAAGATCGCGAGTTTCTGCGACGTCGACACCGACTGTGTCTTTACCAACGAGGATTGCGCGAGCATTTACGACGTGCCGCAGCTGCTCGCGGAGCAGGACTTTGACCTGCGCATTTGCGAGCGCCTTGGCCTCGATCCGCGCGAGCGCGATATGAGCGCATGGAATGAGTTCCTGCGCAAGCAAAACCATGCCAACCATCACGCCGATAAGGTTAAGGTTGCCGTCGTGGGAAAGTACACCCAGCTTCCCGATGCATATCTGTCGGTTATCGAGGCCCTGCATCACGCGGGCGTTTTCTACGATCGTCACGTAGATGTGCAGCTGGTCGATGGTGAGAGCCTCGATGCCGAAAACGTCAATGAGGTTCTGGGCGACGCATCGGGCATCCTGGTTCCCGGCGGCTTTGGCAAGCGCGCCCTGGAGGGCAAGATCCTTGCTGCCGAGTTTGCTCGCGAGCACAAGATTCCGTATCTGGGCATTTGCCTGGGTATGCAGGTTGCCGTGTGCGAGTTCGCCCGCAACGTTGTCGGCCTTGCCGGTGCCAGCTCCTCCGAGTTTGATCCGGACGGTCCGTTTAGCGTCATCGACTTGATGAGCTCGCAGGAGGACGTGACCGAGAAGGGCGGCACCATGCGCCTGGGCGCCTATCCGTGCAAGCTCGCTGCCGATACCCTCGCGCGTGAGGCGTATGGCGAGGAGCTTGTCTACGAGCGCCACCGTCACCGTTTTGAGTTCAACAATGCCTTCCGCGATCAGCTCGAGGACGCCGGTCTTGTCATCTCGGGCCTTTCGCCTGATGAGCGTCTGGTCGAGATGGTCGAGCTGCCGCGCGATGTGCACCCGTGGTTCGTGGCCACCCAGGCTCACCCCGAGTTTAAGAGCCGCCCCACCAATCCTCAGCCGCTATTCCGAGAGTTCGTGCGTGCCTCGATTGGCCAGCATGAGGGCGTCGATCGCCTACAGGTGACGCCCATGAATCGTGCGATGGACTAAGGTTGCCGGCGAACCGGGAACATATCGGAGAAGCTCCTTCGCCGCTCGCTGTGGCGGCGGGGGAGTTTCTTGATTACCTTGCAGTCGAGCGGGGCTTGGCGCGTAACACGATTGCCGCCTATCGCCGAGACCTGACGACCTACTGTGCATATCTGGAGCGGACGGGCATTGCGTCCTTTGAGGACGTGAGTCGGCGGGTCATTGAGGACTTTATCGCCGATCGGCGCGATGGGGGCTATTCCGATGCCTCGGTGGAGCGCGCGCTCGCTGCCGTCAAAGGCCTGTATGCCTTTTTGGTGCGCGATGGGGCCGTGACCCAAAATCCTACGGCGGCGTTGCGTTTGCCAAAAAAGGCCGAGCGCCTGCCGGAGTGCCTTTCGGTGGAGGATGTTTCGGCATTGCTCGACCAGGATTTTCCGGATGGTGAGATGGGTCTGCGCGATCGCGCTATCTTGGAAGTGCTGTATGGGTGCGGCCTGCGCGTGAGCGAGCTGGTGGGGCTCGATGTGAGTGATATCCATGCCGATGACGGCTTTGTGCTGGTTCGCGGCAAGGGCTCCAAGGAGCGTCTGGTCCCTTTGGTGGGAAGCGCGGCGCGTGCCCTGACGCACTATATATGTGATGGGCGCCGACTTCTGGCGGCTCATGCTCGTGGGACAGAGACGCCGGCGGTCTTTTTAAACAAGAACGGCGGGCGTCTGTCGCGTCAGGGTGTTCACGTCATATGCGAGCGCTACGGACGCCAGGTGGGGTTGGTGGGACTCCATCCGCACACGTTGCGCCATTCCTTTGCCACCCATATGCTCGCGGGCGGCGCGGACCTTCGCGTGCTGCAGGAGATCTTGGGACACGCCGATATATCGACGACGCAGGTCTACACGCATGTCGATCGTACGCAGCTGACTGAGGTTTACCTGGCGGCCCACCCGCTGGCACATCGCTAATACGCTGCTGAGCTGCGATTACATGCTATCCGAGGACGGACCCCCGATTGCTGGAACGTGCTGTTGCGCACGTTTTGGCAATCGGGGGTCCGTCCCATTTTGCGCCACCGGCCAATGGCGCGGCGGGGTGCACATGCCGCGCGTGGGAGAGTTTGGGGGCGATGTGAACGGGATGTAAAGGGACATAAAAATCGCCTCAAGGTCAACTTGAAGGTTGAGGTTGAAAGGCGGGGTGCTACAGGTGGCATCCCGCCTTTGCATTAAACACAACATATTGTGTTTTCGAACATATGCTCGGGGGTGGCGCCCAATAGTTAGGGGGTGGAGTGGTGGGGTAGGGTGG
>CABUUD010000112.1 GCA_902494585.1 uncultured Collinsella sp. | reverse complement strand
CAGTCCTGCGCAAGACGAAGAGCACATTAAGTGCTCTTCTTTGCGTGCGGAACTTGTAGCGAACAAAGCCAAGCCGACCGACCCTAAGGTTAACTTGACTGATGATAGCAAATACAACAAGCGAGATGCCTGCGACTTGCAGGCATCTCGCTTTATCTAAATAACGTGGTTGTGAATCAACCGCTAATTGTTACCCGCCCAAGCATGGTCGGGTTTTCTAAGTGCCGCAGATTGACGTGAAAGAGGAGCGACGCGTACTTTGGTACGCGAGCGACGGTTTGAACGGCAAGGTGCGGTGCTTAGGAAAGCCGCTTAGCGGTAGGAAACGCTCTGCTGGGAGTCCTTGACGACTACGTCGTGGGCGCCGCCTTCGACGATCGAGGTCGAGCTTACCAGCGTTAGGCGTGCCTTTTCCTGGAGCTCGGGGATCGAGAGGGCACCGCAGTTGCACATCGTGGACTTAACCTTGTAGAGCGTGCCGCCCACGCCGTCCTTAAGGGAGCCGGCGTAGGGAACGTAAGAGTCGACGCCCTCGACGAAGCTGAGCTTCGCGGCGCCACCCAGGTCGTAGCGCTGCCAATTGCGGGCACGCGCAGAACCCTCGCCCCAGTACTCCTTCATGTACTGACCGTTCACGTTGACGCGCTCGGTCGGGCTCTCGTCGAAGCGGGCGAAGTAGCGGCCCAGCATCATAAAGTCGGCACCCATGGCAAGGGCGAGCGTCATGTGGTAGTCGTAGACGATGCCACCGTCGGAGCACACGGGCACGTAGACGCCGGTCTCCTCGTAGTACTCGTCACGGGCACGGCAGACGTCGATCAGCGCGGTGGCCTGGCCACGACCGATGCCCTTGGTCTCGCGGGTAATGCAGATGGAACCGCCGCCGATACCGACCTTGATGAAGTCGGCACCGCAGTCTGCCAGGAAGCGGAAGCCCTCGGCGTCGACGACATTACCGGCACCGACCTTGACGTCCTCGCCGTAGTTGGCGCGAATCCACTCGATGGTGCGCTTCTGCCACTCGCTGAAGCCCTCGGAGGAGTCGATGCACAGGACATCGGCGCCGGCCTCGATGAGCAGAGGCACGCGCTCGGCATAGTCGCGGGTGTTGATACCGGCGCCGACCATGTAGCGCTTGTCGCCGTCGAGCAGCTCGTTGGGGTTGGTCTTGTGGCTGTCATAGTCCTTGCGGAAGACGATGCCCATCAGGTGATCGTAGTCGTCGACGATGGGCAAGGCGTTGAGCTTGTTGTCCCAGATGACGTCGTTGGCAACCTTGAGGCTGATGTTCTTGTCGCCCACGATGAGCTGCTCACGCGGGGTCATGAACTCGGAGACCTTCGTCTGGTGGTCATCGCGACTGGGGCGATAGTCACGGCTGGTGACGATGCCCAGGAGCTTACCCTTGGGAGTGCCGTCGTCGGTAACCGGCATGGTGGAGTGACCGGTCTTCTCCTTGAGCTCGATGACCTGCTCCATGGTCATGTCGGGGGTCAGCGTGGAATCGGACTGAACGAAGCCAGCCTTGTGATCCTTGACGGCCTTGACCATAGCGGCCTCGGACTCGGCGCTCTGGGAACCGTAAATGAAGGACAGGCCACCCTCGGTAGCGAGCGCGACACCCATATCGACGCCCGAGACGGACTGCATGATGGCGGAAACCATGGGGATGTTCAAGGTGATTGCCGGCTTCTCACCGCGCTTAAAGCGGGTTAGCGGCGTCTTAAGAGAGACGTTGTTGGGGATGCACTGCGAGGACGAGTAACCAGGGACCAGCAGATACTCCGAAAACGTGTGGGACTCACCGGGAAAGAACGTAGCCATGTTTCTCCTTTTTCCATGCGACCGGTCGGCTGCAGGCCTCGTAGGACCCAGCCCAACCTTGGGCGCCCAATACTGGGGAAGTATCTTAACGCACTTTGACTGCTACAATGCATGATTTAAGAAGAGCACACGAGGGTTTGACGCATGCTTTGCGTTTGCCCAGCAAACACTTTAGCGGGGAGACGTGGAGCACATGGAGTACAAGACGACGGCAAAGTTGGTCATTCAAGCGTGCGACAAGGATCTGCCGGGCGTGTTCGGTCACGGCTGCGTCTTGCTGCTGCAAGGTATCGCCCGTGAGCACTCGCTCAACCGTGCCGCTAAAAGCATGGGCATGGCGTATTCCAAGGCCTGGCGCATTGTGAACGAAGCCGAAGGCCAGCTGGGCTGCAAGCTCATCGAGCGCGACGGCGCCCGCGGATCCACGCTCACCCCCGCCGGCGAAAGAGCCATAGCAGTCTACGAGGAGCTGCAGGCCGACATAAACCAGGTCATTGCTACCAAAGCCAACGACCTCATCGCCAGCATCAAAAAGTAGCCAATTTTGGACAGGGCTTTATAGCCACACAACCCATTCTCATAAGTTGCGGTGAAATAGGGACTGTTTATGCAGCTAAAGCCGTAAATCAATCCATATTTCACCGCAACTTATGGAGTTGAGGATGATTTAGCTAGTTGCGAAGGGCGTTGTCTAGGGTTGACGCTACAACCAGTGGGTTGTCGGTGCCGGCGAAGAGGCGGATGGTGCTCCCCCGCATGCCTCGCGGAGCAGATAGGCGCGTCGTTGCGCCGCCGGCGGGCGATGTGCGAAACTCCCCCGGCAAAGCGTCGAACAGCTCGCCCGCGCTACGCTCGATAAGGTCAAATTCAACTGCCGGACCAAAGCCGTGCTCGAGGATTCCCGTTGCAACCGCATGGTCGGGATGCGAGCTCAGTCCGGGATAGCGCACGTTGCGCACCATCTCGTTGGCGGACAGATACTCGGCCAGTGCACGGGCGCGGTCGAAATGCGCCTGCATGCGAACATCGAGCGAGTCCAGTCCCCGCTCCAGCACAGCAGCCTCATCAGCAGTCAAATCAAGCTTGGCCAAGCCACAGCCCTCAAGAAGGGTGTGCGCGCACTCGGCAGCGGCATCCACACGATGGCGCTTGAGCTGCGAGCGCGCCACCAAAGCGGCAACGAGCTTGCGCGGAGCTTTGCCGGCGCACACGCGATCGAGCGCCTCGAGCGACAGCGCAGCACCCAGCCGCAGCGGATCGCAGCCAAAAGCCGACGCCACGGTGTTGTCCGCAACAAGCAGCGCGCGGGCCTCACGCGCCGCCCGACCCAGCGCGCGCAGATCGGGCACACGCAGACCAAACCCGCCGATGGAGTTCACAAACCACCACAGGTGCGGCCCCTCGGCATCAAACGAAGCGTCAAAGCCCTCGGATGCGGCGGCAAACGCTGCAACCGAGGGCTCCCCCACCATAACCACGTCGCAGCCATCAAAGCCGTGCACAAACGCATCGGCAAAGTCATCGGCAAACGCAACCAGGCGGTCACCGGGACGCACAATCCCCAGCTGCGACAGCGCTGCCGGCACATGCGGAGCCGCAAGCAACCGCGTCTCACGCGCGCCGGTCCTCAAAGCCCAGGCCTCTTCTAGCCGCTGTACGCCCATACGGCAACCTCCCTCATAAACAAAAAACCCACGATGCGGGTGTTCCCCGCATCGTGGGCAACGGCTGCAGTATAGCGCCGATATGCGACGACTCGCCTAAATGCTGAGCGTATGGTAGTTTACGTTCGCACCCGGGGCGTCAACGGTCACGCCATAGGCCTCGGGATAGATGCGCGTCGAAAACACGAGCGCGCCATCGTTCACAAACACCTCGACCGACGAGACATCGCCAACAATGCGCACATTACGAACCTCGTCGATGGGCTCCCAGCGCACGGTACGACCGCAACCGGCAGAAGCGCGACCCTCATCGGTAAATCGCATCTCAAAGCGCGCGGGCAGCTCGCCCTCGGCGGGCACAAACGACAGCTTTAGCTCGCTATCAACGGTCGCGGTAAACGCGCCGTCGATACCGCCAACAATAACGTCAAAGCAGGTATCGCCGGCAACCTCCAACGAGCCCTCCCCCACACGCACCGAGGCATAATGGCACTCGATCTCACGCGCCGGCTGTTGCAGTACCACGCCGCCGTCACCGGCCGTAAGCTCGCGCGGCACCGTCATGCAGTGCTGCCAGCCGCACACCACGGTGGGTGCGTTGCCATAGGTCGGCTCATCGGGCATGCCCATCCAGCCGATCAGAATGTGGCGACCGTCCTCGGCCGTGAACTCCTGCGGAGCATAGAAGTCAAAACCGGCGTCCCACAGGCGGAACTCGCCCAGCTCATAGGCACCATCACCACCGGTAATGTCGCCCGCTACAGGCATGTAGCCAGCAGCGTATACGTTGCCGCGGTCCCAACGACCGCCCTCGAGCCCCTGAGGAGAGAAGGATAGGAACTTCACCGGCACACCGCCATCCGCCTCAAGCTCCAGATACCCCGGGCACTCCCACATAAAGCCAAAGCGCTCGGGCGTAGACACGCGGTTCTCGAGCTCCCAGCTCAGCATATCGGTCGAGCCATACACCAAGATCTCGCCCACATCGCGCCCGGCACCCTCGCCGTGCATCGCACAAAAACGGCTCTCGATATGCGGTCCATCCACGCGACGACGCGCGCCCAGCACCATGTGATAACGCCCGTCCGCGTCACGCCATACCTTGGGGTCGCGCACGTGGCAGGTCAAATCCTCGGGATAATCCTCGGAAGCCAGCACCACACGCTTTTGGCTGAACTCCCGACCGGCAAGGCCGTCAACGCTCTCGACATAAACAGTATCGGCACGACGGCCGGTATTGACGTAGTCGTACGTCCCGTCCGCATCGGATAGCTTCACGTTGCCTGTGTACAGTACGCGAATGCGACCGTCCTCGGCAAGCGCGGAGCCCGAATACACACCGTGGCAATCGAACGGCTCGTCGGGCAGCAGCGGGGCGCCAACGTAGTCCCACGTCATAAGGTCGCGGCTCGTCGCATGACCCCACATCTTGACGCCGCCGTTCACATCAAACGGGGCATACTGAAAGTACGCGTGAAATACGCCATCTGCCTGGCAAAGACCGTTGGGGTCGTTGAGCCAGCCCGCCGGCGGCATAATGTGGAAGCGCTGGCCATACGCGCCATGACCGCACTCAGAGGCGGCGGTGTCAACAGCAGCGACCAGCTTTGCAAGGTCGCGACCAAGGGCATTAGACATATCAAAGTCCTAACGGATCGAAAGTAACAAGGCGCCAGAGATCGGCACCAGATACGGGAAACGCCCGCGAGTATACAACCCGCGGGCACCCCATCAATCAAAAGCTCTTAGGCCTGCTCGGAAGCATTGGGCTCGTCCTTGTACAGGACAAACGAGACGCCAAAGGAAACCAGCGCGGCGACCGCAAACATGATCGCGTACTGCACGGGCTGGGCCAGGCACAGCAGGATACCGAAGATACCGGTAACGCCCGTGCCGGAAGCAGCCAGCGAAGTGAGCGCGCAGACCAGGGCGCCGCAACCGCCGCCGATGCAGCCGGCGATGAAGGGCTTAAAGAAGCGAAGGTTCACACCAAAGATGGCAGGCTCGGTAATGCCCATGAAGGCGGACAGGGCCGAAGGGAGCGCCAGGCCCTTGATCTTGGCATCGCGGGTCTTAAAGGCAACGGCGAGCGCTGCGCCACCCTGGGCGATATTGGCAGCGCTGGCGATGGGCAACCAGTAGGTCACGCCATACTGGGCAAGCTGGCCCAGGTCGATGGCGGTGTACATCTGGTGGATACCGGTAACGACCGTGGGAGCATAGAACAGGCCGACGATAAAGGAACCGATGCCGAAGGGCAGGGTGAGCAGGGCCT
>CABUUD010000111.1 GCA_902494585.1 uncultured Collinsella sp. | reverse complement strand
TGTAAGCGTTCTCAACGCGCAAGTGCATATTGTGAGCCTTGGCGTCGAGGCGGCGTATGTCGGCGCGCTCGCTCGCGTAGCCTACAAAGAGCGAGATGCTGTTGCACACCACGTGCTTATCGACTAAGTCCAGCACAGCGTTGTCGACCATCTCGCGCAAGACGGTGTAGGCCTGTTCATAGGCATAGCCTTTCGAGAGCACCTGTCCTGTGGTAGTTGAGGTTGCCTGCGGGCGATAGGCCTGAATATCGGCGATAGTTGTCGGCTCGCGCCCAAAGGCGTGGTCGATAAGATACTCGGCATTGACGCCGAGCTCGTCGTAGAGCAGGTTTTCGTCGAGCGCCGCGACGCCCATCAGATCGTAGACGCCGTATTTTTCGAGTCGTGCTGCCACGCCGGGCCCAATGCCCCAGATGTCGGTGATGGGGCGATGGGGCCAGATTTCCTTGCGAAAGGTCTCGTCATCGAGTATGCCGATGCGGCTGGGTACGTGCTTGGCGGTAATGTCGAGTGCCACCTTGGCCTGGAATAGGTTGGGGCCGATGCCAACCGTTGCCGTGATGCCGGTGCGCGCCAGGACCTCGTCGCGCAACATGCAGGCGAAGCCTTCAGCGTCGGTGTGATAGAGGTCCAGATAGGGCGTCACGTCGATAAAGCATTCGTCGATGGAGTAGACGTGCACGTCCTGTGGGCTGACGAATTCCAGATAGATACCGTAGATTTGCGCCGACACCTCCATGTAGTGCTGCATGCGCGGTACGGCCTTGATGTAGTCGATACCGTCGGGAATCTCGAACAGGCGACAGCGGTTATGGATTCCGAGGTCTTTCATGGCCTGTGTGATGGCAAGGCAGATGGTCGTGCGCCCGCGCGATTCGTCGGCAACGACCAGGTTGGTGGTGAGCGGGTCGAGCCCGCGGTCGACGCACTCGACGCTGGCGTAGAACGTCTTGAGGTCGATGCAGATATAGGTGTGACGCTCGTGTCCCACGCGTCCTCCCATCAAACACATGTTCTTATCGAATACTTGTTCGATAATACCCGCTCGTCCGGACATCGTCAAAACCTGTCCCTTTTTGGTAGGTATGGTCGTGCGGTTGGATCGGGTTTTAACGCAGCTCTAAAGAGTGCGAAACAGCTCGGAAAACCTCGCTTCGTAGCATGAGCCTAACGATTGATACCGCCTATACGCACGGAAGGGTTGTGGAAAAGATGGTCAATTATGGGTTTGGTATGCCGACGCGCCTTGTTGCGGATGGAGACGTGGCTCGCTGGTGTGGACGACTGGTCGCTCACTACGGTGGCACCAAGGCGCTGGTCGTGCTGGGCGGTGACAAGCATACGCGCGATGAGCTTGTCTCGGCGGCACTTGGCTCGCTTGATCGAGCCCTACTCGAGCGTGTACTTTTCCGCTGCGGCTCGGTTGAGGGCGACGGGGGAGACGAGCTGATCGACGAAGCCGTGGCCCAGGCGACCGACGAAGGCGTGGACTTTGTCCTGGCGATCGGCGATGCCGATACCGCCGGCTTTGCGCGCGAACTCGCGCGTCGCATGGCGGTGCTCGATGCCGGCGAAGACGGTTTTGTCCCTTATGGATGTATTGTCTCGGAGGGCAAGGTACCTGCTGTCGTGGGCACCGGCGAGGTTCCGGTTTTTGCCATTATCGCGCCCGAACTGCTGGAGGGCATCGGGTCTCCTCTGCGCGAGTTGCTCGGTAGCGTCTGCGCCGCGGCCTGATATTTGCCATAAAGGGACGGGTTATTTTTGGTTGGTAAAGCGTTTGACCTGCCAAAATAAACCTGTCCCTTTTTGGTCGGTTGCCGTTTGGGGGGCCGATTGGCAACGCTCGCTGATTGTAGTCTTGACCTGCGCTAGAATAGTGGCATCTGAATGTCCGGGCGCATGGAGGCGTGCGCCCGTATGCTGAGGAGGACTTTATGGCAACTGTTGCCGCACCTATCGATGCTACGTCGACTGCCGCTTGGAAGGCGCTCGAGGCTCATCAGGAGAAGCTCGAGGCCGAAGGTATCGACCTCAAGGCCTGGTTCGCCGCCGATGCCGAGCGCGTGAACAAGCTGAGCTTTGACGCTGGTGACCTGCACTTCGATCTGTCCAAGAACCTGGTGACCGATGAGACCGTCAAGCTGCTGTGCGATCTTGCCCGCGAGGTGAAGCTCGAGGAGCGCCGCGACGCCATGTTCTCCGGCGAGCACATCAACACCACCGAGGACCGCGCCGTCCTGCACACCGCGCTGCGCCGCCCGGCAAGCGAGAAGGGCCAGCTCATCGTTGACGGCCAGGATGTCGTCGCCGACGTGCACGAGGTCCTCGACCGCATGTATGCCTTCGCCGAGCGCGTGCGCTCCGGTGAGTGGAAGGGTGTTACCGGCAAAAAGATCGAGCACCTGGTGTCCATCGGCATCGGTGGCTCCGACCTGGGCCCGGTCATGGCCTACGAGGCCCTGCGTCCCTACGCCGACGCCGGTATCGACTGCCGTTACATCTCCAACATTGACCCCAACGATCAGGCAGAGAAGCTCAAGGGCCTCGATCCCGAGACCACGCTCGTGATCATCGTTTCCAAGACTTTCACCACGCTCGAGACCCTCACCAACGCCCGCGAGGTCAAGACCTGGATGCTCGAGCAGCTCAAGGCTCAGGGCGCCATCGATGGCTCCGATGAGCAGAACGCCGAGGCCGTGGCCAAGCACTTCGTCGCCGTTTCCACCGCACTCGAGAAGGTCGAGGCCTTCGGCATCGACCCCGCTAACGCCTTTGGTTTCTGGAATTGGGTCGGCGGCCGCTACTCCGTCGACTCCGCCGTGGGCCTGTCGCTGATCGTCGTGCTCGGCCCCGAGCGTTTCCAGCAGTTCCTCGAGGGCTTCCACGCCATCGACGAGTACTTCTGCAATACGCCGCTCGAGAACAATGCCGTCGCGCTGATGGGTCTGCTCAACGTCTGGTACGTCAACTTCTTCGGTTCCAAGAGCCACGCCGTGCTTCCGTACTGCCAGTATCTGCACCGCTTCCCGGCCTACCTGCAGCAGCTCACCATGGAGTCCAACGGCAAGCATGTCCGCTGGGACGGCAGCGCCGTGACCTCCGACACCGGTGAGATCTTCTGGGGCGAGCCCGGCACCAACGGCCAGCATGCCTTCTACCAGCTGCTGCACCAGGGCACCGTGGTGGTTCCGGCCGATTTCATCGCCTTCGCCAACACTGCCAACCCTGCGACCGATAGCGGTCAGGACGTGCATGAGCTGTTCCTGGGCAACTTCCTGGCCCAGACCAAGGCGCTCGCTTTTGGTAAGACGGCCGATGAGGTGCGCGCCGAGGGCACGCCCGAGCAGATCGTCCCGGCCCGTTGCTTTGAGGGCAACCGCCCGACGACCTCGATCTTCGGCGACACGCTGACCCCGTTTGCGCTCGGCGAGCTCATCGCCCTGTACGAGCACATCACGTTTGTCGAGGGCACGGTCTGGGGCATCGACTCCTACGACCAGTGGGGCGTCGAGCTGGGCAAGCAGCTTGCCAAGCAGATCACCCCGGCCTTCCACGACGACGCCGCCAAGGCCGAGCAGGACGCTTCGACCCAGGCGCTCATCGAGTTCTACCGCGCTCACCGCAAGTAGTCGCTGCTGTTAACGCATTGCGCCTTATAGCCAGGGGGCCGTATCCCATCGGATGCGGGCCCCTTTGCTTTGCCGTGGTCCCGGGGCGCACGGCCTTTGTGGAACATCGCCGGGGCGCCGCGCGCTGCGAGAACCCTGCGCCTAGATCTCGGCCTCCGCATGGCCTCGCTGCGCCTCGGGCAGCTCCCCGTAGAGCGGATGGTCTTCGAGCCTAAAGCGCTCGACCTGTTCGGGAGTGCGACCGCGTACAAAGAGCCACGAGCGATCGATCGGCGTCGCCATGAGCGTGCTGGGGAGCGCGTCGGCGCGGTCGGAAAACACCCGGGCACTCTCTGGATCCTGGAATGCCAGCACCAGATGCGTGTCGCAGTTGCCCATGATGGAGCGAGCGCGTGCCTCGCCATAGAGCGCATCGAGCTGGTTGGTCGACTGCAGCAGCAGCGTTGCCCAGATGTTGCGGCTTCGGATAATCGAGAGCACGTTGTCGATCTGGGGGATCTGCAGATTTGCGAAGTCATCGAGCATAAAGCGCACGGGCATGGGCAGGCTGCCGTCGGGCTGCCTATCGGCCTCACGAATGAGGCCCATAAACGCCTGCGAAATAAAGAGGCCGGTCAGCGGATCGAGATTGCGGTCAATATCGCTTACGGTTACAAACAGGGCGCAGGGGGTGTGTCCCATGGAAGCGAAGTCCACCTGATGGCACTCACGATAGAGCTGTGCCGCACCGTCGAATCCCAGACACATGACCTTTTCGGCAAGGATGCCGACGATGCTCGCGTGCATGCGCTCGGCATTTTGCGTAATGGCGTAGCGCCGCCATAGCGAGAGGGCATAGCTTTGGGGGTCGGTCGTGATCAGGTCGTCAAACAATCGACCCGTGGCACCGTCCTGCAGGTGCTCGATCAGCTTGATGACCGAGCTGATCGTCTGCTCGTCGGCGGGTAGCTGTTCGGTGACGTAGGCGATAAGACACGACAGCAGGTTTGCCGCCGCATGATCCCAAAAAGGCTGGTTGTTGTCCTCGATGGGGCAGATGGCCTTTGCCACCGAGAGGATGTCCTGCTGGTTGGGCCTGCCGTCCGCCTTGCGGCGAATGTGCCTCAGGGGGTTGTAGCCGCAGCGCTCGATGCCGGGCGCAAGGGCCGGGACGGTGTTGAGGTCGGCGAAGTTGAGACATTGCACGCGGTAGCCGTGGGCTGCCAGCACGGGTCCCACTTCGCGACAGAGCGTGCCTTTGGTGTCGAGCACGATGTAGCTTGCGTTCATTTGCAGCAGGTTGGGCTTGAGGACGTTTCGGGTCTTGCCGGCTCCCGAGGGGCCGATCACAAGTGCATTGTTGTTGAGTCCCGTTTGGCGGGTGTCGCAGGAAAGCGTTCGATCCTTGGCGAGGATGGTGGACGATGCGGACTCAGATGCGGCGAGGCGGCTGGCGAGGTTAGACATGGGCGACCTCCTTGGTGGTCGAGAGGATTTCGTGGGCAAAGCCGAGCTCGACGGCGCGCTCGGCCGAAAGGTAGGTGTCTTTTACGGTGAGGGACTGGATGCGCTTGGGCGTGAGGCCGCTGCGGTCCGAGAGGATTTGCGTGAGGGTCTTGCGGGTCTGCATGAGACGCCGGCTGGTTTCCTGCAGCGCAAGTGCCGAGCCGCCTGCCCCCTGGGGGATCAGCGGGTCGTGAATCATGAGCTCTGCATGGGGCGCCATACGGCGATTGTCGCCGCCCATAAAGATCACGGCGCCCATGGACGCGGCGAATTCCAGGCAGACGGTGCGGATGGGGCACGATGCGAGGCGTATGGCGTCATAGATCGCAAGGCCCGATCGCACGCTTCCGCCGGCGCTGGCGACAAATATGGTGATGGGGCGGCTGGGGTCGGTGGCATCGAGCAGGCGGATCTGCTGGCATAGGTCGTGGGCCATCGGGGTTTCGATGTTTCCCATGACGGAGAGCTCGCGACGGGCGAGCATCTCATCGTAAATGCTGGTGAGCGTGATACCTCGGGCGGATTCACGCATGGTGAGGGGACTGATGATGGGGGAATGATTGGTGTCCATGAGGACTCCTTTCTGTTGGTTGTGTTGTGGAATAGGATTGTTGCCCGCGGAGGGGCTGGCGGGCTACAGGGTTCGTC
>CABUUD010000110.1 GCA_902494585.1 uncultured Collinsella sp. | reverse complement strand
CTCATGCGTCGTCTGTTTGAGCAGGAGGTGCCCGAGATCTATGAGGGCACCGTCCAGATCAAGTCGATCGCCCGCGAGCCCGGCCAGCGCTCCAAGGTTGCCGTCCACTCGCTCGACGACCGTCTGGATCCCGTGGGCGCCTGCGTCGGCCCCAAGGGCAGCCGTGTTCGCGCCGTCGTAGGCGAGCTCCGCGGCGAGCGCGTCGACGTCATCCTGTGGGATGCCGATCCGGCCGTCTACGTCGCCAACGCCCTGTCGCCCGCCAAGGTCACCCGTGTCCTCATCGACGAGGAGAAGGCCTATGCCGGCGTTATCGTGCCCGACGACCAGCTTTCGCTCGCCATCGGCAAGGAGGGCCAGAACGCCCGCCTCGCCGCTCGCCTGACCGGCTGGCACATCGACATTAAGTCTGAGACCCTTGCTGCCGACATCCTCAAGAACGTCCCCGTTCACGAGGAGCCCGCCGCCGACCTGATCGGTGACGAGGAGGACGACGACGTCCGTCGCTGCGAGTACGTGTCCGAGGACGGCATCCAGTGCCGTAACCAGGCCCGTCCCGGCTCCCGTTTCTGCGGTGTTCACGACACCGACGCCTTCGATGATGCGGAGGACCTGATCTAGCGCGCGGTCGCGCCGGGCAGGTCCCGGTGCATCTCCCACGCTCGTTCAGTCTCTAGGCACCCAAGGTGCCAGAAAGGGTAGGTGAAGTCATATGGCAAAAGTCCGTGTGTCCACCCTGGCCAAAGAGTTCGGCATGACCTCCAAGGAACTGATGGGTCATCTCGCCGAAATGAAGATTCCCGCTAAGTCCGCTTCCTCCACCTTGGAGGACGCTTATGTCGCTATGGTCCGCAAGCAGCTCGCCTCGGTGATCGAGGCCCGCGCTCAGGAAGTCGAGGCCGCCAAGCAGGCCGAGGAGGAGGCAGCCGCCGCCGAGGAGGCAGCGCGCGCTGCCGAGGCCGAGCGCGAGCGCATCGCCGCCGAGAAGGCACGCGAGGAGGAGCGCCGCCAGTTCGCCGCCGCCCAGGCTGCCGAGGAGGCCGCCCGCGCCGAGGCCGAGGCCAAGAAGAAGGCCGAGCAGGAGCGCCTTGCCCGCGAGAAGGAGGAGGCTGCCCGCGAGGCCCAGCGCCGCGCCGTCCCCGCTTCCGACTCCGGTTCGCGCTTCCGCTCGCTGCTCGACCAGATCGCCGCACAGGAGACCGTGCTCAAGGAGAAGAAGGACGCCGAGGCGAAGGCCAAGGCCGAGCGCGCCTCCGAGCGCGGCAACCGTCGTGGCGGCAACAACGACCGTCGCGGTGGCCGTCGTAACGATCGCAACGCCTCCGACAACAACTCCGAGCGCAACGCCTCCGAGAGCCGTCCGCACAGCCATCGCACCAACGCCAGCAACAACGTCGCTGCCGGCATGGACTTCCCCAACCCCGATAAACAGGGCAAGGGCAAGAAGCGCAAGGGCGGTCACGGCAACGATGAGGACCACTACAGCCGCATGGCGCGTGAGGCCGAGGAGTACAGTCGCGAGAAGGTGCTCGAGGAGGCCCGCGCCGCCGTCGAGGAGGCCTCTCGCGAGTCCACCGGTCGCCGCAAGAAGCGCAAGGAGAAGCGCGAGCGCGAGGCTGCTAAGGCACAGGAGGAGCGCAAGATTGAGGAGGCGCTGGCCCAGGGCGTGAACCCCGAGGAGCTCGACGCCATCAAGGTCTCCCAGGGCGTTACCGTCCAGGAGCTTGCCGAGGCACTCGACGTTCCGGCCAACGACATCATCAAGCGCCTGTTCCTGCTGGGCACGCCGCTCACGATGACGCAGTCCATGTCCGACGACCTCGTCGAGCTTGTTGCCGACGACCTGGGCCGTCAGATCAAGATCATCACCCCCGAGGAGGAGAACACCTTCTCGTTCTACGACGATCCCGCCGACCTTAAGCCCCGCGCCCCGGTCGTCACCGTCATGGGCCACGTTGACCACGGCAAGACGAGCCTGCTCGACGCCATCCGTCACACCGGCGTCGCTGCCGGCGAGGCGGGCGGCATTACGCAGGCCATCGGCGCTTCGCAGGTCATGATCAACGACCGCAAGATCACCTTCATCGATACCCCTGGTCACGCGACCTTTACGGCCATGCGTGCCCGCGGCGCCAAGGTGACTGACATCGTCATCCTGATTGTCGCCGCCGACGACGGCGTCATGCCCCAGACCGTCGAGTCGATCAACCACGCCAGGGCCGCCGGTGTTCCCATCGTCGTCGCCGTCAACAAGATCGATAAGCCCGGCGCCAACCCCGACCGCGTGCGCCAGGAGCTCACCGAGTACGGCGTCATCCCCGAGGAGTGGGGCGGACAGAACATGTTCGTCAACATCTCGGCTAAGCAGAAGATCGGCATCGACGACCTGCTCGAGACCGTGCTGCTTCAGGCCGACGTGCTCGAGCTCAAGGCCAACCCGGATACCTTTGCCTCCGGTAACGTCCTCGAGGCTAAGCTCGACAAGGGCCGCGGCTCGGTCGCTACCGTGCTGGTGACCCGCGGTACCCTGCACGTGGGCGATACGCTGGTCGCCGGCCTTACCTATGGTCGCGTCCGTGCCATGCTCGACCCCAAGGGCCGCGCCGTCACCGAGGCCGGTCCCTCCGACGCCGTCGAGATTCTGGGCCTGCAGTCCGTCCCCAACGCCGGCGACGAGTTCCGCGTGTTTGAGGACGAGCGCGAGGCTCGCGCCCTGGCCGATGAGCGTTCGCTCAAGGCCCGTATCGAGGAGCAGAGCCGCGTGAAGCACGTCACGCTCGAGAACCTCTTCGAGACCATTGCCGACGCCGAGGTCAAGGAGCTCAACCTGATCATCAAGGCCGACGTTCAGGGTTCCATCGAGGCTCTTCAGGACTCGCTCGACAAGATGGATCAGTCCGAGGTCCGCATCAACACGATCCATTCCGCCGTCGGTGCCATCAACGAGACCGACGTCGTCCTGGCCGACGCCTCCAACGCCATTATCATCGGCTTTGGCGTGCGTCCCGATGGCAAGGCCCGCTCCGCTGCCGAGCGCGAGGGCGTCGAGATCCGTTGCTACGACGTTATCTATAAGTGCCTCGAGGAGCTCGACGCTGCCCGTATCGGCATGCTCAAGCCCACCGAGGTCGAGGTCTCCACAGGTACCGCGACCGTCCTGGATACCTTTAAGGTGCCCAAAGTCGGTATCGCCGCCGGTGTCCGCGTGGAGGAGGGCGAGATCGCCGCGACCGATTCCGTGCGCCTGGTGCGTGACGGCATCGTGGTCTTCAACGGCAAGATCGCCTCGATGCGCCACTACAAGGACGAGGCCAAGAGTCTCAAGAGCGGTTCCGAGGGCGGCATTGGCCTGGAGAACTTCCAGGACATCAAGCCCGGCGACCAGATCGAGGGTTACCGCATCGACCAGGTTGCCCGTACCGAGTAGGGGGTAGCGCTATGAAGCAAACGCAGGCAACCCGCCGTTTGGGCGAGCAGCTCCGCGAGAAGCTCGGTTATATCCTGCTCTTTGAGGTTTCCGATCCGCGTCTCGACCTGGTCACCCTGACCGCGGTCGAGGTCGCGGTGGACCGTTCGTTCGCACGCGTGTACGTGTCGTGCGATGCGAGCCGCTACGATGAGGTCATGGAGGCGCTCGCCAGCGCCAAGGGCCGCATTCGCAGCCTGTTGGCTCGCTCGCTCGATTGGCGTGTCACGCCCGAGCTCGATTTTCGCATCGATCGCTCGACCGATGAGGCCGAGCGCATCACGCGTGCGCTGGAAAACGTTCCGGCCACGCTTGCGATCGAAAAGGACGAGGACGGCTACCCAATTGTGGATGCCGCCCAGGAGGCAGCTTTAGATGACTAATTCCGCCGACCTCGCCTTGTGCGAGTCTGCAGATATTAAACGACGCATCCTCGAGCTCATCGAGGGTGCGTCCTCCATTGCGATCTCGGGTCACACCTCTCCCGACGGCGATGCCCTGGGCTCCGTGTTGGGCCTGGGCTTATCGCTTATGAAGGTGTTCCCCGACAAGGACATCGCCCTGCTGCTGGCAGACGACGATCCCGTTCCGCGCATCTACCGTTTTATGGAGGGCGCCGATCTGCTGGTACCGGCCTCTGCCTACACCGACAACCCGGACCTGTTCATCTCGGTGGACGTGCCGGTCGTCGAGCGCCTCAATAATTCCGCCGAGGTGTTGCGTCGTTCGGCTCACGTGGCGTGCTTTGACCATCACCCGGCACGCGAGGAGTTTGCCGAGGTCAGCCTTAGGTGTGTCAATGCCGCTGCTTGCGCCATGATTATCGACCGCTTTTTGGCCGATTGTGGCATTACTGCAAGCGACAGCATCGCCACCTGCCTGCTGTGCGGCCTGGTTACCGACACCGGTCGTTTTCAGTATCAGAACGCCGATGCCGCAGCCTTTCATGCCGCCTCGCGTCTGGTGGCGCACGGTGCCGATCCGGCGCGCGTCGCGCTCGAGGTCTATCAGAGCATGCGTGTCGAGTTCTTGCACCTCAAGTCCATCGTCATGGGTCGCATTAAGACGGTTGCGCACGGGCGCGTGGCATATAGCTACGCGTACGAGAGCGACCTTAAGGACTGCGGCGTCACCTCGGATGAGTGCGACGGCCTGGTCGATGTGGTTCGCTCGGTGATGGGCGTCGAGGTCTGCCTGTTCCTTAAGGGCATCGAGGGCGATACCAAGGTGCGCGGCAACCTGCGCTCCAAGGGCGATCTTGATGTTTCCGAGATTGCGGCCAACTTTGGCGGAGGTGGGCACCACGCTGCCGCCGGCTTTACCAACGCCGGAACGATTTCCGAGACGCTCACCGCGGCACTTCCCATGCTGGCCGAGCTGGTAGGGGAGGATCCCGCTTCGGTGACCGTCGAGCTCTAACTTTTTGGATGGTACATGGCTCGTCGTACACCCTCTCAACTTAATATGCTGCTCGCCGTCGATAAGCCGGTGGGCTGCACGTCACACGACGTGGTTTCGCAATGCCGGCGCGCCCTCCATGAGCGGCGCGTCGGTCATGCCGGAACGCTCGACCCCATGGCATCGGGTGTCATGGTGGTGGGCGTGGGTCAGGCAACGCGTCTGCTGGGCATGCTCACGCTCGATACCAAAAGCTACGTCGCCGACATCTCGTTTGGCGTCGAGACCAATACTGATGATGCGGAGGGCGAGGCCGTCCGCACGGTGCCTATAGCCGCCGAGCTGCGCGATCCAGCCTATGCTCGCGAGCGCCTGTCCGCCATGCTGGGCCTGCAGATGCAGGTGCCGCCGGCGTTTTCGGCCATTTCGGTCAACGGCGTGCGCGCCTATAAGTCTGCGCGCGAGGGCAATGCCGTGTCGCTGCCCCCGCGTCCGGTCGAGGTATATTCCGCCGACCTGATTGCCGTGGGCGGCGAGGGCGATGCTTGCGTTTGGACCGTGGCGTTTTCGGTGAGTAAGGGCACCTATATCCGTGCGCTCGCTCGCGACCTGGGTCGTGCCTGTGACAACGCGGCGCATATTTCCGCATTGCGCCGTACAGCCTCCGGCGTTGTTTCCATCGGTGCCTGCCATGCGGTCGAGGAGCTTTCTG
Organism: uncultured Collinsella sp.; assembly: GCA_902494585.1. Lineage (GTDB taxonomy): Bacteria > Actinomycetota > Coriobacteriia > Coriobacteriales > Coriobacteriaceae > Collinsella. The sequence goes on along the minus strand of CABUUD010000110.1, from coordinate 286 downwards.
CCGAGTCCGCTGCCGACTTTGCCTTGGATCCCATTGCGGCACTGGGCGCCACGCGCGTCGACTTGCCGGGCGATCTTGCCGACGATCTGCTGTGCGGACGTCGCATTCCTATTGAGCGCGCGCTTGCGGGCTTCAATGCGTCGAAGGCGCCGTTTGCGCTGGTGCTCGATAGCGGGCTTAAGGCGCTTGCCCGCATCGAGGGTGGTCGCTTTGTAATGGAGCATGTCTTTCCGCAGGCGATCGGCGGTGTTCGATGATGCTGGCCTCCCACGAGCTCGCGCGTATT
>CABUUD010000109.1 GCA_902494585.1 uncultured Collinsella sp. | reverse complement strand
TAACAGTTAGACGAGGATTTGGGTCCCAGTTGTTACAGATTGAGACATTTGCCATGCGGGTCATCCGTTTGTCTTGATCTGTAACATCTAGACCCGGATCCCACCCCTACCTGTTACAGATTGAGATGTTTGTGTCCGCGGCGGCCCCGCGCCTAGCCGTGGTCCCATATAAACAAACCCCGTGGTAAACTTGACCGGACTGTTAATATTCCGAAAGGTACCCGTAATGTCCAAGTACATCTCCGAGCTCATGTCGCCGCAGCTTATGGGCGTCGTCTATGCCTTCGTTGGCTTTATCATCGCCCTGTACGTGCTGTCGGTCGTCTATGTGTTCATCGATGCTCGCCGCCGCGGCGCCAGCGCCTACGTGGCATGGGGCATCATCGCCCTCATCCCGTTTGTGGGCCTCATCGCCTACCTGGTCCTGCGCCCGCACTCCTACGCGTCCGACCGCGAGGAGCAGGAGCTGGACATGGCCCTGCGCGAGCGCCAGCTTGCCCAGTACGGTACCTGCCCGCAGTGCGGAGCCCCCATCGAGAAGGACTTTGTGGTCTGCCCCGTTTGCGACACCCAGGTTCGCAACGTGTGCCCCAGCTGCCATCGTCCGCTCGACGCGCACTGGAAGGTCTGCCCCTACTGCCGAACTCGCATCCAGTAACGCATCCATCGCCGGGCCGGCCGCAAGCCACGGGCACCGCGCGCCACACGCAAGCCGCACGTGCGCCCCACACCCCGCCCCCACACGATGAAGCATGCGTAGAAAATCGCCCGCCGTGCCATTAAGGTGCGGCGGGCGCTTGTATACCAAGGCAACCTGCCTATAATGATGCAAGTCAAAAACGCCGAGCGCATCGCACACACTTGCATCAGGCATCCGAGAGGAGAAAACATACCCATGAAGGCACTCTACAATGACGGTTCGGTGGCCGAGCTCCCGCAGGACGAGGTCACGCACGTCATCCGTCACTCCGCCGCGCACATCATGGCGCAGGCCATCAAGCGCCTGTACCCCGAGGCTGATTTTGCCTACGGCCCCGCGACCGATAACGGCTTCTACTACGACGTCGACCTGCCCGAGGGCGTCAAGATCAGCGAGGACGACTTCCCCGCGATCGAGGCCGAGATGAAAAAGATCGTCAAGGAGAACCTCAAGTTCACCGTCTTTGAGAAGCCCCGTGCCGAGGCCATCGCCCTTATGGAGGAGCGCGGCGAGAAGTATAAGGTCGAGCACATCGGCGACCTGGACGATGACGCCCGCATCACCTTCTACCAGCAGGGCGACTACATCGACATGTGCGTCGGCCCCCACATCTGCTACACCAAGGCGCTGAAGGCCTTTAAGCTCACCGGCGTCTCGGGCGCCTACTGGAAGGGCGACAAGGACAACAAGATGCTCACCCGCATCAACGGCGTCGCCTTTGCCAGCAAGGAAGAGCTCGACGAGCACATGCACATGCTCGAGGAGGCCAAGAAGCGCGACCACCGCAAGATCGGCCGCGAAATGGACCTCTTTATGATGCGCGACGAGGCCCCCGGCTTCCCGTTCTTCCTGCCCAACGGCATGATCCTTAAGAACACGCTGCTGGACTACTGGCGCGAGATCCATCACAAGGCCGGCTACGTGGAGATCTCCACGCCGCTCATCATGAACAAGCAGCTGTGGAAGACATCGGGCCACTGGGATCACTACAAGGACAACATGTACTCCACCGTCATCGACGGCGAAGAGTATTGCATTAAGCCCATGAACTGCCCGGGCGGCGTGCTGGTGTACGCCTCCAAGCCGCACTCCTACCGCGAGCTGCCCATTCGCGCCGGCGAGATTGGCCTGGTGCACCGCCACGAGCTGCGCGGCGCCCTGCACGGCCTGTTCCGCGTGCGCTGCTTTAACCAGGACGATGCCCACCTGTTTGTGCGTCCCGACCAGCTGACTGACGAGATCGTGGGCGTGGTCAATCTCATTGACTCCGTATACCAGAAGTTTGGCTTTAAGTACCACGTTGAGCTTTCCACCCGCCCCGAGGACTCCATGGGTTCGGACGAGGACTGGGCTCGCGCCGAGGAAGGCCTGCGCACCGCTCTGGAGAAGCTGGGCATGGACTACGAGGTCAACGAGGGCGATGGCGCCTTCTACGGCCCCAAGATCGACTTCCATCTGGAGGACTCGCTCGGCCGTACCTGGCAGTGCGGTACCGTGCAGCTCGACTTCCAGATGCCGCTCAACTTTGACCTGGAGTACGTGGACGCCGACGGCACCAAGAAGCGTCCCATCATGCTGCACCGCGTGTGCTTTGGCTCCATCGAGCGCTTCATTGGTATTCTGATTGAGCACTTTGCGGGCAAGTTCCCCACCTGGCTGGCTCCCGTGCAGGTCAAGGCGCTTCCCGTCTCAGAGAAGAGCCGCGACTACGCTCACGAGGTGTGCGCCAAGCTGGAGGAGGCCGGCATTCGCGTGGTCTGCGACGACCGCGACGAGAAGATCGGCTACAAGATCCGCGAGGCCCGCAGCATCGACCGCGTGCCCTACATGCTCATCCTGGGCGAGAAGGAGGTCGAGGCCGGCAACATCTCCGTCCGCGATCGTTCCAACGAGACCGTTCAGATGAGCGTTGACGAGTTTGTGGCCAAGGTGCTCGAGGAGATCAAGACTCGCGCCTAAGGCGAGCGCATAGGTTTATAGACCGCACGTATACGCGGCTGTCCCATGCACGGGGCAGCCGCGTTTTTTATGCCGAGTATGGGGCGGGGAGCATAGGCCGTAGTTGTTCCGCGCCCACAAGATGCCGACAGGCTCCGTAACCGTTTGGCAAAGCACAAATGGCCCCATAAAAAAGAAATATTGCCCTATAACACGAAAAGCCGCTGGTTAGAGCGGCTTTTTTGTTGTGCAAAAAGGTACAGGTTTTTGTAGAGGCGTATGGAGATGCACCCATTCGCGGCGCATTTTGTGCAATCTGGGAAAACGCGAGCAGTTTGCTCGTATAATGAACTCCGTCGAAAGATACAAAAACCTGTACTTTTGCGACTGCGCCTAGCTGCGAGCGAGAAGCCTGTTCTTAACGCCCCTGCATCCGCGTGTGTCGCGGAGACAAAAAAAGGGGGGCGAGAGATGGAACAGACAATGCGGCGCCAAGAGCAGCTGCCCGGTGCCTTTAGTGGCGCTACTACCAACAGCCAGTGCGGCCGCGTCCGCTGGTATCTGGTCCACACCCCCAACGGTAAAGAGCGCGAGACCTGCGAAAAGGTCCGTCGCATTATCCCGCATGAGTTGATGCAGGACGCTTTTGTGATGCAAAAGGAGTTCTGGTTTAAGCGGGACGGCTCCTGGTCGCTCCAAACCAAACCTATGTACAAGGAATACTTCTTCGTCGCCACGCGCGATGCCGTCCTGCTCGATAAGGCTTTGGCCCAGTTGAGCTTTGGCTGCCGCATTGCCGGTAGCAGGGAGCGGGCCTATGCGCCCATGCCGGACGATGCGCAGGACTGGTACCGCAGCGTGCTCGACGACGACGGCGTGGTGCGTAACAGCGTAGCCCGCATAGAAGACGGCGTGCTGCACATAGAGCAGGGGCCTTTGGTGGGGCAAGAGGCCCGTGTAAAGAAGATCGACCGTCATAAGCGCTGGTGCCTGGTAGACGTGGGCGAAGGCGACTCCGCTTTTAGGGAGTTGCTTCCGTTAGACGTGCCCAGCAAAACGTAAGGGGACGTCGCACTGGCAATTCATTCGCAATTTGAATTCATCGATTTGGGGGATCCCTGGGAACAGGGACGTGGATTTGAACTTGACTACTAAAGAGATAGCTGAATGCAGTGCTTCCGTAGGGGAGTCGCTAGCCGTTCAGGAGATGCAACCGAGCGGTACGATGGCTTACCGTTTTTTAAAGAGGCTGTTTGATCTTGTTTTCAGCCTTTGCGTGAGCGTGGCGCTGGTAATTCCGGTGGCCATTGTCTGTGCGTTCATTTGTCTTGAATCTCCCGGAAACCCGCTGTACGCACAGGAGCGCGTCGGCAAGGGCGGTAAGACTATCAAGATCCTTAAGCTTCGCAGCATGGTCGCCGACGCCGGCAATGTGCAGAAGTATTTGAGCTCTGAGCAGCTACATCAGTGGGAAGTTGAGCGCAAGGTCGACGATGATCCCCGCATTACCAAAGTCGGCCAGTTTATCCGTAAGTGTTCGATTGACGAGATACCGCAGTTCCTGAACGTGCTGAACGGCGACCTTTCCGTTATCGGACCGCGTCCCATTACAAGAGACGAACTTGAGCAGCACTTCTCCGACGAGGAGAAGGCCGAGTTGCTTTCTGTCCAGCCCGGCATTACGGGCCTGTGGCAGGCAACCGATCGCAACGCTGCGACGTTCGAGAGTGGCCTGCGTCAAAAGATCGAGCTTCATTACGTGCGTAACCGATGCTTCCGCATGGACTGGAAATGCTTTACCGGCACCTTTGGTGCCATGTTCGGCAAGAAGAGAACGGGGCGATAGATGGCTATTGAGAATGGACCTCTGGTTAGCGTTATTGTTCCAACCTATAAAAGGGCAGATCGGCTGACAAATGCGTTAAGTTCTATTTCAAATCAGTCATATAAGAACCTGGAAATTATTGTCGTTAACGACAATGAAGCGAATTCCGAGTGGGATAAGGAAACAAACAAAGTACTTTCAACATACGAAGATTCGCGTCTAAGGACAATCCATACTGCCGGTCGTACGGGCGGGGGTGCCGCACGTAACTATGCGTGTCGCCAAGCAATGGGCGATTATCTGGCATTTCTTGATGATGATGATCAGTTTCTCCCAGATAAGGTTGAAACGCAGCTCGGCTATATACTGGAAAATGGCCTCGATATGTGCTGGCAGGATGTCTCTTGGTATAACGAGTCGGGTAAGCTCGTAGAGCATCGCCGGCTCAATCATTGTGATGATTTCTCAAAACAGGGTTTGCTCAGAGCACATCTATTAACGCCAATAGCACCCACATCAATCTACATGCTAAAGAAGAGTCTGTTTGACGTGACCGAGGGATTCGGCGAAGTTGCTACGGGCCAAGACTGGTGGCTAATGCTTCGTTGTATTGAAGCTGGTGCGCGTATTGGCTATATGCCAGAAGTCCACGTGCATCAGTATTTGCATTCTGGCGAGCGCCTTTCCCTGGGAAACAACAAGATCGAAGGCGAAGTGGCGAGACACAAGGTCGTTCAAAGTTATTACCCACAGCTCGATAAGAAAGATATCAACTATATAGAGTTTCGACATAACGCCGTCCTGGCATTTGCCATGAAGCGTAGCCGACGATATATGGATGCGTTCGGCTACGCGATCAAGGCTTTCTTTGCGTCGCCGAGTGCCTGCGTTACCGAAGCTTTTGGATTCTTTAGGAAAAGTAAATCTTAGCTACGAGTTATGAACCGTAATTTCAATTTTTCTGAGGAGTCGTTTTATGACTGAAAAATTAAAGATCGCTGTCGCCGGTACCGGCTACGTCGGCCTGTCCCTCGCCGTCCTGCTCTCGCAGCACAACGAAGTTCACGCGCTGGACATCGTGCCTGAGAAGGTCGCAAAGATCAACAACTACGTGTCGCCCATCCAGGACGACGAGATCGAGCGCTTCCTGGCGGAGGCCAAGGCGGGGGAGCGCGAGCTCGACCTGCACGCCACCGTCGACGTGGCCGAGGCCTATACGGGCGCCGACTACGCCGTCATCGCCACGCCCACCAACTACGACTCGGACAGGAACTTCTTCGACACGAGCTCCGTCGAGGCCGCCATCGCCGCCGTTCGCTCGGTGAACCCGGACGCCTGGATCGTCATCAAGTCGACCATCCCCGTCGGCTACACCGCGGACCTGCGCGAGAGGCTGGGCGATGACAAGATCTTCTTCAGCCCCGAGTTCCTGCGCGAGAGCAAGGCTCTCTACGACAACCT